>JABLYK010000002.1 GCA_018265835.1 Oscillospiraceae bacterium | reverse complement strand
AGAACACCAGCCTTCCAAGCTGGATACGTGGGTTCGATTCCCATCACCCGCTCCATACCTTCTGGGCGGGCAGCCAAATATTGCATGCGCGCCAATAGCTCAGTTGGATAGAGCAACTGCCTTCTAAGCAGTAGGCCGGGGGTTCGAATCCCTCTTGGCGTACCATTTCAGATCTATGGTGGGTATAGCTCAGCTGGGAGAGCACCGGATTGTGGTTCCGGGTGTCGAGGGTTCGAGCCCCTTTACCCACCCCACAAAATGGGGATTGGGAGAAATCCCAATCCCCTTATATATCCCGTTCATTGGGATGTAGTGTAACGGTAACACACCAGACTTTGACTCTGATATCGTGGGTTCGAGTCCCGCCATCCCAGCCACAGCGTCAAAACAACGCTGTAGGGTCATGCAATCGCACACGTGCGATGCCATAGACCGGCAGCCTTGTTTTCCTTTCAAAATCAAAACCGCTTCGCGCGTTTCGATTTTGTAGATAGATAACCGAACACGCCCCAGTAGCTCAGTAGGCAGAGCACCTGCCTTTTAAGCAGGGTGTCCGGGGTTCGAATCCCCGCTGGAGCACCACGTCGGAGCAAGCTTTATATCGCTTGCTCCGACTTTTTATAAAAGTCAGAGCGCGCTCATGCCGCTGCTCCTCCTCCCCAAACCGAACCCACTGCGTTGGGCTTCGGTTTGGTTTTGGGCACAAACTTTATTGTGCCGGCATCCATACTGTTTCGCACGTCGCCGCAAGCTCTATATCGCTTGCGGCGACTTTTTATATCCTATTGTAACGTTACAAAACCAGCGGCACACGTCTGTGTGTCGCTGGTTTTGGGCTTCCATCTCTGCCAGGCGCAAAATTCTCCGTGGGTTTTCCTGTCTTTTCGTGTATAATGAGGTAGAACAACGCTGTTGGCAGAAAGGAGGCGCACGTGTGCGGGAGCAGGAGATCATTGCGTGGATTCGGGCGCGGGATGAGCGCGGCGTGGAAGCACTGCTGAAGCACTACGGTCCGCTGATGCGCTATATCATTGCGCCAATTCTGCCCAACCGGCAGGATCAGGATGACTGCCTGTCGGAAGCCGCCATGCGCATTTGGGACAAGATCGAATTCTATGATCCGGCGCGCGGGACGTGGCGCGCCTGGCTGACTGCCTTAACGCGCAATGCAGCTCTGAATCACGCGCGGCAGAACCAATGGCACAGCAACCCGGCAGCACTCTCTGCAGAGACGCCGTCTCCGGAGCCAACGCCGGAGGAGCGGGTTTTGCAGCAGGAACAAACGGCTGCATTGCACTAGGCGCTGCAGGCGCTATCGCCGAAGGACAGGACGCTGTTCTACAGAAAATACTACTACTTGCAGACCACCGCGCAAATCGCCTCCGAGCTCGGCATGACAGAGCGCGCCGTGGAGGGTCGGATTTACCGGCTGAAGCAACGTCTGCGGAAGGCCTTGGGAGGTGAAGAACATGTGTGAGCAGGACTTCGACTCCCTGCTGCAAAACAGCCTGCCGGAGCTGCCACCGGATGATGTCGTCGCGGAAGTAACGCCCTGGCGCAGCGCGATGAATCGCGCGCTCTTCGGGCTTGCGCTCACTGTCGTCACGCTGAACTTCTGGTGTCTGAACTACATTCTCCCGGCAATTGGCCTCATTCTGTCGCTGTTGGGATTCCGAACGCTGCGCCGGGAAAACGGCTGGTTCAAAAGCTGCTATGTGCTCACCCTCATCCGCGCGGCATATTTTTTCCCGACGCTGATTCTGAACGCAACCATCTATCAAAGCGCAGCGTACAGCACCCCACTGTTTCAGGGACTGACCGCCCTGAGTCTGGCGCTGAATTTTGTTCTGATTATCTGCCTCCGGCAGGGCTTCAGAGCCGTGCAGCAGAAAGCCGGTTTACCGGCGCACACCGGCGGCGCGACCGCATTGATGATCTGGTATGCGCTGCTCTGCGCGCTCGCCCTGCTGCAATACGAAGGGCTCATCATCGCCGGCTTCCTCATCGTCGCATATATCTGCATCATCCGCAATCTCTTCCGGCTCTCCAAAGAACTGGATGAGGCCGGATACACCATTCAGGCCGCGCCGGTGCGCGTGCCGGATCGGGCGCTGGCCGCAGGGATTGCTGCAGCGCTCCTGATTGGAATCGCCTGTGCGTTTCTGTTTGGAAGCCGCTATCCCATGGCGTGGACGCCGGTGGAGCGCGCCGGAAGCGAGCAGGCGGATGCGATCCGGGAAAATCTTGTTTCGCTCGGCTTCCCGGAAGCGATTCTAGATGATCTGACCGAGGATGACCTCATGGCCTGCGCGGGTGCGCAGCGCGTCTTGGTGCAGACGATGGACCACAGCTTGCACGATGATGAGCCCTACTATAAAATCACACTCCATGAGAAGACGGATGAGCTGCGGTTCACGGGCGTCGCGGTGCAGCTTCCGGGCACGCCGGAGCGTTGGAAGGTGTTCCACCACTTCCAATGGCTCGCAGATCCCGGCTTTTACGGAACGGAGTCCATCCAGCTCTGGCCTGCATATTCTGCCTCCGACGCCTGGGGCGCCGCCGGTAACGTCACCGGGCAGGTGCTGTATGATCGGGACGGACAGACCTTCGCCGCGCCATATTACGAGCTTGGCGCGCAGACTTACACGGCTGAGAGCGTCTTTTTTGGCGAGCAGAACCGCACGGACATGTTTGCCGCGTTCTCCCTGCCCAGTGCGGGTGGGAACCAGCGCGGCTATCTCTCCTACACAATACAGAAATTGCAGGATGTGCTGGTAATTGATTCGTTCGCAAACTACACGCACCAGCAAACCTGGCTGCAATACCCGGCGCTGACCGCCAAGGAGCAGCGGATGAGAAACATCTGGAGCACGGGCGTATTTCATACCGTACAGGGCGAGCTGCAAATCTGGCTGGATAAAAACCTTCCATAACGCAGAAACACCCCGGTGCCATGCATCGGGGTGTTTCTAATCGTGGAAAGGGAAAAATGAGGATGGAATGTGTGCAATTCCGGCCGGTCGGAGCAGGGACACAAGCCCGGGCCGGCCGGAATCTTGATACGTCAGGTTGCGTGTTACAATCAGATCAGATTTTTCTCACGGAGAGACGCAATTTTCGCATCGTCGTAGCCGAGGATGGTCTTGAGAATCACATCCGTATCCTGACCGAGGCTCGGAGCGCCGCGCCAGACCTGACCCGGCGTCTCGCTCATCTTCGGTGCGATACCGAACGCGGTGATGTCAGCGCCGACCGTCTGATCTTCGTAGGTGATCCAGTCATTGCGGGACTTGAAGTGCTCGTTCTCGAACGCGGACTTCGCGGTGTTGACCGTTGCGCACGGAACTCTTGCAGCTTCCATGGTGTCCTCGATTTCCTTTGCGGTGTGGTTCAGGCACCAATCCACGACCTTGTCGTTCAGCTCGCGGCCCTTCGGGGAAGCGACGGCCTCCGGCCCGGAGGAGCAATCCTTGTAGTTGAAGTAGTCGAGATCGAAGCCCAGGCCCTGAATGCAGCGCTTGTACACGCCGGGGCCGAACGCGCCCAGAGCGACGAGGAAGCCGTCCTTGGACTTGAAGATGTTGTAGGGCTGGAACGCCGGGGAGGCGTTGCCGGTGCGCTCGGAGACCTGACCCGCCATCGTGTAGGTGGTGTAGGTGCCGCACATATACTGCGCCATCGCCTCGAACTGGGCAACGTCAACAACCTGACCCTTGCCGGTCTTCTGAACGTTCACATACGCGGCGAGCGTTCCGAACAGGACGGCGAACGCGGAGACGAAGTCGTTCGTGTAGGGCTTGGCAACGGCCGGATCGCGGTCGGGATCGCCCTGCAGGTACAGCCAGCCGGAGAACGCCTGACCGATCATATCATAGGACGCGCGGTTGCAGACGGACGGGATGCCGCCGAATTCCTTGTGGCCGAGGCCGCTGACGTGGACGATAATCAGCTTCGGGTTGACCTTCAGCAGGTCCTCGTCATAAATGCCGAGCTTGTCGAGCCAGACCATGTTCTCCATGAACACATCGGCTTCCTTGATGAGACCATAGAAAATTTCCTTGACTTCCTCGTGCTTCAGGTTCAGCTCCAGACTCAGGGAGAGCTTGTTGCGGGCATCCTGCGCCCAGGCGGTGGAAACCTTCTTGCCGTTGACTTCGGCAAACGGAGCGAGCATACGCAGCGTATCGCCCACGCCCGGACGCTCGATATGAATGACCTCAGCGCCGAAGTCCGCCAGCATCGTTGCGGCAAACGGCATAGCGACGAGGGAGCCGGAATCCACGATCCGCATACCGGCAAAGGGGCCAAATTCGGGAATGATGAATTTACGTTCGCTCATGGTAATAACTCCTTTCAAATGAAAGCGTTTTTACGCTTTGCGTCTTTTGATTTCTTCAATAATTGCGGGAAGCACCGTCTTGTAATCGGCGACGGCGCCGTAGTGCGAGATGTCGAAGATCGGCGCGCCGGCAGTGTGGTTGATGCTGATGATGCAGCCGGAGTTCTGCATCCCGACCTCATATTGCACGGAGCCCGAAATCGCCACGTTGATGATGTAACGCGGTTTGACCGTTGTGCCGCTCTGGCCGATCTGATCGTCGTGATCCAGCCAGCCGTTATCGACCAGCGGGCGGGACGCCGCGACCTGACCGCCCAGCAGCTCCGCCAGCTCGCGCAGCATGGAGAGATCTTCCTCGCTCTTGATGCCGCGGCCACCTGCGACGAGCAGCTCCGCGTCTGCGATGGACTTGCCGTCGGAAACCTTCGGCGCACTTTCGATCACCATATAGTCCTCGTCAGCTTCCACAGAGACCGTCTCGCGGATGACGCGGCCCACTGCGTTCTGGCGCGGCTCGATGGGCTCGAACATCATCGGACGGACAGTCGCCATCTGCGGGCGGCGCTCCAGAATGACGATGTGCGCCAGGATGCTGCCGCCGTAAGCGGGCGTGGTCTGGTAGAACACATCGTCCTCGTCAAAGCCGAGGTCGATCGCGTCCGCCGTGAGGCCGGTCTTCAGCGAAACCATCACGCGCGGGGCAAGGTCGCGCCCCAGGGAGGTCGCGCCGTAGAGGATGATGGAGGGCTGATACTTCTCCGCCAGCTCCGTGAGCACCTTCTGGTAGGGGCGCGCGCTGTACGACCGGAGATTCGGATGCTCCGCAACGATAACCTGATCCGCACCATAGGCGATCAGCTCGTCGGCCAGCGGGGCGACGTTGTGCCCCAGCAACACGGCGGTAATCTCCTCACCGGTGTGCGCCTTGAGCTCCTGCGCCTTTGCGAGAATTTCCAGCGGCGTGTTCGACAGCTTGCCGTTCTGCTGCTCGGCGAACACCCAAATGCCCTTATAATCTTCTTTTGCCATGGATGTGCACCTCCTCAGATCACGTGCTCCGCATGGAGCATATCGGCAAACTTCTCAGCGATTTCTTCCGCGCTGCCGTCAAAGTAGACGGTGTTCGTGTTGCGCTTCTCCGGCTCAAAGACCTTCTTGGTGGAGGACGGGGAGCCGGGGATGCCGGTCATGGCGGGGTCGGTTCCCAGATCGGCAGCGGTCCAGACGGCGCGGGGCTTTTTGAGTGCCTTCATGATGTTGATCGGCGTTGCGTAGCGCGGTTTGTTGATCTCCGCCGTCACGGTGACGAGCGCGGGAAGCTTCGCCTTGACCTTCTGCACGCTGTCCTCCAGCACGCGGTCGCAGACGACCCAGCCGTCCTGCACGTCGATGGACGAGGCCAGCGTGATCTGCGGCACGCCGAGAAACGCGGCGGTCGCGGGGCCGGTCTGTGCGGTGTCGCCGTCCACGGCGTGGCGGCCAAACAGCAGCAGGTCATAATCACCGATTTTCTCCGCCGCCTTGGCCAGCACATAGGCAGTGGCCAGCGTGTCCGCGCCGCCAAACGCGCGGTCGGAGAGCAGATACGCCTCGTCGCAGCCAAGCGCAAGCGCCTTTTTCAGCACATCCTCCGCCTGCGGAGGCCCCATGCTGATGGCAACGACCGTCGCGCCGTACCGCTCCTTGAGCTGGATCGCGGCCTCCACCGCGTTCGCATCGAGCGGATTGAGAACGCTCGCCACGCCCTCGCGCTTGAGGTTCCCGGTCTGCGGATCGAGCTTCACATCGTCCGTGTCCGGCACCTGTTTGACATATACCAAAATCTTCATATCTTTGTCTCTCCCGGCTGTGGATTACTGCGCAAGCACCGTTCCGCTGATGAGCATACGCAGGATCTCGCTGGTACCTTCGCCGATCTCCAGCAGCTTCGCGTCGCGGTAGAAGCGCTCGACGTGGAACTCTCTGCTGTAGCCATTACCGCCAAGCACCTGGATGCATTCATCGCAGATTTCGCAGCACCAGCGGGAGCTGAGGAGCTTCAGTTCAGCAGCCTCGAGGGTGTGGCGCTTGCCTTCCGCCTTCATCTGGGCGGTATCCCAAACCATCAGATCCATGGCGCGGATCTTTGCCGCCATATCGGCGAACTTGAACGCGACGCCCTGATACTTGGCGATGGGCTTGCCGAAGGTGGTGCGCTCATTGGCGTAAGCCTTGGCGATTGCCATAGCGTGCTGCGCCAGACCGGAGGAGATCGCGCCGATGGAGATGCGCGCGCCGTCAAGTGCCATCATGGCGATCTTGAAGCCGGCGCCTTCCTTGCCGACCAGAGCGTCCGCCGGAAGCTTGATGTTGTCGAAGGACAGCTCGCAGGTCGCGCTGCCGCGCATGCCCATTTTGGCTTCGAACTTGCCGATCGTCAGACCTTCAACGTCCTTCGGAACAATGAATACGGAAATGCCCTTGTTGCCGGCATTCGGATCGGTCTTCGCCATGATCAGGTAGTAATCCGCAACACCGGAGTTCGTGATCCATGCCTTGCCGCCGTTGAGCACATAGCCGTCCTCAGTTCTGGTGGCAACGGACTTGATGCCCGCTGCGTCAGAGCCGGCGCTGGACTCGGTCAGGCCAAAGGCGAAGATCTTGCCCTCAGCTGCCAGCGGGAGATACTTTTCCTTCTGTGCCTCGCTGCCGTGCACAAGGATCATGTCGGCCGCAAGCCAGTTGGCATCGAGGAACAAAGCAACGCTCGCGCTGCCCTTTGCGATCTCATTGATGACGATCTCGCTGGTCACGGCGTCCCCGCCGCCACCGCCGTACTGCTCCGGCAGATGGATTCCCATCAGGCCCGCCTCGCAGAGCTTCTTGTGCAGGTCGTGATCAAAGCCGTTGTCGTCCATCCACTTGTCTCTGGGTTCGACCTCGTTCTTGGTGAATTCGCGAACCATGTCACGAATCATGAGTTGCTCTTCGGTGAATTTGAACATTTTGCATACCTCCACAATCGAAATGTTTTTTCGCGCACAGCGCGCTTTTTTAGCCATCTATTATATAACAGATTTGCAGCGGATAAAGATTTTTTGAAGATTTTCAGTCTTCTGTTCTATCATTCTTCAAAATTGTTTTCGTTCTCCAACGCGATCTTGATTAAATAATTAACATGTCAATAACAGAATGTCAACAGTCTTTGCTTCGTTTTTCGTAATTTCGGCATTTATCCCAAACCGCGCGCACCATGGTTAATCGTTTAACGTATTTTTTCTATAACAGGTTTGCGCGAAAAAACAGATTTTTTCAAAACTGTTCCCCACCTGTTTCATCCTCGCCGGTACACCTCCCGGGTGTAAAATTCTCCTTGCGGAAAAATAATAGAAACAGTATAATGTGTATAATATCATTTTTCAGGTGGTGGGTTCGATTTCTATCAAAAACGATCTTGTATTATCGCACATTGAATCCCTTCCGGTTGGCTCGAAGGTCTCCGTGCGCGGGCTTGCATCCGAGCTGAACGTCAGCGAGGGTACCGTATACAAAGCCATCAAGGACGCCGAGGTGCGCGGCCTGGTTGTCACGCGGCCAAAGGCCGGCACCTTCCGTGTTGACGCGGCTGTTTCGCAAGCGGATTCCAGCTTCACGATTGCCGACGTTGCAAAGCTGCTGGGGCTGTCGCTAACCGCCGGAAAGGGCGCCTCTGATCGAAAAATCCGCCGCGTGATTGTCTGCGACAGCGACGAAGCGCAGCTCCAACGCAAGCTGGCGGCCGGCGCGCCGCCGGAGAACACGCTGTGCATCGCCGGAAACCGGCCCACACTGCACCAGATTGCGATCGAAGCCGGCGCCAATCTGCTGGTGACGGACGGCAACCGCGCAACGGACTATCTGCTCTCGCTGGCGGAGAAACAGGGCGTATGCGTCATGTCCTCGCTGCAAAGCACCTATACCCTGCTGCGCCTGCTCGACACGCAATTCACTGCCGAGACCCAGCGCCCGGAGGACGACGGCGCCGTTTCCGAATGGATGCAGACGCCGGACTACCTGTATTACAACGATATCGTGGCGGACTGGCACCGGTTCTATCAGCACAATTTCTCCGGCTTCAACCAGTACCCCATCGTGGACGATGCGCTGAACCTCTATGGCGGGCTGGACATCAGCCGCGCGTTTGCCACCATGCCGTCGCAAAAGCTCTCGGGGATTCTCGTGCCGGAGGACGCTTTCCTGACCGTGGATCGCAATGCGTCGCCGCAGGACGTCGCAAAGCAGATGGTACTCACCGGCTCCTATCTGGCTGCGGTCGTCTCCGGCGGAAAGATGGAGGGGCTGATCACGGCCAACGACCTGCTGCGCTACTATCTCTACGCGGCAAGCGGCGGCGCGCAGTTTTGCGTGGAGCCGTTTTTGGAGGAGCTGGCGGACAGCTCTTCCCACGACCGGCTGGTCTACCGCCTGCGTATGCCGGATGAGGCAGGGCAAAGTCTGCCGAATCTGGAGATGGCGATTATGCTGGCCGCCGCATGGCGGCATGTGGCATATACCAACAGCGCAAATTACAAGATTGACAGCGGCACCTTCTACGCGCCGAACCGCGTTGTGCTGTCGGACGGGCTGATGCTCACCAGCGCGCTTGCGCGCTCCGGTGACAACCATGTCATAGAGGTTGAGATTCACGACGAAACGCAGTCGTTCGCCAAGGCGCTTTTGATTTTCTCCCCGCTGACGCATTGATTTTCTGGAAAGGATTCACCCATGTTTTTTCTTACTGACGAACAGGTATCGTTCAAAACCGAGCTCCGGCGCTTTGTCGACGCGGAGATTCGCCCCGCCGCCGCCGAACTGGATCGCGGCAGCACCTATCCCGCCGCACTGTTTGCCCGGCTTGGCCAGCTCGGCTATCTCGATGCGGCGTTTCTGTCCGACAGCAGCGAGACCCGGTATAACGCGCTGGAGGGCACGATCATCATTGAGGAGATCTCGCGCGGGCTGGCTTCTCTGGGGCTCATCATCAGCCCGCAGTTTCAGTGCTGCGACGTGATTTCCATGGTTGGCAGCGATGCGCTCAAGCGCGAGGTGCTCGCGCCCGCCAGACGCGGCGAAAAGCTGCTGGCCTTCGCCCTGACGGAGGCGAGCGGCGGCTCCGACGCGCTCGGCATCGACACAACCGCGCTGCGCAACGGCGACCACTGGGTGCTCAACGGCACCAAGTGCTGGATCACGAGCGCCGGCGTGGCCGACGGGTACATCATCGGCGCGCGCACTTCCGCCTTTGGCCGCAGCCGCAGCGTCAGTCTGTTTTATGTGCCGGCATCCGCGCCCGGCCTGCACGTGTTCGAGCGCAGGCAGATGATGGGGATGCGCTCCTCGCCGACCGGCATGATCGCGTTTGAAGACTGCATCATCCCGGCAGATTACATCCTCGGCGCGGAAAACGACGCCTACCGGCTCATCAAGCCCATGCTGAACGAGGGCCGTCTGGATATGGCCGCGGTCGCCGTCGGCATCGGGCAGGCCGCGCTGGAAGCGTCCGTGAACTATACCAGCAGCGTCGGCCAGTATGGCCGCAGCCTGTCCTCTTATCAGGGCATTTCCTTCTCCGTCGCGGATATGTATACCAAAATCACCACAGCCCGCAACTCCCTGTACCATGTGGCATCCCTGTTCGACGCGCACAAGCCATGCTCCACCGAAGTCGCCGCGCTCAAGCTCTTTGCGACAGAGTCGTGCTGCGATGTTTGCAGCGCCGCGCGCCAGATCCACGGCGCCTTTGGCCTCAGCCAGGAGGCCGAGGTTGAACGGCTCTTCCGCGACGCGCAGATGCTCATCACCGCAGAAGGCACCTCTGAAATCTGTAAAATCGTCATCTCGAACGCGATGTACAGCCACCGGCCGGAAAAATGATTGACGTCAAGCCTAAAAACCGCCCCCGGAACGAATTCCGAGGGCGGTTTTTAGGCTCTTGAGGAACGCGGCCTGACTGCGGCACGCGCATCATGTTTCAGCCGCGCGTTCATTCTGACGCCGGTGCGCGCAGCTTCTTTCCCGCGCGCACGACGGTTTCCTGTGCAAGCAGCTCCAGCGAATCCAGCACGGTGGGATACCGCGCCGCCAGACCCAGCGACTGAAACGCCACAGACAGCTCCGTGCAGCCGAGCACCACGCCGTCACACCCGGCGTCCAGCTCCAGCTCGATGACCGAGCGCAGCACCTGTTCGGACGCAGTTTTTCCGGCTTTCACACGGTCGTAGATCACCGACGTGACCACCTCCTGCACCGCCGGATCCGGATAGCGGCACCGGATGCCCCGGCTGCGGCAGGCCGCGCCATAGAGATTCGACGCGCGCGTGCCCTCCGTGCAGAGGATGCAGAGTGTCTGCATCCCGCGCGCCGCCGCCGCGTCCGCCACCAGCTCGATCAGATGCACCACAGGGATGGAAACGGCAGCCTGAATCTCGTCGTAAAACACGTGTGAGGTGTTGCAGGGGATGACGATCGCGTCGCACCCGGCGCGCTCCAGCAGCGCCGCATCCGCTACCATAGCGGGCGCGGGGCTTTCCAAAGCGTTTCCGAGCAGATACGCCGTCCGGTCCGGGACCGCCGCATGGTTCAGGATCAGGAGGTTTGCATGCTCCTGATCGGCATCCGCATCCGTCAGCTCGATGACCCGGCGCGAAAACCAGCTCGTCGCCATCGGGCCAAGTCCGCCCAACACCCCAATCAGCGGTTCCCGGTTCAGCATGGCGCACCTCCCCGCTCAAAAAACGCCGCGTACCACATCAGAAAGCAGTAAATGCTCCAAATTCGCTTCATGCCGCCGTCTTTTCCCGCGTGGTGCTCGTCCAGCAGCGAAAGCAGCGCTTCCTGCCGGAAAAACTGCCGCGCCGTGTCGCTCATAAACGCGGTGCGCACCATGTCGTAATACCGGTCCTGCCGCAGCCAGTCATTCAGCGGCGTGACAAAGCCGATTTTCTTCGCCTGCGCTGTGTTCTCCGGCAGCGTCCGCCCGGCGGCCGCGCGCAGCAGAACCTTGCTGCCCTTGCGCGTCACGCGCAGCTCCGGCGGCAAGCGCATGGCAAGCTCATATACCTCCCGGTCCAGAAACGGTACGCGCAGCTCCAGAGACGCGGCCATGCTCATCTTATCCGCCTTTTGCAGAATGCCGTACGGCAGCCACGTGCAGAGGTCGGCATACTGGATGCGCGTAATCTCGTCCGCGCCGCGCACGCGGGCAAACACCGGCGCCGTGAGCGTTTCCGGCGCAACATGGCCAAGGTCGCGGCGCAGATACCGCCCCGTCTCCCCGGCGGTGAACACATAGTTCTGCCGGAGATACCGCTGCTCCAGCGGCTGCCGGCCGCGCATGAGAAACCGGCGGCCATGAAACGGCGGCATCCGCTCGGCCGTGTCCCCCGCCAGATTCCGCAGCGCCTGCGGAACATGCGCATATTTGGAAAACACCAGTCCCTCCCGGTAGATGCTGTAGCCGCCGAAAAGCTCGTCCGCCCCCTCTCCGGAGAGGGCGACCTTCACCTGCTTCGCCGCGAGGCGCGACAGATGGTACAGCGGAATGGCCGACGGGTTTGGCAGCGGCTCGTCCATGTGCCACTGCACGGTTGGGACGACGGCGAAGAAATCCTCCGCCGTGATCTCCGTCGTTTCACACGGGATGCCAAGGCGGCGCGCCGTCTCTACAGCGGCGGGCAGCTCGCTGTGCTGCTGTTCCGCATAACCGATGGAAAACGCGCGCACCGGTCCAGCCATGCGCGTCACCCATGCGGAATCCACGCCGCCGGAGAGAAAGCAGCCCACCGGCACGTCGCTGATCCGGTGCGCGCGGCACGAGCCGGCAAACACCGTCTCCAGCTCCTCCGCCCACGCGTCGAGCGGCCTGCCGCGGCGGATCTCATACGCCGGGGTGAAATACCGCGCCATACTCAGCACCCCGTTTTCATACGTGAACGTGTATCCCGGCGGAAGCTTGTACACGTCCTCGAACAGCGTCTCGCTGCACGGGATATATTCAAAGCACAGGTAGGTCGAAAGCCACTGCTCGTTGAACGCGCGGCGGAAATGCGGGTGCGGCAGAAACGCCTTGATTTCGCTGGCGTAGAGGAACGTGTCGCCCCGCTGGTAGAAATACAGCGGTTTGATGCCGAACGGGTCGCGCGCGCCAAAGAATTTGCCCGCTACCCGGTCATACAGCACAAAGGCAAACATCCCGCGCAGATGCTTTACAATATCCGCGCCGTATTCCTCATACCCGTGCAGCACCACCTCGGCATCGGATTTCGTGGCAAACACGTGGCCGCGCGCCTCCAGGTCCGTGCGCAGGTCCTTGAAATTGTAAATCTCCCCGTTGCAGGTGATGACAATTCGTCCGTCCTCGCTGTACAGCGGCTGATCGCCGCCCTCCGGGTCGATGATCGAGAGGCGGCGAAAGGCCATTCCCATCTGCCGCTCGTGGAAATATCCCTCTGCGTCCGGCCCCCTGTGCGCAATGGCCTGCGCCATTGCGCGCAGAACCTGAGCCGGGGCGTAGGTCAAATTCCCATCTGCGAAACCGGCAATGCCGCACATACGCGTTCCTCCTTCCCCGCCTGCTCCTGCGTGCGGAGAAACCGCCGCCGCTGCTTCCACAGGAAGTAATGAACATACAGCCGCCGCTCCACCCCCGGGTCTCCGGCATAGTCCAGCGGGTTGACCGCCTTCCCCGCGTCCCAAAGCGCGCAGACCCACGCACGCAGATTGGGGTCGTGCACATGGTCCAGAATCACGCTGCGCGGCACCACGGTATAGAGGCTGCCCCTCTTTTCCGCAATGACGGGGCCGTCCCCCTCCCGCAACGCATGGTAGATCAGATCCTCCACCAGCCAGCGCGCCACATTGTCACCGGCAGCCGTAACATAGTAGTTGCTGCGGCCAAGGCGGGTGTTGATCTCCAGGAATTGATAGCTGCCGTCGCGTGCGTCAAAGCGAATGTCAAAGTTGGAAAAGCCCGTGTAGCCGACGTGCTCCAGCAGGCGCCGGGCGTCGTCCATCACCGCGCGGTTGCAGTCCTTCAAAATGGCGACCGGGTTGCCGATGCCCATCGGCGCGTGATCCTCCAGCAGCACATGGCCGCTCGACTGGAAACGCACGTTCCCGTTCTGGTCGCTGTAGCACGTGAGGATGCGCATACTCGTGTCGTCGCCGGGGATGAACTCCTGCAGCAGAAACTTGCCCGGATAGCCGCAATCGCGCAGCCGCCGCAGCAGGTCGCGCAGCTCCGCCTCGTTCTCCAGCCGGTACACCTTCCGTTTCCCCGGAAATTGCGCGTAGTGATACTCTGCCGAGGCGGCGGGCTTTGCAATGATCGGATAGGGAAACGGCAGCTCCGGCAGCTCAATGTCCGCGCAGTCGAACACGACGGTCGCCGGGTGGGGAATGCCCAGCTCCGTACACAGGCGGTAAAACGAATCCTTGCGCACGAGGCGCTCCATCAGCTCCAGCGGGATGTATGGAATGACAAAGTGTTCCTCCAGCGCCGCGCGGTGCTCCGCAATCAGGCGGACGTACCAGTCGCCGCAGGCAAGCAGGATGCACCGCTTACCGGGGTGCTGCGCTGCAATGTCACGCAGCCGCTGCACAAACAGCGCCGCGTTCTCCAGATCGGGGATCACGATGTTTTCCAGAATCCCGGAGCGCGAGATCATCTCGCTGTGCAGCTGGCTCACCGCGACCGAGCGGACGCCGTAAGCTTCGTGGAACGTGCGGGCCAGACTGTAGGCCGTAATATCGCCCCCCAGGATCACCGGGACAAATTCATGGGATGAAATCATCTGTTGCATAAAAAAGACCTCTTCTATATCGTTCGTTGTTCTGCGAACAGTATAGAAGCGGTCTTAATCGAACCGGCAACATTGCGGCATCAAAACGGCATCACGGAAGCTCATTGAAGTGAAAACCGATTTCATTATACCAGATTGGAATGTCAAACGACTCGTCCGTGACCGGCTCATACATCTGGCAGTAGAGAACCTGTCCTTCCACTCCATCGGCTGCCGAGGCCGCCACATTCTCTCCGGCATAGTGACCGTCAAACACCGCGTCCAGCGCTTCCGCGCTCACAGCCATGAGATAGTCCTCTGCGTCAAAGATGTGCTTGTCCCAAAGAGCCCTGTCGCTTGACTTGACTTCCCATGACAGCTGTAGCAGGTACCCCGTCTCGTCATCAAGGCAAACCAGAACCAGCCCGCCGTCCGACGCGAGGAAGTAGCACTCCCAGACGTAAAACGCTTTGCCGGAATCCGAAAACATGTTGTAATACGCAATCGCGTTCATCGGCTCCACTGCAATGGATTCCATCGCCACCGCGGAAAAGCCCTGCGCGTAGGATCCGGCAAGGCGCTCGGCATCTTCCTTTTCCAGACGCCGGGTGCCCTCCACCTCCACCGACTGGACATAGCTGGCGCCAGAGCTCATAAGCGTGAGCTTCTCGCGCAGGCTGAGACTTGATGAGAAAAAGAGCTGCGCCGGGCCGGTCTCCACCTGCACGGTCTGCGCATTGCGCGCCTGCGCCGACGCCACGAGATTCGGCAGAAAGAAGCCGGTGAGCACGACCGCGGCGGTCAACAGCCCGGCGAGAATGGTACGTCCCTGTTTCATGCTCTGCCTCCCTTCAGCTCCACGGTGACGACCGTACCGTTGCCGACACGGCTTTCAAACTGCATCGTTCCGCCGTGCAGATGTACAATTTCATTGCACAGCGCCAGCCCAAGTCCCGCGCCGCCCTGCGCGCGCGAGCGGGATTTATCCACGCGGTAAAACGCCTCCGTCAGATGTGCGAGCGCCTCCGGCGGAATGCCGCGGCCATTGTCCAGCACGCGGACACGGCACCCGTCCGGCAACATTTCCTGCAGCACGTAAATATTGCCACCGGAGTCGAGCGCCTTGCGCGCGTTGTCCATCAGGTTCACCAGCAGCGTTTTCACCAGATCCGGCTCCAGCAGGCACATGCCCTCCGTGCAGCGATACTGGATCTGGATGTTCTGCCGCGCATACACCGTTTTGAGGTGCTCCGCCAGGCCCGAGACCAGCGTTGCCGGGCTGGCCGGAACGAGCTTCAGCTCGGAATGGCCGAGCGAGAGCATATCCAGCAGCTTCAGGGAAAGGCCCTCCAGACGCCGCCCTTCGGAAAAAATATAGTTCGCCGCATCCATCTGTTCCGCCGGGCTGAGCACCTGACTGCGGAGCAGATCGGCGTAGCCGATGATGGAGGTCATCGGCGTCTTCATTTCGTGTGAAAAGTCGGCCATAAAGCGCTCCTGCACCGCCATGGCCTCCTGCAGCTGCTCGACGTTCGCTTCCAGCTGCGCCGCCATCTCGTTGAAGTCGCGCGCAAGCGCGCCCACCTCGTCTCTGGAGCGCACCTTTGCACGGTAGGCGAGATTCCCGGCGGCCAGCTCGCGCGATGCGCGGGACAGCGCACCGAGCGGGCGCGTCAGCAAATATGCCGCGCCCCAGGACAGCAGCGCCCCCACCGCGATGAGCGCCGCAAACGTGATGCGATAGGCGCGCTGCTGCGCCTGCCGCGTCAGATAGGCGGACGACACATCGAAGGCCAAATCCACAGAGGTGGAGCTTTCCTGCTCCACAAGGGCGTTGAGCAGCAGATAGTGCTTCCCGTCCTCCGCCGCATAGTCCACGATGCTGCAATACTCCTCCTGCGTGCAGACCGGGGCATGCTCAAACAGCGCAATGGTGCCATTGTCGATTTGTTCGCCGCCCAGCGTCACGCGCACCGCCGCGCCCACGCCCCCTTGCAGTTGGTTCAGCACCCGCGAGACTGTATACGCAGTCGTCTGCCGCCCGCTGTTTTCCGCGTCGGTAATCTGCAATACATCTACGATCATCTTATAGGTTTGCACGGCGTTGTCCCGCTCGCGCGCCATCACACTGGAAAACGACATTGAGATCATCAAACTGCCGCCCACGCCATAAGCAAGCGCGAGCAGAAGAATGCTCGTCAGCGTGAGTTTGACTCGGAATTTCATCGTGTTATGCCTCCAAGCGGTAGCCTACCTTGTTCACAGCGCGGAGCTTGTTTTCCCAGCCGATCTTCTTGCGCAGGCGCTGGATGTGCAGGTCCACGGTCTTGCTGCCGTAAGTGTACTCCCCGCCCCAGACGTGCTCGTAGATCGTCTCGCGGTAGAGCGCCGTTCCGGGGTTGCGCGCGAAAAACAGCAGCAGATCATACTCCTTGTGCGTGAGGCTGATCTCCTCCTCGCCGCGATAAACGCGCATGGCGCGCGTGTCGATGCGCAGGCCGCCGATCTCCAGCACGCTGTCCGTCTTGTTGTAGCGCCGGAGCACCACATCCACGCGCGCCAGCAGCTCGATGACCTCAAACGGCTTTACGATATAGTCCTCCGCGCCCATGCGCAGGCCGCGCACACGGTCGTTTACAGAGTTTTTCGCCGTGAGGAAGATCACCGGAATGCCGAGCGGACGGATGTACTCCATCAGCTCGAACCCATCCACATTCGGCAACATCACGTCCAGCAGGATGAGATCATACACCGTCTCGTCCAGCAGGTTGGCCGCTGCCATGCCATCGTACACACAGGTACACGAATACCCCGCTTTTGTCAGGCTCATTTTGATGAGGTCGCAGATCGGCTTTTCATCGTCCACGATCAGAATCCGGATCATCCGGCCACCTCCCTTTCTTCGCTTTCAGAATACATCGTTCCGGCATCGAAACGGCATCTTCTTTTAGTATAGTAACCGCGCAAACGGCTGTCAAGGACGGCAGCGCGCATACAAAAGAGCCGGCGTCCGGACGCCGGCTCCCGCAGTTAATTGGAGATGAATTGGGTTCGCCAATCATATTGCAGATATTCAAAGTTCTGGAACAGCTCCTGCCGTTCATCCGGGATCTGATCCGTAAACACGCCGTCCACCACATAGCACCCGGTAGACGTCACCACCGGGAGCACCTCCCGCAGATCGTCCATCGCCTGCAGAAAGGCGGGTCCCTCCCAGCCGCATTGCTCGAAAACCAGATTCATCAGGTAGCAGGGGGAAATGGTCGGCCCCGTCCCCGTAAAGTCGTTCCCCAGAACCGCCTTTGCCGCATCGTTGGCCCAGATCAGGTAGCGTGTGGAATAATAATCCCGAAAGCCCTGCTCCGTGTCCATATCAAAGTTCAGACCCATCTCGCTGTAGAAAACGTTGCCGTCTCCCATCCACGGCATATGGTCGGAAAACAGCACCAGAATCACGGGGTCAGGGTCTGCACAAAGGTTTTCGACCAGCTGCATGAGCTGTACGTCGCTGTCCATAATGGTCGCCATATAATTGTTCATGGCGTTTTTGCATTCGTCCGTGTAGTCCCCGGTCAGATATTCGACTGCGCCGTCATATTCTGTGGTGGAATACGGCCCATGGCTCTGGATATTCAGGTTAAAAGAAAAGTAGGGCTTCCCGGTGGATTTGTTGCGTACAAAGTCGCTGTAAACCTCCGAGAGCAGGACGCTGTCTTCCGTCATGGTCTGCTCGCTTAAATACTCATAATCCCCTTCCCGGAAACGGTAATTTTCAAAGCCCAGATAGCTGTTGACGTTCCGCCGGTTATAGAACCATCGATAGTATGGATGGCTGCCCTCTGTCGTATAGCCCTGATTGCGCAGATACCACACATAGGAGTTGGCGTCGCTGCGGAAATTGCGCAGCAGATAGTTCCCGGTCAGAAAACACCGCTCGCTGTCAATGGTTCCGCCGCCGAAAATATTCGTCAGCAGCGTGCCGCTGTAGCTCTCGGATTCGAGCTGATGGTACAGGTCATAGCCGCTGCCATCCAGACCCGGAATCGCAAACTGCGAAAAGTCGATATACGCCTCCCGCATATAGGAAATGATGCTCACGCGCTTGTCCGCCGGAATGTCCGCATCTTCATACTCGGACAGCAGCACCTGCGCTTCCGCTTCGCTGTAGCCCTCCGGCGCCGACTCTTTGATCTGGCTGGCGCCATGGACAAAGGGATACAGAAAACCGCGCGAAAGATAATTCTGCGTACTGCTCCAGCGGTTTAGGTAATCAAAATTCTCAATGGAATTGTAGATGCCGTTGTCCTGATACACAGGCCAGAGCAGCGCCGCCGCCAGAACCGTGGCCGCCAGAACCGGCACGCGGCGCTTCCAGCCGCGGGCAACGCCGCGCACCAGGAAAAACAGCAGAACCGTTCCAAGCGCCAGGCAGAGCACCGCCACCACAATCCGTTTGTCCACAAACAGCTTATATTGACTTTGCGCTGTGATCGTCTTCGCCTCCCGAATGACCAGAAGATCCTCAAAATACAGCGGATCATCCCGGAACAGGAGCTTATAATAGTTCCCGATCGAAAGCCCCAGCGTCATGATGCCGCCCAGCAGAAATGCCAGCCACGCCCGGCCAAGAAGCGCATAGAGCAGGAAAACCAGCAGCAACACGGGCAGGACGTTCAGAATCACGAGTTCCGCAGAGGAAAAATACCCCTCAAACACGCCCCACGAGTAATGTCCGTAAGCAAAAATCAGCAGCAAAACGCCCAGACATGCGCACGCGCACAGAAGCATCAAAATCCGATACGCTTCATATACAACTCTCTTCCCTGCTGGCCATTCCGTCCCAGGCTCTGCGCGCAGCAAAAAGAAGTCGCGCAGTCTGTTTCTCTCCAATGTACGGTTCAATCGAACACCCCTCAAATTGAAAAAATGGGGCTGTCTGTCCCGCCCCATCCAATATCTTAACAAAAAATTAAGATTTTATTTTGCATAATATAACATAATTCGACACTGTTTGCAAGCGTTGAAATCTTCCTTTTCATGTGATATCTGAGCGGCCTGCACAAAAAAATCCGACCGGACTTCGGAAAGTCCGGTCGGAAGCGGAGCGTGGTGGCCGGAACGTTTCCGGCCGGGTGGGAAAATGATACGCGAAAAAAAGAGAGAAACAGAAAAGAGGATGAGAAAAACAAATTGGTTCGATCAGGCGTTTACGCCATTGCGGATCACTTTGACCTTGTCAAATTCGCCGTTGTAATAATACAGGGCGTTGTCCATGGAGAGCTTGGCCACCAGATAGTTGGAGGTATCGGAGAAGTACCCGGAGTGCGGCGTGAGCAGCACGTCGTCGCGGCCGAGCAGCTTGCAGTTGTTGAGATCCGGGTTCTCGGATTCCAGCATGTCCAGCGCAGCGCCGCGCACGTAGCCCTCTTCCAGCGCCCAGAGCAGATCGTCGTCGCTGATGAGCGCGCCACGCCCCTCATTGACGATGATGGGCTGCTTCTTGCACTTCCGGAACGTCTCCTTGTTGAACATGTGGTAGTTTTCTTCCGTCAGGTTCATGTGAATGGAGATGACGTCAGACTCCGCCAGCAGCGTGTCAAAATCGACGAGCTTGACGCCGAGCTTCTCGGCGATCTCCGGCGGCAGATACGGATCGTAGGCAATGACCTCCATGTCAAAGCCCTTCGCCTTTTTCGCAACGGACTGACCAATGCGGCCAAGGCCGGCAATGCCCATGACCTGCCCTTCGATGCGGCGCAGATGCTGCACCACGCCGTAGTCCCAGACCTTGTCCTGCTGGACGCTGCGGTCATACTGCCGGATGGCGCGCTGCAGATTGAGCATCAGCGCCATGGTGTTTTCCGCCGTCTCCTGCGTGCAATAGTCCAGAATGGAGCAGACCGCGATGCCCTTGGAGGCCGCGTACTCCAGGTCCGCCTCGTTGTAGCCCGTGGACTGGAACGAGATGACCTTGCAATGCTTCATGGCGTCGATCTCTTTTTTGCCGAAGTAGACATAGCCGTTGATGATGATATCCGCATCTTCAATTTCTTTGTAAAATGCCTCGTTGGTCTCGCTGTGCTCGTCATAAACGGCGATCGCCAGCTCCGCGCCCTCCGGGCAGCAGGATTTTTCAACGCTGATGTCCCGGTCTTTCGTATACGGAACTTCTGCAAGAACGATTTTCATATTGGAATACCTCCCTGTACTTTCGGTTGTTTCAGCAAATGGCGCCGGCGGCGCGCATTTCGGCAATTTGGTCGTCGGTGTAGCCGAGCGAACGGAGCACCGCGTCGGTGTCCGTTCCGATGTGTCCTGCGGGGGTATAGTCCCGCATCTCGTATTCGGAAAACTGCACCGGCGGACATGGCATCATCACCGTCAGGTCGTCCGGGAACGTAACCGGCCGGACATAGCCGTTGGCAATCGCCTGCGGGTCGGAGCTGACGTCTCGGATCGTACGCATACGCTCACAGGAGACGTTGTTCTCCTCCAGATATGCGACCCACGCTTCGCTCGTTCTGGTCAGGAAAAGCGCATTGAGCCGCGTGACCACTTCGGCCACAGCGTCAGTCTCAGCCAGCGATGCCAGCGACGCGCAGCGCGGATCCTCCAGAAGGTCCGGCATGTCGAACAGCGCTGCAAACTTCGGCAGATCCCGGCCGTATTCATTGTCAAACACGCCGATGTAATTCCCGTCGCCACAGCGGTAAAAGTGGCTGAACGGATCCGACGGGCGCAGCGGGTCGATGGGGCGCGCGCCGCCGAACTGCTCCTGATGCGAGACGACGCCGATGGCGTTGCACCAGATGCCGCTCGCCATGAGCGAGGTGGTCACGAACGTGCCCTTGCCCGTCTGCGCACGGCCCAGCAGCGCCATCAGGATGCCGGACAGAAACACCGAGCTGGTGGACATGTCGCCAAAGGCGTAGGTCGGCGTGAACGGAAAGCTTCCTTCCGGCTGCCAGTCGGCCAGCGGCCCGTTGCGCAGCCAGAACGCCGTGCTGTCAAAGCCGGGCTTCGCCGCGTCGGGTCCCTTTGCGCCGAAGCCGGAAAAATGCGCATAGATCAAGCCTGGAAACCGCGTGTGCAGCGTATCGTAATCCAGACCGAGCCGTTTCAGAGACGGCATGCGGACATTCGTCAAAAACACGTCCGCGTCCTCCAGCAGGCGCAGAAGCGCTTCCTTGCCCGCTGCGGTTTTCAGGTTGATGGCCGTGAGCTTTTTGCCGCTGTTCTGGATGGTGAACAGCGGATTTTTGTCGTCCTCACAGACCACGTTTTCCCACTCCCCGGCCCGGCGCATCTCGTCGCCTGCCAGGCTCTCCACCTTGACGACGTCCGCACCGTAGGCGCAGAGCATGCGGGAGGTCGTCGGCGCGGCGACGACCGTCGCCAGTTCCACGACCTTGACGCCCTGCAGGGGCATTGTTACGTTACGTTCCATAGTATCTTTTCTCCGTTGCTTTGTTGTGTTTCACTTCGCCGCGTAAAAGGCTTCCGCCCTGCCCTGCTCCTCCGGCGTCTGCCTGTGCGTGAAGCAGAGGATCAGATAGACCGCGGCGGAGAGGAAGAACGCCGGCCAGAGCGAATCAATCCGGAACAGCGCGACATCCGTAACCGCGCCGAGCACATACCACAGCACCACGACGACAAGCGACGTGAGGATGGATGCGAAGGCGGCGTTGGAATTGGACCGCTTCCAGAACAGGCCGCAGACGGTCGGCAGAAACAGACCGGCAGAATTGATGGTGAAGGCAATGAACAGCACATCGACGATGTCCTGCTTGTACCACGCGAAGAGCGCGCTGACGCCGCCGATCACAAACGAGCTGACGACGCTGATGGCCATCATCCGTTTATCGGAGGCCTTGGGGTTGATATACCGCTGGTAAATGTCCCGCGTGACGTTGGACGACGCCGTCAGCACGCACACGTCGCCGGTTGACATAATAGCCGCCAGAATCGCCACGATTACGAGCCCCTTGACGCCCGCCGGGAATTTTTCCAGCACCAGCGCCGTCAGGCAGCCGGAGCCGGATTCCAGCCCGGGCACGGCAACGCGCGCGACAAGCCCCAGATAGGTCGCCGACACTGCGATGACTAGACTGCCCAGCGCCGCAAGCATCGTGCCGCGCCATGCGGCCTTGTCGTCCCGCGCGGAAAACACCTTGGTATAGCTGTCCATGGAGGTGAAAAAGGAAAAGATCGTGGACAGCGCGAGCGCAAGGATGGTCGGCCAGCCCCACGCGCCGATGTCAAAATAGCTTTCCGGCAGCGCCTGAAAGCTCAGATTCTCCGTGTGCATGACGTTCATGGACACGGGTACGGCCAGCACCACCACACCGACCACCAGCAGCAGCATCTGCGCAATGTCGGTATAGGTGACGGCGAGCAGGCCGCCGATGGCCGTATAGACGACGATGACGACCGTCGTGATGAGAAAGCACGCAGGCAGCGACCAGCCGGTGAGCAGGTTCAGCATGCTGGCTCCGGCGACAAACTGGCTCGCCGTGTAAGCGACGTAGGCCAGTATCGTCGTAACCGTCGTAGCGACGCGCGTTTTGGAGTCGTAGCGGCTTTCAATAAAATCGGGGAATGTGAGGTTGCGCATCCGGTCGCCGATCCGCTTGACCGGTTTGGTCATCACGGCGGCGAACAGCACAGTGCCGATCACAATAATGAACACATACCAGACTGCCGTAATCCCCAGCTCATAAGCCTTGGAAGATGTGCCGGTGATGGACGCGCCGCCGATCCAGGCGGACATCCACAAACACATGATCGAGATCGGTCCGCATTTTCTGCCTGCCACATAATAGTCTTCCATGCTGTTTTGCCTGCGGCTGGCATAAATGCCGATGGCCAGCATACCGACCAGATAGAGCAGAATAATGCCCAGGTCCAGATTACTCAAACACAGTCTCCTCCTGTTATTCCTGCCCCGGAGGCGTTAGCCCCCGGGGTATTCCCTTTCAATCCGTTCGGACACTCAGTGGATTTCCACACCTGCGCGGAAGCACAACGCGTTCTTCGGATTGATTTTTCCTTTCTTTTCGAAATATTCGTTGATCAGCCGCTCCAGATCCTCCGGCGCAAACAGATCGGAGTTGGCAGCGAGCGCGCCCATCATGACGATATTGGCGCCCTTCGGGTTCTCGTACTGCGCCGCGACTTCCGACATCGGCACCTTGACGACCTTGATGTCGTCGCGGAATGTACGCTCGTCGTGCACGAGGGAGCTGTTGACCAGCAGCAGGCCGCCCGGACGCAGGCTGTGCTCGAACTTGTCGATCGCAGGCGCGTTCATCGCCATGAGGATATCAATCTGCTTGGCATAGGGGCTTGCAATCTCAGTGTCGGAGAACTTGATCGTGCAGTTGGCCGTACCGCCGCGCATCTCGGAGCCATAGGACGGGTACCAGAGAATGTTCATGCCCAGCTTCATGCCGGCCTCCGCCAGAATGAGCCCGGTCGTCAGAACGCCCTGACCGCCAAAACCGGCGCAAATCATTTCAACCATCATTCGTTGCCTCCCTTCCTGTCAATATACACACCCGTGGGGAAATACTTCGTCATCTCGTTGTGCACGTGCGCGCGCGCCTTGACCGGCGGCAGATTCAGGTTCGTCGGGCAGGGGCTGAGCAGCTCCACCAGGCAGAAACCATCGCCCGCGAGCTGATGCTCAAACGCCGTGCGGATGAGCTTTTTGCAGTTGTTCATTCCGGCCGCGCCGACCAGCTCGCCGCGCGCCAGATAGGCGATATCCATCTTGCCCAGCACATCGACAACGTTCAGCGTGCCGTAGCGGGCCGGATCCTTGCCGCGGGGCGAGGTCGCGGTCTTCTGGTGCGGCAGCGTGGTCGGGGCCATCTGGCCGCCGGTCATGCCGAACACGCTGTTGTTGACGACGAACACGCAGATGTTGTCGTTGCGCAGCGCGGCGTGCACCGTTTCCGCCATGCCGATGGAGTATGCCGCGCCGTCGCCCAGATAGGCAAACACCGCGTTTTCCGGGCGGATGTGCTTGACGCCGACCGCCGTCGGAATGTCGCGGCCATGCGCCGACATAATGGTATCGTAGCGCCAGTAGTCAATGTTGAACGAGCAGCATGCCACGTCCACGACGGCCAGCGTTTTTTCCTGAATGCCAAGTTCCTCTGTGACCTCGCCGATCAGGCGGGAGGCAAGGCCGTGTCCGCAGCCGGGGCAGAAGCCAGCCGTGGAAAAGACGGTTTCGGGAGCTTTGAGTTTCATTTATTTCCCCTCCTTTTCCAGCATCGCAAGAGCCTGCTCGATGATGACATCCGGCTCCGGCAGGCCAAAGAACGTACCGCAGAAACCAACCGGGTACTTGCAGTCCACCGCGAGCTTCACGTCGTCCACCATCTGGCCAAGGATGTCGATTTCAACCGTCATAAACGCCTTGGCGTTTTTGCAGGTCTCAAATGCCTTAACCGGGAACGGCCAGAGCGTAATCGGGCGGATCAGGCCGAGCTTGATGCCCTGTGCGCGCGCCATGTTCACCGCTTCCTTGGAGATGCGGGAGCTGATGCCGTAGGCCACGAGAACCACATCGGCGTCCTCTGCGTAGTAGGACTCCCAGCGCTGCTCGTTCTCCGCCATCGCGTCGTACTTTGCGCGCAGGTGCTCCGGGTACTCCGGATCCGTGTAGTAGATATTCTGAATCTTGCGCGGCTCCTGGCCGGCCTTGCAGCCGCGGATGGCCCAGTCGAACTGGTTGATGTCGTGCTCGTGGAACTCCTTGAGCTCCACAGCCTCGACCATCTGGCCGATGGCGGCGTCGGATGCGACCAGCACCGGGTGGCGGTACTGTTCGGCAAGATCAAACGCCGTTTCCATCATGTCGCAGTTTTCCTGCACGGATGCGGGCGCGAGCACGATGGTGTGATAGTCACCGTGGCCGCCGCCGCGCGTGAGCTGCCAGTAGTCGCCCTGACCCTGCGCGATGTCGCCCAGGCCGGTGCCGATGCGCATGACGTCGATAATGACAGCCGGCAGATCGGCCGCGACCAGATAGGAGATGCCCTCCTGCTTCAGGGAGAAGCCGGGGCCGGCCGAGCTGGTCAGCGCGCGTGCGCCGGCCGCCGAAGCGCCGAGGAGCATGTTGACGCCCGCCAGCTCGGATTCGGTCTGCACGAAGGTGCCGCCGACCTCATCCATACGCTTGGCCAAGTATTCCAGAATTTCTGTCTGCGGCGTGATGGGATAACCGCTGTAAAACCGGCAGCCTGCGCGCAGCGCAGCCTCCGCAAGGGCTTCGTTCCCTTTCATCAATTGTTTGCTCATGGTACTACCTCTTATTCCAGGATTTCAAACACGCAGTCCGGGCATACGCGATAGCAGGTACCGCAGCCGATGCACAGGGATTCATCCACCTGAACCGTGTTATAGCCTTTGTCGTTGATGTGTTCGGAGAACGAAAGCGCCTTTTTCGGGCAATCCTCCACACAGTAGCCACAGCCCTTGCAGCGGGCTGTATTGAGTTTGACCTTGCTCATAGTTGCCTCCTTGTATTCGGCGGCAGGCGAACCTGCCGCCTTGTGTGCGCGCTTACGCTTCTTGCGCAGCCGCCGCCCGCTTTGCGACGCGCTTGGACTCGATCACGGCCCAGATCGCCGCAGCCAGACCCAGCACGCCGGTGAGTACGCCGTAGATGATGATGCGGTTATAGCCGCCGTTGCCATAGGTGTCGATCCACTTGCCGAACATCGTGTGCGTAAACATATCCGGCAGATAGCCGACGAACGTTGCGATTGCAACAGCCGTGGCCGAAACATGCGTCGGGATGCCCATCTCCGGCTGGATGGAGAAATAGGTGCCCTTGCACAGGAACATGGCCACGCCGACCAGGAGCAGCAGCACCACGAGGAACGCGCCGCTGGTGCCGGTGGGCAGCACGAGGAACAGACCCAGCGTTACAACGCAGGCCGCCTGACCCAGCGCCTGCTCCTTCGAAACAGACTTAAACGCTTTATCGGCGAGATAGCCGCCAAGCGGGCCGCCGATCAGCCGGCAGCCATAGGTGCGCAGCGTGCCGATGCTGGCCGCAAGCGCGGCGGACATGCCGAGCACGTTCGTGCTGTAAGGCGTGAGGTAGCTCGCAACCGCGGAGATGGTCACATAGCACCAGACGAGGATCGCCATGATCCACACGCCGGGAATCTTAAATGCATGGAAATAATCCTGCACGGTAATTTTCTTTTTCTTTTCGGTTTCCGAAAGGCCATAGGCCGCGTCCTTGTCCATCAGGATCAGAACCAGAATGCCGGAAACCACCGACAGTCCGCCCATGAACGCCAGCGCGCTCTTGAAGCCGGTAACCAGCTCTGCCGAGCCGACAACGGCCATAACGCCGATCATGATGAAGCTCAGCAGCAGGGATGCCACGCCGTTGAGCGCTTCGAAAATACCGTAAAGCCGGCCCTGTTCGTCGTCGGAGCCGGTCATGCGGATGCCCTTCATGATGGCCGGCCAGAATGCAAAACCGCCGGTGAAGCCCATCAGGATCCAGATGATGACCGCCATCGCATAGCTCTGGTAGGTGAACATGAACAGGAAGCTCAGCACTGCCTGACCGAAAATGGAAAACAGCAGCACCGGCTTGGGATTGAACTTGTCGCCGATCCAGCCGCCAGGCAGGTAAGATATCGTGCAGGCAATGCAGTAATACGTCATCAGGGAACCAAGCTGCTCATTGGTGCAGCCCATAGCCGCGATCATCTGATCGTAGAAGCTGGACTTCATGTAAGGCATGACATACATGAAGCCGTATGCGATTCCGAGCGCAAACAGCAGCAGGAAACGCTTCACATTTTTCTTTGCCATACTTTTTTTCTCCTTCTTTTTGAGTGATTACTTTCTCTCTGCCGGGACGTTCCGTTTTTTTGTGTTCACACCCTCCTTCCGCCGCAGGCTCCTCCCTGCGCAACGGCCTGACCAGCGCGCAAGGCCTGCCTGAAGCTCGAATGGTCGGACAAATCACATTGATTGGTCTGACAAATTTTTTAATGAAAAAAAACGCAAGATTCTTTCGAATTTTGCTTTCTTTTTTATGACAAATATGATATGCTATTATTGGCCTGACCAATTTCGACAAATTTATGTTAGCAGAAAGTCGTTTGTTTGTAAATGATATTTGGAAGACTCTTCTAATAGTTTTTACTTTTTGTTGCTACTGTCCAAAAGTGGAGGATCATTTTTATGGCATCCTTACAAGATACGAACTGTGACAAGCTGGTAGATCGCCTGCTGGATCAAATTATGCGGGGTGAACTGCGCAAGGGGCAAAAGCTCCCGACGGAGCGGCAGATGGCGGAGGACATGAACGTCAGCCGTGCTTCGATCCGTGAAGCGATCAAATCGCTCGGCGCCATGGGCATCACATACAGCATTCAAGGCAGCGGCACCTACATCACGGATCAGCCGGAAAACACCATCAATAAGGCGCTGTGCGCGCTGTTCGCACTCAGCGACGGAACGCTGGACAACATTCTGCAGCTGCGCATCCTGCTGGAGACGGAAGCCTGCAAGGATATCATCCGCTATGCGGACGCCCATGAGATTGAAAAGCTCGTCACTCTGGCGAATTATGACTACAGCACGCCGGTGGCCGAACAGGCCGTCCGGGATGAAACGT
The DNA here is from genome assembly GCA_018265835.1 of Oscillospiraceae bacterium. Classification (GTDB taxonomy): domain Bacteria; phylum Bacillota; class Clostridia; order Oscillospirales; family Oscillospiraceae; genus CAG-103. The sequence continues at coordinate 84,982 of JABLYK010000002.1, read as the reverse complement.
TCCATTGTGCCATCGTCTCAATGGCGCGCAACACCATGGTCAAGTATCTCTACACCACGCTCTCCTCGCTGATGTCCATCTACCGGAACAAGGTTCTGGAGGCCACCTGTCAGGTGAATGAAAACGACCTGACGCGCGAGGGGCACTTCGCCATCTGCCGCGCGCTGCAGCACCGGGACGAAAAGGCCGTGGATGCCGCCGTGCGGGAGCATCTGGATCTGAATGATATCTACCGCTGGAGTCTGGAAAATGCTTTCGACACGCCGGACACGTCTGGGAGCAAACAAACGTCCTCTGCTACCAAGTAGTCTTAATGGAGGTACGCGCACATGTCCAACTACAATCTTCCCGCCAATAATCTTTACGGCAATCAGCCGATTTCGCTCTCCTTTCCGGAAAACTGGGACGTACACATTTCCAAAATTGCAGGCTATGACGCGCCCGCGCTCAGCGCCGGGCAGATTGCCGGCCGCGTACATGCCGCGATCGGCGCCGCCCCGATCTCAGAGGGGGCGCGCGGCTGCAAGAGCGCCGTCATCATCATTGACGACATCACCCGCCCCACCCCGTGCGAACCGGTCGCCCGCGCCGTCATCGCGGAACTTCTGGAAGCCGGTGTGCCGAAGGAGAACATCTGGTTCACCATCGCGCTCGGCACCCACGGCGTGATGTACCGCGAGCAGTTTGTAAAAAAGCTGGGCGAAGAGCTGGTTGAGGAATTTGAGGTTCACAACCACAACTTATTTTTCAACCACGTTTTCCTCGGCAACACAACAAACAACGTGCCTGTGGAAATCAACGCCGACGTCATGAGCGCGGACTACAAAATTGCCATCGGCACCACCATGGCGCACAGCTACTACGGCTTCAGCGGCGGCGCCAAATGCATTCTGCCGGGCGTGTCGTCCATGCGCACCATCACGCGCAACCACAGCTTCACCACCACGACAGAGTTCAATATGGGCAATCCCCACACCCTCATGCGCAGCGACGCTGAGCAGGCTGCCCGTATGATGGGGCTGGATTTCAAAGTAGACGTCATCCTCAACGGCCATGCACAGATCTGCCAGCTCTTCGCCGGCGATTTTGAGGCCGAGATCCAGCAAGCCGCGGCCTACGCCGCCGGGCACTATGCAGCAAAGTTCGTGCCCGACTGCGACATTGTACTGGCCAACAACTACTTTAAGCCCGCCGAGGCCTCCTGTGCCTTCACGCCGGAAGTCATCGCTTCGCTGAGGGACGGCGGCTCGTTCATCCTTGCGGCCAACTCCCCGTTCGGCCCGTGCGTGCACTATCTCTACGACAAATGGGGCCACTCCTCCCCTGGCGGCATGATGTGGTCCGGCTGCTATACGAAGAGCGCCAAGATGAAACACGCCGTCGTCTTCGCAGAGCACACCGTCAAGGGCATGCGCGACGCATGGTACATTGACGAGCGCTCCGGCGCGGTCTACGCCAAGACGTGGGACGAGGTGCTTCGCATCGTGGATGACGGCGCGCCGAAAAAGGTCGTCATCTATCCGAATGCCGAATGTCAGGTGCTGGACAACTCCAAAGAATTCTACAAAAAGAGCTGCTGACGCGCAGCCCTGTACCCCCTGTTGCAAGAAAGCAGAGATGGAAAAGATTCCATCTCTGCTTTTATCGAATATCCAGTTGCCGCGCGCCCCCATGACAGCGGCGTGCCAGCCGTGATGTTGCCGCGAATGTCGTGCGGATAGCTGATCGACTTCGTTGTTCCGTTGATGGTGATGGACGTCAGCAAATCGCGCCACGAAGCATTGTCATAGTGATAGGTACGCGTGCTGTCGCTTCCGCCGCCAGTCGGGTGCGTCACGGCGCTGAGCATGTTCCCCGCCGTATCAAAGGTATAGGTATATTCCAGTCCTGCCGCGTGATCGGTCGCACTGGTGAGCTGGCCCAACATATCGTACCCGTATTCGAGGTACTCGCTGTTCGGGCTACTGCTCTTGCGCACCTCGGTGATACGATCCATTGTATCGTACTTGTAAGTATAACCCAGCTTGACGCTCCCGTCAAACGTGTATTTGGCCTCGCTGATCCGGTTGGTCTTCTGGTTCGAAAGAGCGGTGGTCTCATAGCTATAGCTGCGGGCAAAATCTTTTCCATCAATGCTCGAAGCTTTTTCCGTCAAAGGCCGTTTTTTCACAATCGGTACAGGAAAAGCTTCCTGTACCGATTGCTTTTTTCTGGGTGCCTTACTCTCGAATATCCCGCTCGCCGCTGTCAACCGGAATCACAAGTGCTACGTTTCGGGCTTGCGCATTACTTTTCGCTCATCTGCTGATGGTCGTCGGGCTCCTCGGTATTTTTAGGCATCAATTCCGCAGCATAAATTTCTAATAGAAAGTCTTCCATTTTGCGTTCCAGAGGTTTGCTCGGTACAAGAGACCATAAAAGTGATAGGATAATATATATGTTTCCCATAATCAGCCCAGTAGGAATCCAAAATGACCAATTTCCAGAACTGGCCCCCGCAATCAAAATCATCACACAATAAGCCAGAACTTTAGCTGCAATAGAATAGAAGGAAAATCGAAATCTTCCTTGTAAAACTGTTATACCATCCATTTCAATAAATTGAGCAAAAAAACACCGTCGGGGATAGTTGTGAGCACCATGTATATAGGCCAGCCAAAGTCGATGTGCTTGAATTCCTCCGAACATACCCACTTTACTATAAAACGGAATCAGACGCGATTTTGCAAGCACAGACAAGAGACTATGTTCAGAATCCATATGTTGGCTCATTCGGTCCTCCGCCGCTTCGATTGACATGTTGAGTTCGTATCGAAGTTTCATCCGCTCATCTCCCCGCTGTTGGGCACCCTTTGATCGGAATAACCCAGGTATATGTGATCATGGCATGGAACTCCATTCCATCTGCAATACCTACGGAATATCCGTTCCATTCCGACGCGAACATCTCGGCAGAAATCACTTTAACTGTACCTCCAATGGCAACCCCCAGGCCTTGTAAATCCCAAACCTCGTGCGCATTTGGAAAAGATACGTAGCTAAATGTAGGTCCAAGTTCTTTCATGTTCAAAACTATGGGATTTGGAACGCCCCCAGAAACTGATACTCCAAGGCCACCTCCAAGGCCAGCTGTAATCACAAGTGCAGAATTTCCGCGGTCGTCCGTCACAATGGCGACCGATGCGGTTCCGCCACCTCCCCATGCACCCGTAACAGAGGCACCTCCACCACTTACCCCTTTGGGCTCAGGTTTCTTTTCATATCCGCCATAGTTTTCCCATGCATCATGTGTCCACTTTCCACCGGCATAATAGCATTCTCCGGTTGGATCAGTCCAACAGATGGAATTGTTCCCACAATACGCAAACATATTGCAGCCAAGGACGCCCTGCCCGGTACTCGCATAACTATCCGGGCTGATGAACCTTCCGACTACCGGATCATAGTACCGGCTTTCGAGATAATAGAAGCCCGTTTCGTTGTCGTAGTAGTACCCTCTGTACCGCAGGGGATTCATATTGCCGATGGACGTGTCGTCGTTGTCCAGCGCGCCGCTGGCGTTCTTCACGGTCACAGCGCCCCACGGGTCATACTCATACGTGGCGACGATCGCACCGTTGGCGTCCATCAATGCTTCCACATCGCCCTGCTGGTTCAGGAGGTAATAATACATGACCGGCGCGACATTCTTGCCACTTTTGTACGTCAGGGCATACGGCTGGTTGTTTTCGTCATAGACGAAATCCATCTGCCGCGCGCCCCACTCCTGCCGCATGACGAGGCCGCTCAGGGTCGTGAAGCTATACTTCGTGGTGCCGACCGTCTTGCTGCTGCGCACGCCCGCGATATCGTAGGTGTAGCTCGTTTTGAGTGCAAGACCCTTTTTGGCGGACGCAAGCTGCGTGCCCTTGCCCCAAGTCAGCGTGAATTCATTGCCGTTATACCACGACAGCGGTGTCCCCGCCGTGATGTTGCCGCGAATGTCGTGCGGATAGCTGATCGACTTCGTGGTCCCGTCGATGGTGATCGACGTCAGCAAATCGCGCCACGAAGCATTGTCGTAGTGATACGTCCGTGTACTGTCGCTTCCGCCGTCGGTCGGGTGCTTCACTGCGCTGAGCACGTTCCCCGCAAAGCCCATTTTTCACAATCGGTACAGGAAAAACTTCCTGTACCGATTGCTTTTTTCTGGGTGCCTTATTCTCGAATGTCGCGCTCGCCGCCGCACCAAGTCAATAGATTCTGTCACGCAGGCTCTTATACATCAGGAAAACCTGATAGGATATCGTCTTGAAAAATATCGTGCAACGCCTTCTCTAAAGCCTCTTTTTGTTTCACATTTGCCATTTCCATTGCGAAAATACAAATCCCCAAAAATGCCGCATACAGAAAGATTCCATTGTGCAGCAAATTTACAATCGCAACCAGCCCCAAAAATGCCATCACAACATACGCCCACACGGAATATAAATAATGCGCCGATAAAATCGTACAGCCAACATCACTTGTCAACGAACCGCCTATATGTGCCAAAGGGCAACGAACCGCCCATGTACGCGCAATACTGACGTACAAAGCAAATGTAACATCATCGCCAACCTGTTCAACAGCACCATAAGTCCCGTGCGGCAAATCTTTCAATCTCACTTGAAATGAATCAAAATCGCCAATGAATGTCTGTTTCAGACGGTCTATGGCTTCGTCCCGTGAGATCGCTAATTTCCATTTCATGATTTTCCCTCCCCTTTAATGCATCGCACGTATGTCACCAATCGAATATTCATAAGGTTCGATTGGTATCACCCAAGTGTAAGTTATAAGGGCATGGAAATCCATACCTATTGATCCAAAACCCACATTACTATATTGATAGTCTGTTTCAGTATTGGTAGCTACATCGCATGTTATAAAACCCAGTGTCCCACCTAGATCCACGCCCCACCCTCTGAAATCATCCAGAATGCTTATATCAGAAAGCGTTGAATCTAAAGCCATCGAAAAAGCTCCAAAACTGGGCAGCCCGCCAAAATCAAATCCAAGCCCGCCGCCAATACCAATAGTAACAATAGAGTAGCTCGGAATACCCTCAATTTCAACAACAGTTACATTCATCTGGGCGTAAAGTCCAAATCCGCCGCTTATTGATGCTCCAGCTGTTTTAATCCTATTATCCGTTTTTTGTATATCAGCAATATTAAAATCCTCAATCATCCTATATTCGCCGCTCGGGTCTGACCAACAGATTGGATTATTGTTGCAATACACAAACATGTTGCAGCCGAGAATGCCCTGCCCCGTGGATGCAAAAATATCTTCATTAATAAACCGTCCGACCACGGGATCATAATACCGGCTTTCAAGGTAGTAGAATCCGGTCTCGTTGTCGTAGTAGTACCCTCTGTACCGCAGTGGGTTCATGTTGCCGATGGAAGTGTCGTCATTGTCCAGTGCGCCGTTTGCGTTTTTCACGGTCACGGCTCCCCACGGGTCGTACGCATACGTGGCAACAATTGCGCCATTGGCGTCCATCAGCGCTTCCACGTCGCCCTGCTGGTTCAGGAGGTAATAATACATCACCGGCGCGACATTCTTGCCGCTCTTGTAGCTCAGGGCATACGGCTGATTGTTCTCGTCATAGACGAAATCCATCTGCCGCGCGCCCCACTCCTGCCGCATGACAAGGCCACTCAGCGTCGTGAAGCTATACTTCGTGGTGCCGACCGTTTTGCTGCTGCGAACACCTGCAATATCGTAGGTGTAGCTTGTCTTGAGTGCCAGCCCCTTCTTGGCGGACGCAAGCTGCGTGCCTTTGCCCCAGGTCAGCGTGAATTCACTGCCGTTATACCACGACAGCGGTGTGCCCGCCGTGATGTTGCCGCGAATGTCGTGCGGATAGCTGATCGACTTCGTGGTACCGTTGATGGTGATGGACGTCAGCAGATCGCGCCACGAAGCATTGTCGTAGTGGTACGTCCGTGTGCTGTCGCTTCCGCCGCTAGTCGGATGCGTCACGGCGCTGAGCACATTCCCCGCCGTATCGAAGGTGTAGGTGTACTCCAGCCCCGCCGCATGATCGGTCGCGCTGACGAGCTGGCCCAGTTTGTCATACGCGTATTCGAGGTACTTGCTGTTCGGGCTGCCGCTCTTGCGCACCTCCGTGATGCGATCCATTGTATCGTACTTGTAAGTATAACCCAGCTTGACGCTCCCGTCAAACGTATATTTGGCTTCGCCGATCTGGTTGCTCTTCCGGTTCACGGCAATGCTCTGGTAGCTGAAGCTGCGGGCAAACTCCTTGCCGCCAACGCTCGAAGCTCTTTCTGTCAACTGGCGCAGGGGATTATACGTATAGTCCAGCGCAATGCTGCCGTTTTTCGGCGTTGTGATTTCCACGGACTGAAGCGTGCCGTCCCCGTCGGCGCCGTTGCTGTATTGGAACGTCTGGTGATACGTATCATCGGAGCCGAACTGCCAACGCTGCTGCGTCAGGCGGTTCGACGTGTCATAGAGATGGGATGTGCTCAGAACCAGATCGCCGGAATTGTCCTTTCTGCGGCTGTGGATGAGACGGCCAAGGCTGTCGTACTGGTAGGAGTAGGACTCCGTCCTCGTCCCGGCAAGGTTCGTCTCTTTCTGCTCGATCAGGTTCCCATTGCCGTCATACGAATAATGGAAGATCGCGCCTCTGCTGAGCGTCGAATCCTTATACGTCTCCTTTGTGACCCGGTCGAACAGGTCGTATTTATAATCCACGGTGTCGCCGTTGGCGTACTCCAGCTGCGCAAGGCGGCCATTGTTGACGTTGCTCTCATACGCATAGGTGGCCAGAATGATCGGAGCGCCGGACGTGCCGCTTACACGGATGGTCTGAACGTTTCCGAACTGGTCGGATCCAATGAGATACTTTTGATGGAACTCCCCTTCATTTTCCGCAGCATTTGTGAAGGAAATCCGATCCAGCGCGCTCAACTTCCCCCACTGATAGCTGTATGCCAGCGATGCCTCCGGCAATACGCTCGTCGATTGTAAGCGGTCGGAGAAAAGCTCTGTCCGCAATGCAGACAGAGCTTTTGTTGCCTATACTCCAAAATCTAGGATTCACTAGAAAAGAAAGACTCTGATCAGCACAACGGTTGGCATTAAAACAAACCAAATAAACGATGAGCGCCGGTAAAACCGAAATCGTTGCTGTCGATTTTTCAATTCCTCATCCGGTGGTTGCGGCGTAAATTCCAGCTGTGCTTTTAACCTCTTCCTGATAGGCTTGGACTTTCTCATTCTTCGGTAGTCTTCCCGATAATGGGTGTCATAATAATCGACATAGTGGAAACTTTCAAAGCACGCTGTTCCAAAAATAAAGAACACTGAAAGAGTCCACACAACAGCCGATAAGGTTATCATTAACGTGAAAAGGAGAATCGCTTCAATCACCCAATAAATCTTGATTTGATCCATTCATATTATCCTCCCGAAATTTAATCGTTGGCTTTTATAATATAATTTTTTACATCTTCATACCAACCAGTACTCTTCAAAAGTGTTGTGATATTCCAAACTATGGTGTAGGTGATCTCGCCATGCAGCTCTGGATAAGGTACTCCTATACCTTTAGAGCCAGTTCCTCCGGAATAGCCTTCCCCAAAAATCATTTCTCCACCAAGACTAACGGGATTGACAATCGAACCACCTATAGCAAGCCCAAAACCGCCTAATTGATCGAGTGATTTCGCCGATGTATAGGTAAATGTGCCTGATATGCTCGCTGACGGGGTACCTCCTCCAAATCCACCGTATGCAATCAAAGCGATATCGCCACTGCCCGTGTCGAGAACAACCTGAGCTCCACCTGTAATCCTCGCGCCAAATGCAGCCGAGCCTTCAATCCCCACTCCAATAGTAGCTTTATTTTGAGGTTTGGGTTCTCGTTTCGGAGGCTCATAGCCCTCAATCATTCTATAGGTGCCACACGGATCGGAATACAAAATGGGATCGTTTTCACAATACGCGAACATATTGCAGCCAAGGGCGCCCTGCCCGGTACTCGCGTAACTATCCGGGCTGATGAACCTTCCGACCACGGGATCATAGTAGCGGCTTTCGAGGTAGTAGAACCCCGTCTCGTTGTCGTAGTAGTAGCCTCTGTAGCGCAGGGGATTCATATTGCCGATGGAGGTATCGTCGTTGTCCAGCGCGCCGCTGGCGTTCTTCACGGTCACAGCGCCCCACGGGTCGTATTCATACGTGGCGACGATTGCACCGTTGGCGTCCATCAATGCTTCCACATCGCCCTGCTGGTTCAGGAGGTAGTAATACATCACCGGCGCGACATTCTTGCCGCTCTTGTAGCTCAGGGCATACGGCTGGTTGTTTTCATCATAGACGAAATCCATCTGCCGCGCGCCCCACTCCTGCCGCATGACGAGGCCGCTCAGGGTCGTGAAGCTATACTTCGTGGTGCCGACCGTCTTGCTGCTGCGCACGCCCGCGATATCGTAGGTGTAGCTCGTTTTGAGCGCCAGCCCCTTCTTGGCGGACGCAAGCTGCGTGCCCTTTCCCCAGGTCAGCGTGAATTCATTGCCATTATACCACGACAGCGGCGTGCCCGCCGTGATGTTGCCGCGAATGTCGTGCGGATAGCTGATCGACTTCGTTGTTCCGTTGATGGTGATCGACGTCAGCAGATCGCGCCACGAAGCATTGTCATAGTGATAGGTGCGCGTGCTGTCGCTTCCGTCGCTGGTCGGATGCTTCACTGCGCTGAGCACGTTCCCCGCCGTATCGAACGTGTAGGTATATTCCAGCCCCGCCGCGTGATCGGTCGCACTGACCAGCTGGCCCAGTTTGTCATACGCGTATTCGAGGTACTGGCTGTTCGGACTGCCGCTCTTGCGCACCTCCGTGATGCGGTCCATTGCATCGTACTTGTAAGTATAACCCAGCTTGACGCTTCCGTCAAACGTATATTTGGCTTCGCCGATCTGGTTGCTCTTCCGGTTCACGGCAATGCTCTGGTAGCTGAAGCTGCGGGCAAACTCCTTGCCGCCAACGCTCGAAGCTCTTTCTGTCAACTGGCGCAGGGGATTATACGTATAGTCCAGCGCAATGCTGCCGTTTTTCGGCGTTGTGATTTCCACGGACTGAAGCGTGCCGTCCCCGTCGGCGCCGTTGCTGTATTGGAACGTCTGGTGATACGTATCATCGGAGCCGAACTGCCAACGCTGCTGCGTCAGGCGGTTCGACGTGTCATAGAGATGGGATGTGCTCAGAACCAGATCGCCGGAATTGTCCTTTCTGCGGCTGTGGATGAGACGGCCAAGGCTGTCGTACTGGTAGGAGTAGGACTCCGTCCTCGTCCCGGCAAGGTTCGTCTCTTTCTGCTCGATCAGGTTCCCATTGCCGTCATACGAATAATGGAAGATCGCGCCTCTGCTGAGCGTCGAATCCTTATACGTCTCCTTTGTGACCCGGTCGAACAGGTCGTATTTATAATCCACGGTGTCGCCGTTGGCGTACTCCAGCTGCGCAAGGCGGCCATTGTTGACGTTGTCCTCATATTCGTAGGAGGCCAGAATGATCGGGTCGCCGGACGTGCCGCTTACACGGATAGTCTGAACGTTCCCGAACTGGTCGGATCCAATGAGATACTTTTGATGGAACTCTCCTTCATTTTCCGCAGCATTCGTGAAGGAAATGCGCTCCAGCGCGCTCAGCTTCCCCCACTGATAGCTGTATGCCAGCGATGCCTCCGGCAGTATGCTCGTCGATTGTAAGCGATCGGAGCTGAAATCATACTGCATACTCCGAACGACACCGTCAGGCTGCTCCACAGCGGTCACCTGCCGCGTCGCGGTGTCATGGGTGTACTTCGTCTGGTCGCCGTTCACACTCGTAGAGGATGTGAGAAACTGGCCGTCGGTGGAATATGCATAGTCTGCCTGCAGCCTGTCATTGCTGCCGGCTCCGCGCACGGTTTGCTTTGTGATGCTTCCGGTTCCATTATACTCCATGGTCGTCGTGAAGTCCCCTGCCAGCACATCCGTCTTAAGCAGGTGGTTTTCGTAATACGTCATGTCGTGTTTGGTACCGCTGGGCGTTGTGTAATTCTTCAGGCGTTCGGAATCATCCACGTACTCGTATGCGGTTTTCGCGTTGCCATCGGTGACCGCAACCGGATTTCCCTCTCCGTCATAGACGTACGTCTGCACCGGCTCCCGGACAAAGCTGACGTTATTAAACCGCGCCGTGTTCTGGTTGTGGTCGTATGCGCAGATGACGTCGATGGTGGAAATCGTTTTATTTTCCTCTTTGGGCACCACAATTCCGGATGTGAACTGCCAATCGGTGCTGTCTTTGTTGAAGCTCACATAATGGTTTTCCGTTGTGCCGTCCGTATAGTGAATGACCGCAATCAGGCCAAAGTACCGCCAGTTTGACGATATCGGCTCCGGCAACGCTGTGGTGACCGAGTTTGCCTGTGCCCAGCCGGAGAGAATAAACGTCAGGTTCTTCGCGGGCTTGTTGATGTTTACCGTTTTTGTCAGGCGCTTTTTGACCTCGATCTCGCCTGTCGTCTCAGCGGACTTGTTCGCAAGCTTGTTGGTGGAATCTACCACTGTAAATCCGCTGCCGCTCCAGTTCGCAGGATCCCATTGCACCATGTTGACGCTCGACGCAACCGGGTTTGAATCCGTAATGTAAGCCGTGCGGTCAATATCCAGCTGGAGGTCATCGCAATAGGAAGCGCCCTTGGCGCCGCTTTGTACAAACGCGACCTGGTACAGGCCGGTTGCAGCCGGCTGGAACGACACGCTCACCTTTTCCCAGCCGAGGTCCACATTATCATCATCGCCATTCACAGCTTCGCTGGTTGCATAATTGATGACGTCGCTTTTGGCGGCTGTCGTCAGTCCGGTTGTGCCATTGAGAAACGCGAGATACGCACCGCCCGATGTGGATGAAAAATCCGTCAGCTTGCTGGTATTGATATATCCTGTCAAGGTATATGTTGTGAATGCATGCAGCAGAACGGACTGGCGCATCGACACGGAAGACGTGGACGCGGAGGATGTGCTGGTGCACTTGAGCGCTCCCTGCCCGGTTCGGGTCTTTTCGGACGAGATCGAGCTGGCGCCCGTAGCACCGCCTCCACTGGAATACCAGATCGTTCCGCCGACCTCAGCGCCGCCATCCTCCAGCGAATTGTACGGCTCCAACCCCAGGGACGCCGCGCCGGTCAATCGGTTGTTGTTCTTTGCCGTGCCGCTGTTCTTGGTATAGGCCGCGGCAGTTGCCCCAATTACGGTCGCTTTATTATAGTTGGTGTTGTATGCGCAAACTGTTCTGCCGATATTGTCAAAAATGTAGTATGTTACAACGTCGTCTGATGTATCGCTGGTATGATCCGGCCCGTAAAACCGGTAGGACGTCATTTGCGGCGAATTTCGGTAAGCGTGAAACGCATTGCCGACGGTTCTGGCGCCGTCGATCGAGTCCGCAGTGAATTCGCAAATCTGATTCGTTGCCCAGCGCCCGAGAACATAGCGCTGCGTAATGCCGAGGCCGTACTTTGCCTCGCTGTCAAACAGCGCCGACATCCGCCCGGTTTCAGAATCATAGGTATACTGCGAATTGGTTCCGTCTGTCCTCTGGATTGATTTCAATTGCCGCCGCCCATTTTCCGTCGCGTAGGAAAAGACGATCTGCCGACCGGCGTAATCCGTAATTTTCGCCAGATCGGAGCCGGAATAGGAAAACGAACAAATGACGGACGGGCTCTTCCCTTTCGGCACGGAAACAATCTGAACGATCCTTTTGCTGCTTTGCGTGCCGCTCGGCTTCCACAGCGTATTGGACGCGCTATAGTTATTGTTATATGCAATGTAGATGGCGTTGCCGACGGCATCGGTCGTCGAAATCAAGTATCCGTTATAGAATACCCATGTGTTTTCAGCGCCCTTATCCGTCATTGTATACACAGTATAACCGCCATCTGTGCTCTCTGTAAGTTTCAGGTTCAAGCCGTCTTCATCTTCGTAGACCTTGGGATTATCCTCCAATTGCTCGAAGTAATGCTCTGTTCCATCCTCGTCATTGTAAATCAGATAGTTCGTCCCATCCAGCGCTTTCGGGGTTACGGTCTGTTGGGCGGACAGCTTCCAGCCGTATCCGAGCTGCATGCTTGAGAAGGAAGGCGTGTTGACGATGCTGCTTGCCGTGAATTGCTGCCCGGACAACGCGGAATTGTAGACATGGCGCAGTGTAAACGGGGTCGCCTCCGACGCGTAGGACAAGTCCGTATGCACTGCCGTCAACTGCGTCGTAAAATCGCTGATATACACGTCGCCAGCCCGGGCTGCAGACGCCTCCTGATAGGTGTAGTAGTCCTCCAGCCCAGCGGCGTTGCGATATACAACCGCAAAGTACGGAAGCGCGCCCGCGTCTCCACTGCCGCCTAAAATAGAAAGTCTTGCTTCGTCGACCCCTTGCGGTGCCTGTAGAATAATGCCGGTATTGATCGTGTTATTTTCATACCATTTCATGGCTTCAGGCGTAATATCCCAATTAACGTATGTATTTACCGTATCTTTGGTCAGACGCGCGAAGTCCAAAATGGTGTTATTCGTGTTCAATGTGATAAAGACCGACGTCAGGCTGGCAATGTCGTCCAGTGTTTTTGTGCTGGCTTGCGCCGTAACCGTCAGCAAGCCCGACGGATTGGGATAGTTCAAGCCGGTATCGCTGGACGTGAAGAATCCGCCATGATAAAGGCCGAGATACGACGCAACCGGCACACAGTTTGTCGGAATTGCCGGCAGCCGGGTCAATTGCGCATACACAACACACGAGCCAAGCCTTTCGTCGACACTGTAACCACAGTGCATGGCACTGCTACGTGATGGCGTCAGAATGCTCCCCTTATATGTACACGCGGTCAAAATGTACGAGCTTCCCTGCAGCACAACTGATGGATCCAGGGAAACCGGAAAGGCTCTGCCCTCCGCGTTCAGCCATTCCGCATCCGCCGTGACGGTCAGCACCCAGCCGTCCTCCGTCTCCGTCAATGTATACTCCGCCTGATCAGACGTAATTCCGTTTGCATCCTGCATCCACGGCGCGGGAATGACAAAGACGGTATTGCTCTCGCCGTCATTCAAATGCACGGAGCCGTCTTCCTGCAGCACGGGCGTTACATTCGTCAATCCCAGACCGAACGCATAGGAATACGCATCCCGCTTCTCCTGAATCAGGATGCTCTCTTTGATGTTGTTTCCGTGGCTGCTGTAAGCAAGGCTTGTATGTTCCAGAACGTCTGCATACCGCACGTGGGACACGATTTTGTCCACCGCAACGCCCTCGTCTCTGGACATCTGTCCCGCAGCCTTCCGAACCGTCCGGGGATTCTCCACAACAGCCTGCACCTGCTCCGCTTCGACCGGGACAAAACGGATTGCCTCCGCCGGTTCGTCCAATTCGAGTTCCGGGGTCTCCTGCGGCACTTCGACCGCAATGTCTTCCACCTCCGCTGTTTCTGCGGCAGGATTGTCCTCGCCGGTGATCGCCTGATCGACCTCCGGCTCTGCCTCTACCTCAGGCGCCGGTTCGCCGGTTTCTGATGCGTGCTCCTCCAGCTCCTCCACAGCAGATGTCTGCTCCAGCAGGGTCATGGACAGTCCGTGGTTACGGTAGCTGATTTCAAACAGTTTTCCGCTGGCGAGTGTCGCAGAAAACGCTTTGCGAACCGCGCCGTTTTCCGAAACATATTCCGCACCGTCCTTCCAGAGCGTATTATCAATCTCCTGCCACTCCTCATCCGCATCCTGATAATGCACAGGCTCGTTATATTCCACCAGCAGGTATGAACCATCGCTCATGCGAAAATGTTTTACCGCTTCCTCGCGAAGCTCATTGACTTCGCTGACAATGTAAGCCTCTTCGTTCGTTGCTTCCTCTGTTGCTGTGCCCTGTTCTGCGTCAGACCCGGTTGCCAGCACGGACGCTGGCACCAGCTCCAGCACCAGAATCAAAGACAGAATCAGGGACAGGATTTGCCGCCACAGTTTGCTTTTCATCATTTCTCCTCCGTATCATATCAGGTAGTTTGGGGAAATTGCTTCTACCCATATATGTCTTGAACGGCCGAAATTTGGACAATTTATTTTTCGATTCTGCAGTATTTGTGCAACTCAGCCAGTTTTTAGCACCAAATTTTGTGTTTCCACACCATGTTTGGCGGCAAAAAGAAACCTCCACCAGCTATATTGCTGGTGGAGGTTCCCTATGCCAGCTCGTTTGTCGGCGGCTGGCAGCTGTGGTTCTTGCAGATATAATACGTGGTTTTCCCGTTTTTCAGCGGATACGCCGCTGTCGGCTGCTCCAGCACCGTGACAGCGGCGCTGAGCGGTACGCGGCAGGGCAGGTTCTCCAGCGCGTCGCCCAGTGCGGGGACGGCCTTGACCGTTTCCGGCGGCTCGAGGAAGTCCGAAAGCGCCGTGAGGAACATGCAGTGCCCCGCCGGCGCACGTTCCGCCGCGCCCGCCAGAAAATCCAGCTGACGCCTCGCCGCTTCGGAAAAGCGCTCCTCCCCCGTCAGCAGATGCAGCCGCACCAGCACATACGCCAGCACGGCGTTGCCGCTCGGCAGAGCGCCGTCGTACGTCTCCTTCGGCCGGAGGATCAGGCGCTCGTCATCCTGTCCGTACAGATAAAAGCCGCCGTGCGCCGCGTCGGCAAAATCGCGGAACATTCGCTCGCACAGCCGCTCAGCCCGCTCCAGATACGTGCGCCGGTACGTCGCCTCATACAGCGCGAGCTGGGCAAGGGCCGAGAACGCATAGTCGTCCAGAAAGCCGCGTGCGCCGCGTTTCCCGTCCCGGAAGCTGACGAACAGCGTGTCGCCGTCGCGCAGCGCCGTGTCCAAAAACCGCTGCGCGCGCTCCGCTGCAGCGAGATAGTCCCGCTTCCCGCTGACCCGGTACAGCCACGCGAGCGCCGCGATCATCAGTGCGTTCCAGGATGTGAGGATCTTATCGTCCAAATGCAGGTGCGTCCGGCTCCGGCGGTAGTCGTACACCCTCGGCAGCACCGCGTCGAACTCCCCGGTCATGTCGGTGTTTTTGAGCAGGTTTGGAATGCTCTTGCCCTCGAAGTTGCCGCGCGCCGTAATGTCGTAATACGCATTGAACGCGCACCCCTGCTCCTCGCCGAGCAGGCGCGTCAGCTCGTCCGGTGTGAAACCGTAATATTTGCCCTCCTCACCGTCGCTGTCGGCGTCCTGCGCACTGTAAAACCCGCCGTCCGGCGACGTCATCTCGCGCAGGACGTAGGCGGCGGTCTTTTCCGCAACGTGCAGATACAGCGGCTTTCCGGTCATGGCATAGGCCTTGCAGTAGGCGAGGATCAGCAGCGCGTTGTCGTACAGCATCTTTTCAAAATGCGGCACGAGGAACATCCGGTCGGTCGAGTAGCGCGAAAAGCCGCCGCCGATGTGGTCGAACATGCCGCCGCGGTACATCTGCCGCAGCGTCGTCTCCGCCATGGTAAGCGCAGCCTCGTCTCCGGTCTTTTCCGCGTCGGTCATCAAAAACAGCAGATTGTGCGGCGTCGGGAACTTGGGCGCGCCGCCAAAACCGCCGTAGTTTGCGTCAAACGACTGCCGGAACCACGTCAGCGCATCGTCCAGCAGCCTCGCGTCCGCCGTGGCCCGAGCCGGCTCCTCCTGCTCCAGAAAGGCGAGGATGCCCTCCGCCGAGTCTGCCAGCGACTGCCGGTCGGATTGCCATTTTTCCGCGATTGCCTGCAATAACTGCAAAAAGCCGGCGGAGCCGTAGCGCGCCGTTTTCGGAAAATACGTCCCGGCGAAAAACGGCTTTTGCTCCGGTGTCATGAAAATGCTCGTCGGCCAGCCGCCGCTGCCTGTGAGTGCCTGACACACCGCCATATAGATGCTGTCGATGTCCGGACGCTCCTCCTTGTCCACCTTGATGGACACAAAGTGCGCGTTGAGCAGCGCCGCGACGGCGGGGTCTTCAAAGCTCTCGTGCGCCATCACGTGGCACCAGTGGCAGGTGCTGTAGCCGATGCTCAGAAACACCGGCTTGTCCTCCGCCCTCGCCCTGGCGAACGCCTTGTCGCCCCACGGATACCAGTCCACCGGGTTTTCCGCGTGCTGCAGCAGATAGGGACTGGTTTCGTTTTGCAGATGGTTTTTCATGTGTTCCGCTCCTTTCCGGGCGCGCCGTGCCAGTCGCCGGTCGCCGGATTTTCCAGCAGCGCACCGTCCACGGCAAAGCGCGAGCCATGGCAGGGGCAGTCCCACGAGTGCTCCTGCGAGTTCCACTTGAGCGCGCAGCCGAGGTGCGGGCAGCGCCGGGTCGTGGGCGTGAGGAAGTTGACCAGCGTCTCCGCCGCGTTCACGGCGAGCTGCGGCCGCCAGATCGTCCGCGACGGCGCAAAGGCCGGCGCGAATTCGTTCTCCCGCCCGGTTACGAGATCCGCGAGTATCATAGCAGAAACCATTGCGCCTGTCATGCCCCATTTGTTGAACCCAGCCGCCACAAAAAGCTGCGGCGTATGCTTAGAATACAGTCCGATATACGGCGCGCCGTCGAGCGACATGCAGTCCTGCGTCGCCCACTGGCAATGCAGCTTCGCGTCGGGATAGTGCTTGCCCGCAAAATCCTGCAGCTCTTTCCAGCCGCCGCCGCGCTTGCCGGTGCGGTGGTCGCCGCCGCCGAGCAGCAGAACGTCCTTGTAATTGCGAAACGACATGCCTTTTTCCGCCTCGTCCACATACATGCCGTGTACGTCCGGCGCGTTTTCCAGCGCGATTACATACGACCTGTGCTGGTAGAGCTTGAGAAAATATGCCCCGTGCCGGTTCCAGATCGGAAAGTGCGTCGCCATGATGATGCGCTCTGCCGTAATGCGGCCATGCTCCGTTTCCGCCGTGCCGCCCGCAACGGTGCGCACCGGCGTGTGCTCATAGACGCGCAGCCCCGGCGCGATGGCGGCTGCAAATTTCAGCGGGTGAAACTGCGCCTGCTCCGTGAAGCGCACCGCGCCCGCCACCGGAAACGGCAGCGGCAGCTCCTGCACAAACGTGGCAGGGAATCCCAGCGTATCGAGCGCGCGCAGCTCGTCGTCGATCTTTTTGCGCGCGCCGCGCGCATAGACGTAGGCGTCGCGTGTCTCAAAATCGCAGTCGATGTCCGCACACAGCTGCCGGTAGCGCTCCAGCGCCGCGAGATTCGCGTGCAGATACCGCTTCGCCTGTTCTTCTCCGAATTCGCGGATGAGTTTGTCATAAATGAGCCCATGCTGCGCTGTGATCTTCGCCGTCGTATTCTGCGTCACGCCGCCGCAGAGCGTGTCCGCCTCCGCGAGCGCGCAGTCCACGCCCGCGTCGGTCAGCAGCCGCGCGCACAGCAGCCCCGCCATTCCGCCGCCGATCACCAGCACGTCCGCGCGCGCGTCGCCGCGCAGCGGCTCAAACTGCGGTAACGTCACCTGTTCCGTCCATATGGAATGCATCAAAAAAATCACCACCGCGCTTAGTATGCGGCGCAAACGCAAAAATATTGCATACCGCTGGATAATCATGCCGCCGCTGCACATACTAGCGCCAGAGGTGATTCAAACATGAACATGCAGTTAACGCAACGCGAAACCGATTTGCTCAAAGACCTGAAAGGACAGGAAAAGCTCTGTGTGGACAAGTACAACAAGCACGCGGCGGCTGCCGTGGACGGACAGCTCAAGGGCCTGTTCGCCAACATCGCGCAGACCGAGCAGCAGCACCTGGACACGCTCACGCAGATCGAAAACGGCACCGTCCCCCAGCCCGCCGGCGGCAGCCAGCAGCAGCCAACGTTCACCGCGACCTACAGCGCTGTACAGACCCCGGACAAGCAGAATGACTCCTATCTCTGCACCGACGTGCTCGCCATGGAAAAGCACGCCTCCCACCTGTATGACACCTGCATCTTTGAATTTCAGGACGAGAACACCCGCAACGTGCTCAACCACATCCAGAAGGAAGAGCAGAACCACGGCAAGATGATCTACGACTATATGAACACCAACGGCATGTATTCCTGAGCATCAAAGAGGAAGCCCGCAGAAGAATTTGACTTCTGCGGGCTTCCTCTCGCTCAATCGCAGCAGTCCGGGCACGCAAGGCAGCGGCGGTAGTTTTCCTCCGCTTGCGTCCAGTTCACAACGTGGAACCAGTCGGAGACATAGTCGGCGCGGACGTTGTAGTGCTTGAGATAGTACGCGTGCTCCCACACGTCAATCGTCAAAACCGGGCACTGGCGCTGCGGCAGCGGGGTGTCCTGATTCGCGGTCGTGACGATCTTCAGCTTGCCGCAGTCCAGCACCAGCCACGCATAGCCGGAGCCGAACACGCCGAGCGCCGCCTTCTGAAACGCCGCGCGAAACGCATCGAACCCGCCGAAATCGCGGTCGATCGCCTCCGCCAGCGCATCGGACGGCACTGTGTCTGCCGGTGGCTGCAGCAGCGCAAAATAAAACCGGTGGTTATACACGCCGCCCGCGTTTTGCAGCAGCGCGGTCTTCGTCGGCTCCGGCAGGCGCGGCGCTTTGCAGAGCAGCTGCTCCAGCGTCAGGCGCTGCAGGCGCGGCGCGTCCTTGAGCGCAGCGTTGAGCCGGTCGATATACGTTTGCAGATGCCGGTCGTGATGCAGCATCATGGTCTTCTCGTCGATCCACGGCTCCAGCGCGTCAAACGCATACGGCAGCGGCAGATTCACGAATGGGTAGCGGTCGTTTTCCATCAGAGCACCTCACAAATTTGCGTTATCCACAGTATATGCCGCATAAGCCCGAAATTCTCTCAAACTTTTAAGAAATGAGGTATTCCATGAAAGATTTGCTCATCGTCGGCGGGGGCGCAGCCGGTCTCACCGCCGCCATCTACGCCGTGCGCGCCGGGGTAGACGCGCTCGTGCTCGAAGCTGCACAGTGGGGCGGACAGATCGCGCAGACGGCGGAGGTGGAAAATTATCCGTCCGTCCCCCACATTCCGGGCTGGGAGCTGGCGAATGCGCTGCATGCGCAGGCGGAAGCGCTCGGCGCGGAAATTCGGATCGCCGCGGTCAACCGGCTGGCAGCGGAGGACGGTCGCTTTCTGCTGGAAACGGCAGACGGCGCGCTGCACGCGCGCAGCGTGATTCTGGCAAACGGCGTCGCGCACCGGAAGCTCGGCTGCCCCGGCGAGACGGAATTCACCGGCCGGGGCGTGAGCTGGTGCGCAACCTGCGACGGGGCGTTTTTCCGGGGAAAAGACGTGGCCGTCATCGGCGGCGGCAACGCGGCGCTGGAGGAGGCGCTGCTTCTTTCGCAGCTCTGCCGCAGCGTCACCATTGTAAGCCGCAGCGAGAAGCTGCGCGCGCATCAGCTGCTGCAAACGCGCGCGGCACAGCGGGAAACCATCCGCATCCTCGCCCCGTGGCTGACGGAGGAAATCGCCGGCGACACACAGGTGCACGCCGTGCGTCTTCGCCACCGGGAGAGCGGCGCAGAGCAGACGCTGCCGGCGGACGGCGTGTTCGTCGCCATCGGCATGGAGCCGCAAAACGCCTTTTGCGGCGGGCTGATCGCAACAGACGCACAGGGCTACTTTGCCGCCGGGGAGGATTGCCGCACAAACGTCCCCGGCGCGTTCGTCGCGGGCGACTGCCGCGCAAAGCCCCTGCGCCAGCTTGTGACCGCAATGGCGGACGGCGCGGTGGCCGCGACCGAGGCAGCTGATTTCCTCTCCAAATCCGAAACGGTGTTTCGGATTTGAAGGGAAGAACCGGGAAATAGACGCGGAACGCGCCGGTTCTCACCTAGGTCAGCAGATGCGCCACACCGTTAAACAGCATACACGCACAAACACCAATCGCGGTCGGGATTGCCACCGCCAGTGCCGTCCACTTCCAGCTCCCGGTCTCCTTGCGGATGGTAAGCACCGTCGTGGAGCACGGCCAATGCAGCAGCGTAAAGAGCATCGCGCTCCCGGCGGTGATCCACGTCCAGCCGTGCTCGACGAACAGCGCGCGCAGCTCTGCGAGACTGCCCAGCTCCAGAAGGCTGCCTTGCGACAGGTAGGTCATGATGATGAGCGGGATCACGATCTCGTTCGCCGGGAAGCCAAGGATAAACGCGAGCAGGATCACGCCGTCCAGCCCCATCAGCCGCGCGAACGGGTCAAGGAACGCCGCACAGTGGTCGAGCAGGCTCACCTCCCCCGCCGTCACGTTCGCAAGCAGCCAGATGACCAGCCCCGCCGGCGCCGCAACCGCCGCCGCCCGACCGAGCACAAACAGTGTCCGGTCCAGAATGGAGCGCACGATCACGCTGCCGACCTGCGGCCGGCGGTACGGCGGCAGCTCCAGCGTGAAGGACGACGGCACGCCCCTGAGCACAGTTTTGGACAGCAGCTTCGTCACGCCGAACGAGACGAGCACGCCGAACAAAATCACACCAGTGAGCAGCAGCGCCGACCACAGCGACGCCGCCGCGCCGCCCGCCGCACCGACGAAAAACATCGTCAACAGTGCGATCAGCGTGGGAAACCGGCCGTTGCACGGCACAAAGCAGTTCGTCAGAATGGCGAGCAGCCGCTCGCGCTCGGAGTCAATGATGCGGCAGCCGACGACGCCCGCCGCGTTGCAGCCGAATCCCATGCACATCGTAAGCGCCTGTTTGCCGCACGCACAGCAGCTCTGGAAGGGCTTATCGAGATTATACGCCACGCGCGGCAGATAGCCCGCGTCCTCCAGCAGCGTGAACAGCGGAAAGAAGATCGCCATCGGCGGCAGCATGACGGACACGACCCACGCCAGCACCCGATAGACGCCGAGCACCAGCGCCCCGTGCAGCCACTCCGGCGCGCCGAGTGCGTGAAACAGCTCCGTGAGCCGCTCCTGCACCCAAAAGAGCGCGTCGGAAAGCAACTGCGACGGGTAGTTCGCGCCCACGATTGTGAGCCACAATATGAACGCCAGCAGAAGCAGCATGACCGGATAACCGGTCGCACGGCTGGTGAGCAGGCGGTCGAGCCGCTGGTCAAACACGCCGTAGGTTTCCCGATCGCACCGGACAGCAGCCGTACATACCGACTCTGCCTCACCCACGAGCGCGGAAACGATCATATCCTTTAGCCGTTCGCTGTCAATGCCCTGACACAGCAGGCTTTCCCGCACAGATGCGAGCGCATGCTCCAGCACGGCATCCCCGGAAAAGGCACAGCCCAGAAAGCGGTCCACCTCAGAGAGCAGCGCTTCGTCGGGGTCGAGCAGCTGCAGGCTCAGCCAGCGGCTGGGCAGCCGCCCGCCTACCCGTGCGCGCACCAGCGGCTCCACGGCGGCGATCGCCTGCTCCACCGGCTCCGGATAACGCACGGCTGCCGGGCGCGTCGGCGCGCCGTCCGACAGGCGGTCGAGCGTTTCCGTCAGCGCCGAGAGGCTCTTTTTTTTGCGCGCGACAGTGCTTACGACCGGCACACCCAGCCGCCGGGAGAGCGCGCCGAGGTCGATGCGGATGCGCTTGCGCCGCGCTTCGTCCATCAGATTCACACACACAACCACATTCGGCGTGATCTCCAGCGTCTGCAGCACGAGATTCAGATTCCGCTCCAGACACGTCGCGTCGCACACGACGACCACCGCGTCCGCCCCGCCGAAGCAGAGAAAGTTGCGTGCGACCTCCTCCTCTGCCGAGTGCGCCATGAGCGAGTATGTGCCCGGAATATCCACCATGACATACGAATGCCGCTTTGTGCGGCAGTAGCCCTGCGCGTTTGAGACGGTTTTCCCCGGCCAGTTCCCGGTGTGCTGATTCATGCCGGTGAGCGCATTGAACACGGTACTTTTGCCCACATTGGGATTGCCCGCAAGCGCAATGACACGCTCCTCCGGCGTCTGTTTTTCAATGACAAGCCCCGTGTCCACCGCATGCGCGCCGACGCTTCGATTCGTCAAACCCATGTTACGCCTCCGGTCACTGTCTGCACACGAGGATCTTTTTGCAGTCCGCGCGCCGCAGGGCAATCACCGCCCCGCGGATCAGAAACGCGGCCGGGTCGCCGCCTGGGCTGCGCCCCACGCAGGTGACCTCGGTATTTTCAATCAGCCCGATATCGAGCAGGCGGCGGCGCATCGCCCCCTCGGCGCACAGCGCGCAGACTCTCGCGTGCTGTCCCGGACAGATATCATTCAGACAAAGCTGCTGGCTCATCACATCGACACCCTTTCCTTTCGCTATTTTCAGCGTATTCCGTGCGTGCGGGAATGGTGAACGAAGCCGCAACCGCGTGCAAAAAATCTCGTAGCGTTTCGCCGCCGGAGCGGCGGCGTCAGAAAACGCTCACTCCATTCCATTTTCTCAAAAGAGAAAATTCCATATGGTCCAGACCACCCTCTCTTGCCGCTGCGCGGCAATTCACCTTGTCCGTTCCCGCCTTCTTCCTTTCAAATCCGAAACCATGTTTCGGATTTGATGAGGAAAAACGGGGAAATGGATGTGAAGCTTCCGCCAACGGCGGAAGCGAAACGGAATGCGCCCGTTTTGACGTCATGTGCGGCGGAGAAAATACTGCTCGGCCTGCAAACGTGCGCGCCTCTGGCGCGTGCGCTGCCGCAGGCCGCTTTCCCTTCTGTCAAAAAAGCAAAGCTTTTTTGACAGTCTCAAAACCGCCAACCGATGATCGGTTGGCGGTTTCGTTATGGGACAAACTTTTATTCCTGACCGGGAACTTTCGGCAGGCGGGCGAAGCTCGCCGCCAGTTCCTCGTCGCTGGGGATGTAATTGTTCATCTCGCCGTTGTGGAACTTCTCGTAGGCAAACATATCGAAATAGCCGGTGCCGGTCAGGCCGAAGAGAATGGTCTTTTCCTCGCCGGTTTCCTTGCACTTCAGCGCCTCGTCGATGGCGACGCGGATGGCGTGGCTGGACTCCGGCGCGGGCAGGATGCCCTCAACGCGGGCGAACTGCTCCGCCGCCTCGAACACCTTCGTCTGTTCCACGGCACGGGCCTCCATGTAGCCGTCGTGGTAGAGCTGCGAGAGGACCGAGCTCATACCGTGGAAGCGCAGGCCGCCGGCGTGATCCGCAGACGGGATGAAGCTGCTGCCGAGTGTGTACATCTTCGCAAGCGGGCAGATCATGCCGGTGTCGCAGAAGTCGTAGGCATATTGGCCCCGCGTAAAGCTCGGGCAGGACTTGGGTTCCACAGCGATGAACTGATAGTCCCGCTCGCCGCGCAGCTTCTCGCCCATGAACGGGGAAATCAGGCCGCCGAGATTGCTGCCGCCGCCGGCGCAGCCGATGATGATGTCCGGCACGACACCGTATTTGTCCAGCGCGGTCTTGGCCTCGACGCCAATGATGGACTGGTGCAGCAGCACCTGATTGAGTACGCTGCCGAGCACATAGCGGTAGCCGGGGGTGGACGTGGCGACCTCCACGGCCTCGCTGATGGCGCAGCCGAGCGAGCCGGTTGTGCCGGGGTGCTCGGCAAGGATCTTCCGGCCGACCGCCGTCTCCATGGACGGGCTGGGCGTGACGGACGCGCCATACGTGCGCATCACCTCGCGGCGGAAGGGCTTCTGCTCATAGGAGCACTTGACCATAAACACCTTGCAGTCCAGGCCCAGATACGCGCAGGCCATGGACAGCGCCGTGCCCCACTGGCCGGCGCCGGTCTCGGTCGTGACGCCCTTGAGCCCCTGCTGCTTGGCGTAATACGCCTGCGCGATGGCGCTGTTGAGCTTGTGCGAGCCGGAGGTGTTGTTGCCCTCAAACTTGTAATAAATCTTCGCCGGGGTCTGGAGCTTTTCCTCCAGACAGTAGGCGCGCACCAGCGGCGCCGGTCGGTACATTTTGTAGAAATCGCGGATCTCCTGCGGGATGGGGATCTCGCGGGTGTCATTGTCCAGCTCCTGCCGGATCAGCTCGTCGCAGAACACGGGGCGCAGATCGTCAAAGCCCATCGGCTCGCCGGTGGCAGGGTTCAGCAGCGGGGCCGGTTTGCTCTTCATGTCGGCGCGGACGTTGTACCAGGTGCGCGGCAGCTCGTCTTCAGAAAGATAGATTTTGTAAGGGATTTTTTCGGTTGCCATGGTGCAGTTCTCCTTTCAGTCGCGGCTCTTTCCGGGCAACAAAAAAGACCTTTGTCCCCACGAAAGAACCCAAATCAAAAATGGTTCTTTGGGACAAAAGTCTGAAAACTTCTGCGGTGCCACCCAAATTGGCGAAAAGCTCGCCCGCTCATGACGCGCAAACACGCGTCTTTCCTCAATAACGGGGGAAAAGCCCGTCGGATTTTACCGCCTTTCGGCGCCTCGTCCGCCCTCCGCAGTCCATTCGGCAGGGTTGTCTCTGCTGCACTCGCACCACCGGCAGCTCTCTGGGAAAGACGCGTCCTGCGTACTCATCTGCATCTACGGTTTCGTTCTTTTGAACTTGGCGCAAGTGTACGCCGATCGCCGGCGTTTGTCAAGCAGGTAAATGATTTTTCTGGAGATTGGCCAAAGCATCGTTTGTCCGGCTGCTAAAAATTCAATCATTTCAACAAGCAGAAGACAGATTCCGTTTATTCTTCCCGCTCGTCGCGCCCCGGCTGGATGAGCGGAATGACCTGCGCTTCCGACGGCAGGTAAATCTCCTCCGCTTGGATCTGTGCCCGCTGCAGCAGTTCAATTGCTTCCGTAGTTGCTCTGAACAGTGCACGGTACATTTGCTTATAATCCGGCATACAAATCACTCCCCCAAGCGCTCCGGCTGCCCAATATTAGAGCATAGTGTATGCCCATTATAACGAACATAATGGGATTATGCAAGCTTGAGGAGGGATTTTTTTGATCGTCTACACGCCGCTTTGGGAAACCATGAAGAAAAAAGGCGTTACAACGTATACCTTGCGCGAAAAATATAAGATCAGCGGCAGCACGGTACAGCGGCTGAAAAAGAATCTGTCGGTGTCTACAAACACGCTGTCCGATTTGTGCACGCTGCTGGACTGCGAGCTGTACGAGGTTGCGGAATTCCACCGGGATGCTTAAAGCCCACCCGCCAAGCGGCGGGTGGGCTTTTCAGTTTGGGGGGAGAAAGGGATGGATGAGAGACTTGAAAAGGGAAAACAACTTGAAAGAAAGCTTTTCGGACTTACATGATTTCCAGATGCTTGGATTCCGGCTTGACCGGCGCCTTCTTCGGCATGGTCAGCGTCAGGACGCCGTTTTCATACGCAGCGGTGATGCCGTCCACGTTGATCTCAGAGACATTGAAGCTGCGGGTGTAGGATCCGTAGTAGCGCTCGCGGCGGATGTAATCGCCGTTGTCGTTCTTTTCATCCTTGTCCTCGCTGTGCTCGGCCTTGATGACGAGAATGTCGTCGTCAATATCAACCTTGATGTCTTCCTTCTTGAAGCCGGGCAGATCCGCCTCCAGCTTGTAGGCGTCATTGGTTTCAGTGATATCGGTTCTGAAGCTGTTGCTGACGCTGTCGCCCCAGAAGCGCTTCTCCATTTCCTGCATCTCGCGGAACGGGTTATAGGTGCTCATACGATAACTTCTGCGGTCAAAAGGCATAATTTCGAACATTTTATATTCCTCCTAAATATGATACGGTAATAAATTTTCTTGAGCCGAACATTTATTTGTTTCGCTCTTTACAATATATAAATTACCCTACAATAATGAATAATTAAAGTACAATTCATGAACAAAATGTAAACGTTAGCACTCTTTTTACCAGAGTGCTAACGTTGCTTCTTTTTTGCGGTATTCCAGCAGGCCAAACGCGATCTCTGTCTCAAGATGGTCAAGCTTCTGGAGCTTTTCCTGATCGCGGGCGCTGGTTTTATAATAGTACGGCGTCATGAGGAAGAGATTTTGCACCGCATCCGGCGTTGTGAGCGTGATGCGCGTGCGCAGGGTCTGCTGCTGTACGAGCGTGAACCCCGGCAGCGCCGGGTCCGCCGGCTTGTTTTCATACGGCACGTCATACACCGCCTGCTTCAGCTCCCACAGGTGACGCTCCAGCGGGATCGCCCGCAGCAGCGCACCGCCCGGGCGCAGGACGCGCGCAAACTCCGCCGCGTCGTGCGGTGCGAACAGATTCAGCAGCAGATTGCAGGACGCATCTGCAACCGGGAGATGGTTGACGCTCGCCACGGCAAGCTGCAATCGCGGCTCCCGCCGGTGCGCTTCCATCAGCGCGTCGCGCGAAATGTCCATGCCGCAGACGCTTACGCGCCCCCCCTGCTGCGCAAGCGCCTGAAGCACAGCAGCGGTATAGTATCCCTCGCCGCAGCCGACGTCGAGCACGTCCGCGTCACCCCGCGTACAGCGGCAGGCAGCCTCCGCCACCGCGTCGCGCAGGATATCATAATACCCCAGATTCAGAAACGCAGTCCGCGCGTGCACCATGCGCTTATCGTCGCCGTGGCGCTTGGATTTGGACTGCTTGGAGCGCAGCAGGTTTACATAACCTTGTCGTGCAAGGTCATAGCAGTGCCCCGCGGCGCAGCGCAGGGTCTTGTCCGTCCGCTGCAGCGTCTGGCCGCAGACGGGGCAGGTCAGTTCCGGCATATGGGTTCACCTCCGTACCATTGTGCGCCGTTTTTTCTGATTTGTCCATAGAAAAACTGCGCAGCCAAATGGCTGCGCAGTAAAATTTGCAATCGGATCAGAGAACCTTGGCGAGAAAATCCTGCAAACGCGCGCTCTGTGGATGCTCAAAGATCTGCTGCGGCGTGCCGGACTCTGCAATCTTGCCTCCATCCATGAACAGCACGCGGTCGCCCACTTCGCGGGCAAAGCCCATCTCGTGCGTGACGACGACCATCGTCATGCCCTCCTCGGCCAGTTCTTTCATAACGTCCAGCACCTCGCCGACCATTTCGGGGTCCAGCGCGGAGGTTGGCTCGTCAAAGAGCATCACCTTCGGATGCATGGCAAGCGCCCGAACGATTGCGATACGCTGCTTCTGGCCGCCGGAAAGCGCAGAAGGATAGCTCTCTCCGCGATCTGCAAGGCCGACGCGGGTCAGCAGCTTATCCGCCTCGGCGTCCGCCTCGGCCTGCGTCATCAGCTTGGTGTGCACCGGCGCAAGCGTAATATTTTTGCGCACCGTCATATTCGGAAACAGGTTGAAATGCTGGAACACCATACCCATCTGGCGGCGCATCTGATCGACATTGACCTTGGGATCCGTAATGACCGTACCGTCAAAGGTGATGGTGCCGGCGCTTGGCGTCTCCAGCAGATTCAGGCAGCGCAGGAAGGTCGATTTTCCGGAGCCGGAAGGCCCGATGATGACGACATTTTCGCCCGGGCTGACATGCTCGGACACATCATCCAGAACGAGATGGTCTCCAAAGGATTTGGAAAGATTCTTAACGTCTATCACTCTGACGCAGCCTCCCTTCAAATTTGCTGAGCAGGCTGGAGAACAGCATGACCAGCAACAAGTACATAATTGCAACGCCAAACAGCGGGAACAGGCCGCGATAGGTTTTCGCAATGACCGCCTTCGCCGCATAGGTCAGTTCCTTGCCGCCGATGACGGTGATGAGGGACGTATCCTTCAGCAGCGTAATGAACTCATTGCCCAACGCAGGAAGAATGTTTTTGACCGCCTGCGGCACCACGATAAAGCGCATCGTGTTGATGTAATTCAGTCCCAGGCTGCGCCCGGCCTCCATCTGACCGGGATCAACAGACATAAGACCGCTTCGCACAATCTCGGCAACATAGGCGCCGGAATTGATACCGAGGGACAGGATGCCGATCATGGTAAAATTGCGGCTCGTTGCAAAGACGACAAGACTCATGATGAGCAACTGAACCATCATTGGCGTACCGCGGATGACCGTCGTATAAATTTTGCAGATCGCATTCAGCACACCGAGGATCACATTTTTGTGTCCGGCGCGCTGCTGATCATGCGCCGTGCGAATCACCGCAACCAGCACACCGAGTATAACGCCCAGCAGCAGCGCGAGAAGCGTCGCTTCCAGCGTCGTCAGGAGGCCATCGAGATACAGCCGCCAGCGTTCTCCATCAATAAAGCTTTGATAAAAACCAACAAATGCGTCATCCCAGAAGTCGAGCTTCACCCCGGCCTTGATCTGCGCCGCAAGTTCGGCATAACGCTGCGCCCAGTTACCCATAGGAATTCATCTCTCTTTCCATAGCAGAAAGGGCGGCGTCAGCCACCCTTTCTAACATACTTGTTTTTCCGGCAATCACTCAGCAGGGATGTACTTGTCGATGATCGCCTGAATCGTGCCGTCGGCCTTCAGCTCGGCCATGGCCTTGTTCAGCGCAGCCTGGAGGACGGTGTTGCCCTTCGCCAGACCAATCGCGTAATCTTCGTTGGCGTACTCGGTATCCAGAATGGTCAGACCCGCATTGGCCTTCACATATTCCTTCGCAGGCGCATTGTCGATAACCACGCAGTCAACCTTGCCCTGCATCAGATTCTGAACGGCAGTCGCGCCATCGTCGAACCCAACAACGTTATCCTCGCCGTAATCATCGGTGCAGTAGATGTAGCCGGTCGTGCCACGCTGGGTGCCGATCTTCTTGCCCTCGAGGTCGTCTTTGCTCTTAATGTCGGAGCCTTCCGGAACGATGACAACCTGGACGCCGTTCGCGTAGGTGTCGGTGAAGTCCAGAGTCAGAAGGCGATCTTCGTCAATCGTAACGCCAGCAGCCACGATGTCGCTCTTTCCGGTCTGCGCAGCAGCCAGAGCCGCTTCGAATTCCATATCGTCCACGGCCAGCTCAAGGCCGAGCTTCTGCGCCAGCGCATAGGCGATCTCAATGTCGATGCCCTCAAAGCCGGTGTTCTCATAGCCCTTGCCGTCGTCCGCAACCATCTCATACGGCGGGAACTGCGCGTTGGTGGACATGGTGAGCTTGCCTTCCGTGACCGTCTTGAGCTCTGCCTTGAGCTCGTCAAGGGTCATGCTGGCGTAATCTTTCGCCTCAGGGGATGCGTCAGGCGAGGTTGTCGGTTCATCCTTCTGGCCGCAGGCTGCGAGAGACGCAACCATCAGCACTGCCAGAAGCAGAGATACAAACTTTTTCATTTCCATTTCCTCTTTCAATTTTCATTTTGTCGTCAACTTATAATTTTCTTGGAACATGCCGTATCTTATCACCGTCTGTTCTCCTTGTCAAGCGTTTTTTCGAATTTTTATTCGTAATACTCTCCAATTTATTCACCCTTTGATGAATATTCATTTCGTTTATTCATTTTGAGTGAAAATTTTCAGGGCGTTTTGTGAAGTTTTGACAGTCGGACAGCCATTCGCGTTTGAAAACTTGTCCACTCTGTGGTAAATTGGAACCAGTTCGAAAACGGGGAGGTTTTTGCGTGGCGGACGCCCCATATTATGTCTATATGCTCCGGTGCTCGGACGGCTCGCTCTACACCGGCTCGACGCCGAACATCGCGCGCAGGCTGCGGCAGCACTGTATGCAGCTTGCCGGCGGCGCGAAATACACGCGAAGCCACCCGGTAACCGCGCTGGAGGCGCTCTGGCGCACGCCGGACCGCAGCGCGGCGCTCCGTCTGGAAGCGCGCATCAAACGGCTGACGCGCGAAGAGAAAACGGCGCTGCTCCAAGCGCCGGAGACCATTGCCGAGCGCTTCCCCGATACGGCGGCGGAGCATCTTCCCGGCGCGGCGCTGGAGCAATATCTTCCGGACGCAAAACCGGCGCACACTCACGATTGAGCGTGCGCCGGTTTTCGCGTTCAGATCAGGCCGCGCAGCCTGAGATAATCCTGCACAAGTGTTACCACGCCGGGAATTCCAACGTCAGCCGTATTGGCGGTCAGATCGTAGTTCTTCGACTCGCCCCACTTCTGGTTGGTAAAGAAGTTGTAATACGCGACGCGGTCCTTATCCGTCTGGCGGATCTTTTTCTCCGCAGCGGCGGGCTCCAGCCCGTCGCGGGCGCAGACGCGCTCCACGCGCGCGGCCATCGGGGCGTGGACGAAAAGATTCACCACGTTTTCCCGTTCGCGCAGGACATAGTCCGCGCAGCGACCGATGATGATGCACGACTCGCGCTCAGCGAGCATCCGGATCACCTCGGACTGCGCCTGAAAGATCTGCACCGAGAACGGCTGCTCATCCGCAACCGGAGCCGTTCCGGTCACGAGCGAGTACAGGAAGCTGCCGGGGCGATGCTCCTCATGCGTCTGCACAAAGCTCTCTGCAAAGCCGCTGTGCGCAGCCGTCTCGGCGATCAGCTCGGAATCGTAGCATTTGATGTGCAGCGCCTTGGCCAGTTCCTCTCCCAAATACCGGCCGCCGCTGCCGTGTTCTCTCCCAATGGTAATCACATAATTCGACATTGCGTTCCCTCCGTCTCCTTTTTGAATCACGCGAAATTCTAGCTTTGTATTTTATGTACCTGCTGCCCCTGCTGCGCCTTGTGCAGCTCCTCGGTTGCAAAATGCAGCTTGGTCAGCACATTGTGCGCCGTCTGCGGAAATACGAAATAGGTATCGTGCAGGGTGGCCAGATCAATGGCGTCGCCCCGTCCCTTGAAATCATATTCGATGTGGCAGGACATCATGGATGCCGGGCTGCGGTGGAACGAAAACGGCTCGCCACTCGCAAGCGTCCCCTCCATCCGGAAGCCGTCCGCATTGTGCGTCAGCGTTACGTTGCCGAGCACCTCAAACCCAGCATGCGCCGAAACCATACGCTCCAGCCGCACCGTGTCTTCGAACGCGTAGCGCCCCTCCTGAACCTCCCTGCGCACGTTTTCCCGCTCCCAGCGGTACCAGTCCGGGACATGCGCGAAGCGCTCCTCCCCATTCAGGCAGTGCAGGCGGCCAAGGGTGTCCATCTCCCAGCGGGTGCCGCAATGCTCGCACCAGAGCTGCGTGTGGTCGCTGTTCATCTGAAACTCCGTGCCGCAGTGCGGGCACTGGTACAGGATGCGGTGGATGTTGTGCGCGCGGTAAGGGCTGGTGATCTCGATCCGGTTGTCATACTGCCACTGGTAGTCGTCATAGTGGAACGCATCCTCAATACGGCGCTGAATCTCCGCCGCGGAGAGCGTCTGCACTTCCTCACGCGTGACGATCTGGCGAAACTCGCTGCTGACCGGAACCTTGCGGTACGGTCTTTTGCACCATTGCGGCGAGCGCAGGAAATTGCCGTACTGCATATGCATCACGACCGGGCACTTGGCCTTTTTCGCCAGCTTGCCGAGCGCGCCGTCGATCTGCTCATTGACGCCGGCAAGCGAATAGCGTGCCTCCGGAAACATGGTGACGCTGCAATTCATTTTCGTGAGCATGGTGAGGATATGCTTCACAACCGTGAGATCTGCGGTGAACTTCCGTTTATAGATGCCGCCGATGCTGCGGATGAGCCATTCGCGGCCGACGAACTCCTCGATCGAAATGACCCAGCCGGAGCTGTTCGGGAACATGGCGCGCGCCGCCATCGGAAAATCGACGAACGAAGCGTGGTTCTGAAGCATGAGATATGGCGGCTCCAATCCCTCGCAGTTGATCTTTTCCACGTGGCCGCCGACTGGCATCAGCATGAAAAACGCGCCGATCCATTCAATCGGGAGCAAATAGGGTTTCGGAAGTTCCGGTTTGCGCTGGGTATCAAAGCATTCGGTTCTGGATGTCATACAATTCACCTGATTTCTTAGAATTTGCGGACTGCGTCCGTCAGAAAAATAGTTCAGTTTTTTTAATTATACTGTATTTTTCAATCGGATGCAACCGCAATCTGAGAAACAGCGTCCGGCATTCAGATCCCGCAGCGAAACGCTGAATCCACCAACGCTTCCTGAAATAGACAGCCCCGGCGGCACCTCCGCTGGGGCTGTCTGTTTGGGCGCAAATCAGCCGCCGGAAGCAGAAAGCCTCCACTGATCAAAGCGCATGATGATGGTCGCGGCCTGTGCGCGGGTCGCGGTACCCTGCGGCTGGAGCATGCTCCCCGCGCTCGTGCCCACGCCCGAAATCAGGCCGGTAGCCACGGACCACGACAGCGCCGGAATCGCATAGCTCATGGCCTGACCCGCGTCCGGGAAAGCCAGCGGCGCAGAGGCCGATATGTCATAGCCCTTGAACCGCGCATACCGGTAGAAGATCGTGACCATCTGCTCGCGCGTCACGTTCTCATCCGGTGCAAACTCCGTCTCCGACATGCCGTTCACGATCTGGAACGTTGCCGCCCAGGCAACCGCGTCGGAATACCACGTGCCTTCCGGCACATCTTCGAAGGGGCTGAACATGCCGTCAAACTTCGGCTCGCCCTCTATGCGGTACAGCACCGTGACGATCATGGCGCGGCTCATGTAGTCATTCGGCGCAAAGCGCGTCTGCGAATTGCCGTTCATGAAGCCGTTTTGCGCCACATAGCGCACGGCGTCATAGAACCAGTCATCCTTGCTCACATCCCAGAACGGGTTGTTCCAGCTGGAGGGCAGCTTCGGCAGCGTCTCGTAGCGGTACAGCCCGCAGCGCGTGCACTGATACTGCACCATGCCCTGTGACCGGTCGGTCGCAGGCTGGCGGAAGACTTCCAACCAGTCATGGCCGAGCGCCGGCTGATAGCTGTCCTCATCCACGATGCCCGCACCGCAGGAGCACCGATAGGTCGTATAGCCCTGCTCCGTGCAGGTCGGCTCCGTCACGACGGGGATGCTGTATTCATGCTCATGGTCAAGCTTGGGGATGGTTTCGGTCTGCTCTTTGCCGCAGCGCGTGCAGACGCGGTGCTTCGAGCCCTCCGCCGTCGTTGTGGCAGGGGTGTCCACAATCCACTCGCCCCAGGCATGTCCGAGCGCCGGCTCGGTCACGGTCTTCGTGTCGCCGCAGTTGCCGCACTTGTA
Organism: Oscillospiraceae bacterium; assembly: GCA_018265835.1. Taxonomy (GTDB): domain Bacteria; phylum Bacillota; class Clostridia; order Oscillospirales; family Oscillospiraceae; genus CAG-103. The sequence continues at coordinate 52,088 of JABLYK010000002.1, read as the reverse complement.
TTCCTTGCTGCCGGTCTTCTCGCAGGTCGCCGGAATCTCCGACCCTGCGATCAGCTCCCAGTTGTGCCCCAGCTTCGGGAGGATCTCGTCGTGGATCTCGCCGCAGCGGGAGCAGGTGTATTGCTTGATGCCGTCCTCCGTGCAGGTCGGCGACTGGATGTTGATGATCGAGCTGTCGCCGGAGTAGTCATGACCAAGGGCAGGGGCACTCTTGTCCTCATAGCGGTCCCCATCGCCGCAGGCGCAGCGCACATCGACATAGCCCGGCTCCGTGCAGGTCGCCGGAATCTTCGTCACAACGTAGGCGTGCTCGTGGTTCGGACAGGGCAGCAATTGTGTTTCCGTCTCGCCGCAGCGCAGGCAGGTGCGCATACGCTCTCCGTCCTCATGGGCGGTCGCGTCCTTGGTAATCGTCCACGCGCTCCAGTTGTGGCCCAGCGGCTCCGTCTGCTCCACATACCGCACGCCGCAGCGCTTGCAAACCGCAACCTGATAACCGCGCTCCGTGCAGCTTGCCGGCGTGCCGGAAATCGCATAGTCGTGGCCGAGCGCAGTCAGCGTGGTATAATTCGTCGCGCCGCAATCGGTGCAGATGGATTCAATGTACCCGCTTTCCGTGCAGGTCGGATCGACGCGCGTGGTCTCCCACGCGTGGTCGTTCTTGTAGATAAATTCCACGGCAAAGCCGCTCTCTGTCCGCGTAACGACGGCGTCGTAATGCTCAACTGCCGGGACAGCCAGCTCATAGGAGATGGGGCTGCCCGCCCCGTCGGACTGGGGCAGCCGGTCAAACGTAACGCTCCTGGTGTCGCTGCTGACATAGCGCTGGGCATAGGCCGTGTTGCCGGAATGCAGCTCCAGATACAGGCTCTTCGGGCGGTCCTTGGTATAGGTCTCGCCCGCGGAAATCTCCTCGCCGCTCCACTTGATGGTAACCTGGAGCGTGAGCAGGGAATCCGCCGCGACCGTGTGCGCCTGCATGGCGTTGTCGATCACCAGCTTGTCGTTGACCACGTTCAGAACCGTGACTGCGCTGTCCTCCACAAAATAGGTCTCGCCCGCCGCCGTATCGCTGGCACACTGGACGTAGTAGTTGCCGAACGGCACCGTGCCGAAGCAGAGATAGCCATACGAATCCGTGGTGGCAGTGCGTTCCAGCGTCTCACCGGAGTCGGTCGCGCCGGAGAGCCGGAACGTCACCCCGGCAGGGACAGGCTCACCCGTCGTGCTGTCCGTTATGTAGAACCAGACCACGTCCGACGAGGGGTTGAGCTTGGCGGTGGAAGCGTTCGGCCGATCGTCGCCCAGATAGTCGTAGCTCGAATACTTCGCCGAACCGGCGGCCGCAGGCAGGTAGTCCTCAACCAACTTCACGTCGCTGTTGCCGTTGCTCTCCACCTCCAGATGCTCCGGAACGGTACGGATGTAGGTCGTGCCGCCGCGCTTGACGGTGAACGTGCAGGTGACGACCGTCAAAATGCTGTTATGGAACTGCTCGCCATTCGTGATGGCGCCCTTTTCGAAGTGGAAATCGCCCGGCTTCGACGACGTGGTGACCGCGCCGTTGAAATTGGGAAACTCCCAGCTCTTCAGCTCCAGACACGCGCTGTCGTAGAGCACGTCCGCCAGCACGCGATCCAAATCGTACACCATGCCCAGGCGCAGCGCATACGAATAGGTGACCGTGTCGCCAACATGCAGCGTGCGCTGCGAGCCGGATTTGCTGCGCACCACAAGCTGCTCGTCCGCGTTGGCACCGTCCGCCGCGAACACGTTCGCGCCGCCGAAGGCGGTAACCAGCATCACCAGCGCGAGCAGGAATGCAAGGTAACGTTTCATTGCAAAACCTCCCTTTCAGATTTTGGGGGATATTATATATGATACCAAGAAAGATCGTATCATGCAAATATTAAAAATGGTTCAACCGCAAAATTTTTCAAAACAGGCTCATCTGGCTGCTTTCGGGCATCTCACCCAGCGCGCCCATGGCGCGGAGCTGCTCCAGATGCGTCTGGCTGACCTTCGGACAGGCCGCGGACAGCTCCTCCACGGAGATGAACTGCCGTCCGCCCTTCCGGCAGGCGACGAGATCCTTTGCCGCACTCTCGCCGAGGCCGGAGATCGCAACAAACGGCGGCAGAAGCATCCCGTCGCGGATGAGAAACTTCGTCGCATCGCTGTCGTACAGGTTCATCGGCGCAAACTCGAACCCGCGCAGATAGAACTCATACACCGCCTCAAGCGTTACGAGCAGGTCCTCCTCCTTCGCGGTCGCACCGGGTTTATTGCGCAGCTCGTTGATCTTGCGGCGCGTATAGTCCAGTCCGCGGGTCATCATGTCCGCGTCGAAGGAGTCCTTCTGGCTGCGGCGGTAGAAATACGCGCTGTAAAACGCGAGCGGCTTGTGCACCTTGAACCACGCGATGCGAAACGCCATCATGACGTAGGCCACCGCGTGCGCTTTCGGGAACAGGTACGCGATCTTGCCGAGGGAGTCGATGTACCAGTCCGGCACGCCGTGCTCCTTCATGGTCTCCACCCAGCCGTCCTGAAAGCCGCCCTTTTTGACCTTGCCCTTACGCACGGCCTCCATGATTTTGAACGACAGCTTTGCGTCCATGCCGCGGCTGATGAGATAAAGCATGATATCGTCGCGGCAGCCGACGGTCTGGTTGACAGTGGCGGTGCCGGACATGATGAGATCCTTCGCATTGCCGAGCCACACGTCCGTGCCATGGGAAAAGCCGGACAGCCGCACGAGAATATCAAACCCCTCCGGCTGCGTGTCCACGAGCATCTGGCGGGTAAAGCCTGTGCCAAACTCCGGGATGCCGATGGTGCCGGTCTTGCCGATGATGGGGTCGTCATCCGTCAGGCCAAGGGGCTTTGCGGATTTGAAGATGCCCATCGTCTCCGGATCGTCGAGCCGGATCTCCCGCGCGTTCACGCCGGTCATGTCCTCCAGCATCCGGATCATCGTCGGGTCATCGTGCCCCAGCTCGTCGAGCTTGAGGAGGTTGGCCTCCATGCAATGGTATTCAAAGTGGGTGGTGATGATATCGCTGTTCGGGTCGTCCGCCGGATGCTGCACAGGGCAGAAATCCGTCACGTCCTTGTCCTGCGGGATGACAACGAGACCGCCGGGATGCTGCCCGGTCGTGCGCTTGACGCCGACGCAGCCAAGTGCAAGCCGGTTCATCTCCGCCTTCGGCAGCTTCATGTCCCGCTCTTCCAAGTATTTCAGCACATAGCCGTAGGCGGTCTTTTCCGCCAGCGTGCCAATCGTGCCGGCGCGGAACACGTGGTCGGAGCCGAACAGTTCCTCGGTGTATTTGTGCGCGCGCGCCTGATATTCCCCGGAGAAGTTCAGGTCGATATCCGGCACCTTGTCGCCGCCGAAACCGAGGAACGTTTCAAACGGGATGTCGAACCCGTCCTTGCGCAGCTCTGCGCCGCAGTGCGGACAGGTCTTGTCCGGCATATCCGCGCCGCAGCCGAAGCCCGCGCCGGAATCGAAATCCGTATACCGGCACTGGGGGCAGACGTAGTGCGGCGGGAGGGAGTTTACCTCCGTGATGCCGGAAAAATACGCCACAATCGACGAGCCGACGCTGCCGCGGCTGCCGACGAGATAGCCGTGCTCGAGCGAATTTGCCACGAGCTTCTGCGCGCTCATGTAGATGACATCGTACCCGCGCGAGAGAATGTCGTGCAGCTCCGTCTCCACGCGGTCGGTAATGAGCTTGGGCGGGGTCTCGCCGTAGATCGCGTGCATCTTGCCGTAGACGAGACTCTTCAGCTCCTCGGCGGAGTTTTCGATCTTTGGCGGATAGAGATCCTTCGGCAGCAGCTCGAACGTCTCAACGCTGTCGGCAATGGCGACCGGATTCGTCACGACGACCTCCAGCGCCTTTTCTTCGCCGAGATAGGCGAATTCCTCCAGCATTTCCTCCGTCGTGCGGTAGTACAGCGGCATGGCCTTGTCCGCATCTGCAAACTTTTTCGACGCGAGCAGCACGTGGCGGAACACCTCCTGCTCCGGGTCGAGAAAATGCACGTCGCTGGTGGCGACGACAGGCTTGCCCATCTCCTCGCCGAGCCGCACGATGCGGCGGTTGAAGTTCCGCAGCGTCTCCTCGCTGCTGACCGTGCCGTTGTCCAGCAGGAAGCGGTTGTTGCACAGCGGCATGATCTCCAGATAGTCGTAGAACGACGCGATGCGCCTCAGCTCGCTGTCGCTCTTGCCGCGCAGCACGGCGTCGAACACCTCGCCCGCCTCGCAGGCCGAGCCGATCAGCAGGCCCTCGCGGTATTGGGCGAGCACGCTTTTTGGGATCGTGGGATTTCTCTTAAAATATTTCAGATAGGACTGTGAAATGATCTCATAGAGATTTTTCAGTCCCGTTTTGTTCTTTACGAGAATGGACACATGGCGCGTGTGGCGCTTTTCCTTCAGCCCGCCGCGCACGAGGTCGTTGAAATCGCCGATCGTCTTTGCGCCGCGCTCGGCGAGCATGGGCAGGAACTTACCCATGATGCGCGCGACGACCATCGCATCGTCTGACGCGCGGTGGTGGTTGAAGTCCGGCAGGCTCAGGCGGTTCGAGACCATGTCCAGCTTGTGGCGCTTCAGATCGGGCAGCAGGTACTGCGCGAGCACGAGCGTGTCCAGATACACCGGCTCGAACGGGATGCCGCAGCGCGCGCACGCGGCGGACATGAAGCCGGTATCGAAATCGGCGTTGTGCGCAATGATCGGCCGGCCGGCCGCAAAGTCGAGGAACATGCGCATGGCCTCCCCCTCGTCCGGCGCGCCGGCAACATCCGCGTCCCGGATGCCAGTCAGCCGCGTGATCTCCGCCGGGATGGGCATATGCGGATCGACGAACGTGTTGAACACGTCCTTGATCTCCCCGCCGGAGAAGATGACAGCGCCGATCTCCGTCATGCGGTTCGTGTCCAGATGCAGGCCGGTCGTCTCGATATCGAACGCGACGAACTCCGCGTCGAGCGGCAGCTCGCTCTGCCCGTGGACGGCGAGATGCCCGTCCACGTCGTTCACGAGGTAGCCCTCCTCGCCGTAGATGATCTTCACGCCGTATTTTTTCGAGGCCTTCCACATGTCCGGGAACGCCTGCGCGATGCCGTGGTCTGTGACCGCAATGGCCGGGTGTCCCCAGTAGGCGGCGCGCTCCACAAGCGCGGCGGGGTCGGACAGCGCATCGAGCGCCGAGTAGCGCGTATGTAAGTGCAGCTCCACGCGCTTTTGCGCGGCGTTGTCCGGGCGGATGGTTTTTTTGCCCTGCGCGATGCTGCGCGGCTCGATGACCAGATCCTCGTCATACTTGCTGTAGTTGACGCTTCCCTGCACCTTCAGCCACATGCCGGGGTGAATTTGATTGATGATGCTCTGATCGTCCTCCCCGCGCAGAAAGCGCGACACGCGCACAGAGCTGGTGTTGTCCGTCATGTCGAACGACAGCACGGCGCTGCCGCGCTTTGCGATCTCGCGGCTCTGCACCGCGAACACCTCGCCCTCGACCACAACGCCGCCGGATTCCAGCGTCAGCTCCCGCATGGGCGTCACCTTGCTTTTTTTCGGGATGGCCTTGCCCATGAGGACTTTTTCTTTCGATTTGTTTTCTTCCTTTTTCTGCTCCGGCGCGGGATACTCCGCGCGGATGGTCACACCCTGCAGCCGGAACTGCGCAGCCAGATGCTGCTCAATGTTGGAGCGCTCCGCCGGCGCCGGGATGCGCGAAAACCACGCATGCACCGTCATCGTCATGCTCTCGCGCAAAATCAGCACGTCGAGCACCTCGGCCTTGTCCAGCCCGCCGCACGTATCGCGCAGCGGCTCGCAGCCGGGGAACATCTCCAGAAACGGTACCTTTTCGCTCATGACTTCCTCTCTTCGCTTTGAATCAGATCGACGAGCGCGTCAGCCAGCCGCTCCGCCGGGTACTTGCCCAGGATCTCGCCCTTGCGGAACAGCAGCCCGCAGTCCTTGCCGCCGGCGACGCCGTAATCAGCCTCGCGCGCCTCGCCGGGGCCGTTGACCACGCAGCCCATCACGGCAACCGTGATGTCCCGGTCCAGCCCCTGCAGCTTATCCTCCACCTCGTGCGCGAGCGAGATCAGGTCGATCTGCGTGCGCCCGCACGTCGGGCACGAGACGAAGCGCACGCCCTCGCGGCGCAGTCCCGCCGCCTTCAGGATGGCGACGCCCGCGCGCACCTCCTCCACAGGGTCGGCCGTCAGCGATACGCGGATCGTGTCGCCGATGCCCTCGCTGAGCAGCGTCCCGATGCCGACGGCGGAGCGGATCGTGCCATGATACGCCGTGCCCGTTTCCGTCACGCCGACGTGCAGCGGGTACGGAAACGTCTCCGCTGCGAGCCGGTAAGCCGCGATGGTCAGCGGCACGGTAGAGCTTTTCATCGACAGGGCGATATCGTCAAAATCAAAGCGGTGCAGCAGCGCGATGTGGCCGCGCGCGCTTTCCACGAGCGCTTCCGCCGTCGGGTGGCCGTATTGCTCCAGCAGCCGCTTTTCCAGACTGCCGCCGTTGACGCCGATGCGGATGGGGATGCCGCGCTCCTTACAGGCCTCGGCAACCTTGCGGACGTTGTCCGCCTCGCCGATGTTGCCGGGATTGATGCGAATTTTATGGACGCCGGCCTTTGCCGCGGCAAGGGCCAGACGGTAGTCAAAGTGAATGTCGGCCACGACCGGGATGGGCGAGGCCTTGACGATCTGCGGCAGCGCGTCCGCCGCCTCCTGATCGGGCACGGCGACGCGGATGATCTCGCAGCCCGCCTCGTACAGGCGGGAGATCTGCGCGATGGTCGCCTTCGCGTCCGACGTGCGGGTGTTGCACATGGACTGCACCGGAATCGGCGCTCCGCCGCCCACGGCGACACCGCCGATGTGGATTTGCCGGGTTTCAGTTCGATTCATTGGTTTCTCCTTCTAAACGCACAAATGCCCGGAGGGGCATCGTTTTCCCCTCCGGATCAGGAAATCAGTTTTGCAATATCGTTGTACATGACGAAGGCCATCAGCCCCAGCAGCAAAACCATGCCCGTGGTGTGGATATAGCCCTCGTACTTGGGATTCACCTTCTTGCGGCTGACGCGCTCAATGCACCACGTCACAAGCAGGCAGAAGATGCGTCCGCCGTCCAGCGCGGGCAGCGGCAGCAGATTCATCACCGCAAGGTTGATGGCAATGAACGCCGTGAAATACGCAAGATTGTTCAGCGCCACGGCGGTCGATTCCGCAGAATGCCCCACGTCGTTCATCATGCTCACGATGCCGACCGGGCCGGACAGATCGTTCACGCCCACGGCGCCCGCGAGCAGGTCACGCAGGCCGTTCCAGACCATGCGCACAAAGTCCAGCGCACAGTACCAGGAATAGCGCAATCGCGCGCCGAAGCTGGCTTCCTTCACGCCGAAATTCAGTCCGTAAAACTTGCCCTCCTGCCCCTCGTATTCGCGCGGGGTCATCTCGAAATCTTCGAGCGTCACCTTTTCCCCGCCGCGCTTGACAACGATATCATACGTGCCGCTGCCGCGCGCAAGGTATTCGCTGACGTTGGAGGAAAAATAGATGCGGTGCCCGTCAATCGACCAGATGAGGTCGCCCTCCTGCAGCCCCGCCTCGCCCTCGTAGGGGCAGCCGTCCATGAACCCGGTGATGGTTGGGGTCGTGAACGCTTCCGCCTTGGAGAACACCAGCAGGATGAGAATGAGGCCAATCAGGAAGTTCATCGCCGCGCCCGCAACGAGAATGATGATGCGCTTCCACGCGCTCTGGCTCGAAAATGCGCGCGGATCGTCCACTTCCTCGTCCTCGCCCGTCATGGCGCAAAAGCCGCCGATCGGCAGGCAGCGCAGGGCGTAAAGCGTCTCCCCCTTCTGCTTTTTCCAGATGGCCGGGCCCATGCCGATGGCAAACTCCTCCACCCGCACGCCGCAGGCCTTCGCCGCGAGAAAGTGACCCAGTTCGTGCACGGCGATGAGCACGCCGAACATGAGAATTGCGAGAATGATATACATGCAAGTTCCTTTCAAACGTGGAAATAGGACCGGACAAAATCGCGCGCCGCAGCATCCGCCGCGCGGATCGTGTCCAGATCCGGCGCCGCCGTGGCGGGGATGTCCTCGACCGCCGCAGCAACGCTGTCATAAATTTCATTGTACCCGATTTGATGGTTCAAAAACAGGCCGACCGCAACTTCGTTGGCCGCGTTCATCACGCTTGGCGCGGTGCCGCCCGTGCGCGCACAGCGCATGGCAAGCGCAAGGCACGGAAGCCGCTCCAGCTCCGGTGCGTAAAAATGCAATCCGGTGGTGAGCTGCGTGAAGTCCAGCGTACCGCAAAGGCTCTCTGTCCGCTCCGGATAGGTGAGCGCATACTGGATCGGCAGCTCCATGTTCGGCACGCCAAGCTGCGCGATGACCGTGCCGTCCACCAGCTCCACCATGGAGTGCACCACGCTCTCCGGGTGGATGAGCACCTGAATATCGTCGGGCGTGACGCCGAACAGGTGCATCGCCTCGATGAATTCCAGCCCCTTGTTCATCATCGTCGCGGAATCGACGCTGATCTTCGCGCCCATGCTCCAGTTCGGGTGCTTGACAGCCTGCTCCGGCGTGACGGACGCCGTCTGCTCGCGCGTCCAGCCGCGAAACGGCCCGCCGGAGCCGGTGAGCAGGATTTTTTTCAGCTCGCCCTTCCGCCCCGTCAGGCATTGGAAGATGGCCGAATGCTCCGAGTCCACGGGGACGATCTCCGCACCGCACTGCATCGCGCGCTGCATGACGATCTCGCCCGCGCAGACGAGCGTCTCCTTGTTGGCGAGCGCGATGCGCCGCCCCTTTTCAATGGCCTCCAGCGTCGGGCGCAGGCCGACCGCGCCGGACACCGCCGTGACCACCGTCTGCGCGCCGGAGATGACTGCCGCCTCGCACAGGCCGCGCTCCCCGCTGCCGACGGCAATGTCCGTATCCGCCAGCGCAATGCGCAGCGCTTTCGCCGCCGTCTCGTCGTACACCGCGACGAACGCCGGGTGCAGCCGCCGCGCCTGTTCCTCCACGAGCCGGATGTTCCGGTTCGTGGTGAGCGCCCGCACATCGAGACCGAGATGCTCCGCAACCGCGACCGTCTGCCGGCCGATGCTGCCCGTGGAGCCTAAGATAGAAATCGAATGCATCATAAAAAGTCCTCTTTGCCGTTACGCGCCCACCGCAACGGTGATTGCCGGTACGCACAGTACCAGCAGCTCCAAAATGGGCGCAGTGAAAATGGTGCTGTCAAACCGGTCGAGCATCCCGCCGTGACCGGGCAGCAGATTGCTGTAATCCTTGATGCCGTGCTCCCGCTTGATGGCCGAGAACGCGAGGTCGCCCGCCTGCCCGGCAAGGCTGCCGAAGAAGCCGTAGACCGCCATGACCAGAATGTTCACGTGGAAGTGGCACCAGTGCAGGATCAGGCCGTACAAAATCGCCGCGAGGATCGCGCAGACGAAGCCGCCGATGCTGCCCTCCACCGTCTTGTTCGGCGAAAGCGCGGGCGCCAGCTTCGTTTTGCCGCGACTGCGGCCGACGAAGAACGCGCCGGAATCGCTCAGCCAGGTAATGACGAACGGCAGCAGCAGATACGGCGCCTTCGGCTCACGCAGGCCGAGCCGCACGAGCGCCGAGAGCAGAAACGGAATGACCAGCCCCGCCGCAAACACCAGCGCAAGGTCGATAAACGGAACATGCTTCTCCTTCCGGAAGGAGCACATCATCTCCGCAAACATGACCACAAACAGCACGTATGCCGCGATCTTGAACGTGAGCTCGCCCGCGCCGAACGCCGTGCCGATGGGGATGGCGGCGCCGCACACGCCCGCGTAGATCGCAAAGCGCGGCACAAATGCCGGCATGGCGCAGTGCAGCAGCTCCCATGCGCAGAACGACGCCATGATCGCCACTACGATGCCCCACGCCCACAGCGGTGCAAAAAAGATGACCGCCAGCAGCACGGGAATTCCGATCACCGCAACAATGACTCTGTTTTTCATAAACGTTCCTCCAGAGGCCGCCGCACGGCGGCCAGTATCTTTCTCTGTCCGGCGAATTACTTCACGCCGCCAAACCGCCGGTCACGGCGCTGGAATTCGGCAAGCGCTGCGTCCATGTCGCGCTCGGTGAAGTCCGGCCACAGCACGTCGGTAAAATACAGCTCGGAATACGCCCCCTGCCACGGCAGGAAGTTGGACAGCCGCTCCTCCCCGCTCGTGCGGATGATGAGGTCGGGATCCGGGATACCGGCGGAATAGAGATAGCTTCCAAACGTCTCCTCCGTCAGTTCCGGCGCAGTGCCGTCCTTGAATTCCTGCGCATAGCGGCGCACCGCCCGGATGATCTCATCCCGGCCGCCGTAATTGATACACATGTTCATCTGGCACCCCTCGTAGTGGGTGCTCTTTTCTTCTGCCGCAGCCATCAGCTCCTGCAGGCGCAGCGAGAGCGCGGAAATGTCGCCGAAAAAGCGCATCTTGAACCGGTCGCGCTCCATGATGGACAGCGCCTCCATCATGTATTTCTCAAAGATGGCCATGATGGTGCGCACCTCCTCCGGCGGACGCTTCCAGTTTTCCGTGGAAAAGGCGTACACCGTGAGGTATTCGATGCCGATGTCCTTGCAGTAGTTGCCGATGCGGCGGAACGCTTCCGCCCCCGCGCCGTGTCCCGCGGTGCGCGGCAGGCCGCGCGCTTTGGCCCAGCGGCCGTTGCCGTCGAGAATGATGGCGACGTGGCGCGGCAGACGTGTGAAATCCACCTGCGGCGCAGGCGGCTGTTTCTTGAAAATGCCCATTGCTTGTGCTCCATGCTTCCGCCCCGGCAGCCGGGGCGTTTTTTCTCCTGCTCAGAGCAGGATATTCAATCAGGGGGATAAAAATTTCAAAAAAGTGCAGGCACTTTTTTGAGGGGGTCGCGGCCTGCCGCAGCGCGCTCGCTACGCTCGCACGTTTGCAGGCCGAAACGTATTTTTCCCGCCGCACATGTCGCCGGAAAAAATGAATTTGATTTTCTTTCGCCGCTTCCGAGCGGCGAAACTCTGCGAGGCTTTTCGACAAGCTGTCAATCAGGGGGATAAAAATCCCCCTGATTGGCGAAATACCGCTTAAAGCTCCATGAGCTCCTGCTCTTTTTTCGCGGCGATCTTATCGACTTCCTTGATATAGTCGTCGGTGAGCTTCTGCATGTCCTTCTCGACGACCTTCAGATCGTCCTCGGTGATCTCGGACTTTTTCTTCTGCGCCTTGAACTTTTCCATCGCGTCGCGGCGGATGTTGCGCACGGCAACCTTGGATTCCTCCGCGTATTTCTTCACCTGCTTGGCCAGCTCCTTGCGGCGCTCCTCGGTGAGCTGCGGGAACACCAGACGGATGGCGCGGCCATCGTTCTGCGGATTGATGCCCAGGTCGGAGGCGAGGATCGCCTTCTCAATGCCCTTGAGGACAGAGCCGTCCCACGGCTGGATGAGCAGCGAGCGCGCATCCGGCGTGCTGACGGACGCGATCTGCTGGATGGGCGTGGGCGAGCCGTAGTAATCGACCGTGATACGGTCAAGCACGGCGGGGTTGGCCTTGCCCGCGCGCACCGCGGCGAACTGCTCGGAGAGCACCTCGGTGGTCTTCTTCATCTTTGCTTCAAACTCGGAATAATCGGTTGACATAATATTATCCTCCTATCGCTTGTTGTTTCACTTCGTGACGATCGTGCCGACCGCTTCTCCGCAGACGGCGCGCACAATGTTTTCAGGGTCGGACAGCGCAAAGACGAAGACGGGGATATTGTTGTCCATGGCGAGCGACGTTGCGGTCGAATCCATCACCGCCAGATGCTGTGCGAGCACCTCGTCATAGGTAATGGCGTCGTACTTCACGGCGCCGGGATCCTGACGCGGGTCAGCGCTGTACACCCCGTCGATGTTCTTGGCGAGCAGGATCGCGTCTGCGCCGATCTCCGCCGCGCGCAGGACTGCCGCCGTGTCCGTGGAGAAATACGGGCAGCCGCTGCCGCCGCCAAAGAGGACGACCTTACCCTCCTCCAGATGGCTCACAGCGCGCAGGCAGGTATACGGCTCGGCGAAGGTGCGCATATCCGCCGCAGTCATCACGCGCACGGGGATGTGCTTTTGCTCCATCACGTCGGACACGGCCAGGCAGTTCATCACCGTCGCCAGCATGCCCATATGGTCGGCGCGGGTGCGCTCCATTTTGCCGCCGCCGTCCTTTGCGCCGCGCCAGAAGTTGCCGCCGCCGATCACAACGCCAACCTGCACGCCCATCGCCACACACTGGGCGATCGCGTCACAGACGCGGCCGATCACCGCAAAATCCAGTCCGGTCTTTTTCTCCCCGGCAAGCGCCTCACCGCTGACCTTCAGCAGGATGCGCTTGAATTTGGGCGCCGCATTTTCCATAGAACAGACTCCCCCACTTTCAGAAAATAAAATCAAATCAATCGACTTATTTTAATATAAATATGCCCGAATGAAAAGGGGTAATTTGTGAAAATACCGAAAACTCTGCTTTTCCATATGCAGAACGACGCAGAGCGCTCCATTCTGGAGCGCTCTGTGTCGTTCGGTTCAGGCGTCCGGCATGCAGACGGTCAGCGGCGATACGTCCGTGAACATGCAGGTATGGTCGCTGGATACCGTGTCTTCCGGCTGGCCGCTCATCAGGCTGCTGGCATACTGCCCGGAATAGCGCATCCCGTCCGCGCCGTACACCGATAGCCAGAAGCCGCGCGGTGCGATCCCCTCATACCACGGCGCGGCAATCACGAGCGCATCGCCGTTGAAGTCCATTGCCGTGCCGCCCTCGTAACCCTGCCACGCGCCGTCGTCCGCATCCAGATCACCCCGCATCGCCACAGTATAGTCCCCCGTCTCCGGCGCGGCAATCACTGCAAACCGTCTCTGCTGATCGGCAGAAAACTGCAGCATTAGAAAGTCATCCTGATAGTATGCGCTCACAAAGCCGCCGTCCTCTACGTCCTCCAGCACCGGCAGCTTCTGCAGCGCCGTCATGGTCTCAAGGTCGATGATGGTGAGATAGCAGACGCCGTCCTCGATCGTCGTGAGCAGCAGCCTTTGCCCATCCGCCGACAGGTGCAGGTCACAGACCGCATCCGCCGGATCGAGCGGGAACACCATCTTCAGGCTGACCGGCTCTTCGGCCACCGACAGTCGGTAGATCCCCACGCCGCCGGGAATCTGGCTGGTGTCCACGACGCCTCCGTTTTCGGTGCGGAAGCTGAGCGCGAAATAAACGGTGTCGTCGCCCGCCACCACGCTGTTCGTCCAGAGATTCCATACGTCGCCGGTCAGATTGAAGTCGCAGTTATAGCCCTGCGCGTTGCTGTCCCTGCGCACCGTGACGGTCGCGCGGACGTCATTCGGAACCGGGACGCGGAAAAAGGAGCGGATCGGCTCATATTCCCCAACAAGCGGAGTGCCGCCATTCTCCCGGAGCGCCGGAAGATCCAGATACCCCTCCAGCGGATAGAATTCGTAATAGTCGCGCAGCGCGAGCGTCTCCGTGCGCTCCGATGCGTCTCCCATACGGCTCGCCACGTCGCGGAACAGCTTCATTTGCGGATGCGCACTTTCGTCCGTCGTCTCTCCGAATGAGCCACCGTAGCTGCTGTTCCGGGCGGTGTACAAATCCAGCCCGGCGTAGCCTCCCTCCGAGTCCTGCAGCATCTGACGGGAAAAGGTAAAGTCCGAATACGTTCCGTCCGGCGCGCCAACCGCGTAGCAGGTCTCCCAGAGCATGTGGCCGGCGCACGCGGTGCGCAATTTCACCCGGACGCCCGCTGCCGCCGCCGGGTCGCCCGCAACGGTCGTCTCCGTGATGGCGACGGCATCCTCCTGCGCGTTGAGCGCGGCATGGGCACAGCAGAGACCGCCGAGCGCGAGCACGGCCAGCAGCAGCGTCACAATGAGGCTTTTTCGCATGGTTTACCCCCTCCTCTCATGCGTCGCCGCCGGTCAGATCGTCCAGCGCGCGGCTGACGCGGTCCGCGCGGTAGCGGTAGGTCTGCTTGACGAAGGTCATGAGGTCGCTGCCCTGTTCCTCCAGCTCCAGCATGGACACGTCCCCTGCAATTTTCCCCTGCCGGAGCAGCACAGCGCGGCCGATGAAGCCCGAAACCTCCTCCAGCAGATGCGTGGAGAGCAGCACCGTCTCATGCTCGCGCAGGATGCCGAGCAGCACTTTATAGAAATCCTCGCGGTTGAACACATCGTTGCCTGCAAAGGGTTCGTCCATCAGGATGTAGTCCGCGCCCTGGCACAGGGACAGAATGACCTCGAACTGATTTTTCTGCCCGGTGGAAAAACCGCGCAGCGGCTTGTGCACCGGCAGCTCGAAAAAGTCCATCAGCGCCGCGAAGCGCTTGCCGTCAAACTTCGGGAAGTGCTCCGCGTAAAACTCCCGGTGCCCCTGCGCCGTGAGATTCGGAAAGAACGAATGCTCGCTCGTGGCAAAGGAGATGCGCTCGATGGTTTTCCGGGAAATGGGCGCGCCGTCGAGCGTGATCTCCCCGTCATAGCGCAAAAAACCGAGAATGCACTTCATGAGCGTGGTTTTGCCCGCGCCGTTTTCGCCGAACAGGCCGACGATCTCGCCCTGCGGCAGCGTGAGCGACACATCGTCGAGCGCCTGCTTGCCGCCGTAGGATTTGCTGACATGCTTGAGTTCTATCATAAGATCACACTCCATAACTTCTGCCACTGACCGGGCGTCAGGCAGGATTCCGGGGTTCCCAACATATAAATCGCATAGTAAATCATGAGCAGCACAAACGCAGTCAGCAGGCTCGCCAGCGCCATGAGCACCGGCAGCGTCCAGCAGCGGCGGTGCAGCTCCATACCGTCCGGCAGACGGCGCATCGTGTAAATGCTTTTGCTGCCCTGCCGGTGGTAAAGGTAGTGATACACCACGATAGCCAGCATACACAGCGCGACGAGCAAAAAGCCGTACAGATGGCTGCCAAGCAGCCCGGCGAAGTCCGGCATGGCGGCGTCGCTGCGCAGCACCCGCTTGCCGCCGGTGACCCGATACAGCGCGCTCAGTTCCTTCACCAGACGCATTGCAAACCCCAGACTGTACACAAAGCTGAGCGCCCAGCCGACGAGCATCCAGGTCAGCTCCTGCCGCGCATCCACCCCCGGCGGTACAAGCCGCTTCAGATCAAGCCGTTTCATGAAGCACCTCCGACACATTGAACAGCGCGACCGCCGTGATGACCACCGCCGCACCGATCATCCCAAAATCGCTGCTGGCCATCTGCTGCGCAAAGAACGCCGCCGTGGGAATCGTCAGAATCACAACCGCAATGCCCCGGTTCCCCTGCCGCTGCTGCGCTGGGAACGCCGCCGCGCACACACCGAGCGCCGCGCACAGCACCGCGTTGCGCACATAGCGCCAGACGTCCGCCAGCGGCAGCAGGCTGTGCAGAAACGGCAGGCGGTAAAACGCCAAAAACACCGTCTGGCCGTTCACCATATCCGGATCCCGCGCCACATAGATCCGGCACAGGGCAAGCACAATGCCGGTCTGCACCGCCAGCAGCAGAAAATAGCACATCGCATTATGTACCGCTTGCCAGAGGAAAATTTCCCGCTGCGACACGCGCAGCCGCCGCAGCGTGTAGCCCTGCTTTGCGCTGAATTCGCAGCCGTTCAGGCACAGCACCACGGTGAGGAGAACCAGGCCGGCGCCGAACACGGCAGGAAGGTGGCTCTCTGTGAGCACCTGTTCCAGTCCCAACGCGGACGCGCCCTGCCGCAGCGCCAGCGCAAACAGGGCTCCGTCTGCCGCAGCCAGCGCCAGGAACAGCCCCAGCACCTGATAGATCGTGCTTCTGGCCATCAACATCCAGATTGACAAATGTCGTTTCATTCCGACCCCTCCTGCTCCCAGAGCGTTTCCACCAACGCGAGCGCATCCTGCTTTTCCACACCCATCTGCCGCATCGCCTGGATGAGCGCCAGAACGTCGCCCTCCAGCAGCTCCGCGCGGATGCGGCGCGTCGTCCGCGCGTCGAGCACCATATAGCTGCGTGCACCGGTGTGCGACTCGATGAGCGCCTCCTCTTCGAGCACGCGGTACGCCTTCTGCACCGTGTTCGGATTCACGCCCAGCAGCGCCGACAGCACCCGGCGCGACGGCAGCTCGTCCCCGTTTTGGATCACGCCCGCCGCAACACCGCGCTTGATGTACCGCAGGATCTGCAGATAGATCGGGACGCCCGGCTCCATCGCAAAGTCTTCAAAGGAAATCACCGCGTTCTCACCTCGTTTCCGTCCAACCGTATTACTGGAGTAATACGGTTCTCGAGTGTATTATACGCATAATACGGTTTCCTGTCAACAGGAAAATAAAAAGTGCCTCCCGAAGGAGGCACTCCAGCTTATCAAAAAACCTCGTAGAGTTTCGCCGCTCGGAAGCGGCGGCGTCAGAAGACGCTCACTCCATTCCATTTTCTCAAAAGAGAAAATTCCATATGGTCCAGACCACCCTCTCTTGCCGCTGCGCGGCAATTCACCTTGTCCGTTCCCGCCTTCTTCCTTTCAAATCCGAAACCATGGTTTCGGATTTGCTGAGGAAAAACGGGGAAATGGATGTGGAGCTCCCGCCAACGGCGGAAGCGAAACGGAATGCGCCCGTTTTGACGACATGTGCGGCGGAGAAAATTCTTCTCGGCCTGCAAACGTGCGAGTTGTCCGCTTCCAGCGGACAGCGAGTGCGCTGCAGTCAGGCCGCTTTCCCCTTTGTCAAAAAAGCTTTGCTTTTTTGACAGCCGAAAGTGCCTCCCGAAGGAGGCACTTTCGGCATATGCACTTAAAAAGAAACGATCATCGGGTTCGCCGGGGTCGGGGAAACCAGCTCCGGGCTTACCTCCGGCGCGGTCTCTTCCGCCGGCGGCTCCGGCGCAGCTTCCAAGGCATCCTCCAGACGCAGGAGCATGGTGACCGCTTCCGCGCGGGTCGCGCCGCCGTCAGGCCGCACGGTATTGTCCGGATAGCCCTGCACCGCACCAATCGCGCACATGGCGTTCACCGACTCCACCGCCCACGCGCCGATCGACGCGCAGTCGGCATATCCGGAAATTGCATCCGCAGCCGCTTCCGCCGGCAGCTTGTCCACCGCAGTCAAGCAGCGCGTGAGCACGCAGCACAGCTCCTGACGGGTAACACCCGCGCCCGGCGCGAAGGTCCCGTCCGGATAGCCTTCGACGATACCCCGCTCCACCGCCCAGCAGAGCGCCGGGTAGTAATAGCCGTTCGAGTCCACATCCGGGAATGCGCAGTCCGGCGCGCCGGACGGGGACCCGGCCATGCGATACAGCACCGTCACCAGCATGGCGCGGCTGAGCGGCAGCATCGGCGCGAACACCTCCGGCTCCACGCCGTTGATGAGTCCTCCCGCCACGGAGCGGTCGCAGGCGTCATAATACCAATCGTCCACCGTCACGTCGCGGAGCACGCTGCCACGCGCGCCGTAAGTGAGCAAAGAGACCACGCTGGGGTCAAATGACGGGGCAAACGCCCGCGCGCGATAGGTCGTGCCCGGCACGGCAGAGATGGCGCCCGTATAGCGTTCGCTTGTCTCCGCCGGCAGCGAGCCGTCCGCCGTATAATGAATTGCGGCGCCGGGCGTGGCGCTCGTCATGGTCAGTATGCCGTCGGTCAGCGCAAGCTCCGGCGCAGCGGCCGGGATGTAGTCCACCTGCGCCGTCACGGTATCAGAGCGGATGCTGTTCCACGAAATGACGCTCACGGCTTTCACCGTCGCGGTTTCGTTCAGGATGAACGGCCCGGTATACTCCGTGCAGTTGGCGGGGGGCGGCGTCTCGCCGTTGGTGGTGTAATACACCATACCGCGGCTGTCGCCCGTCATGGTGATGCGCTTCCCGGTGGCCGTGTTCTCGCACTGGATCACCGGTTCCGCGATCCCGTCGTCCGTGCCGTAGCCGGTGGGATAGGCGTTAAAATAGATCTTTCCCGCCGTAAGGGGAATGCCCCGGCGGTAAAACAGCTCGCTGAGCGTGACAAATTCATATCCCTGCGCCTGCAGCGTATCAATTGCGCGCAGCGCAGCCGTGACCGTGGTGGAATACATGTCGTGCATCAGCACAATCGAACCGTCCTTCGTCGCTTTCAGAAACTCCCGGTACGCCGCGTCCGCGTTGCGGCTCTCCCAGTCGCGGGTGTCCACCGACCAGTAGAAGCACGGCACACCCGCCGTGTCGAGCACGGACTGGTTATACGCGCCGTAAGGCGGACGGAGCATGTAGGTCGAATCAAAGCCCAGCGCGCCGTCGAGAATGCCGTCCACCTTCGACAGCTCCTCCCGCACGCCGGCTGTGCTCAGCTTGGTCAGCTGCGGGTGGCTGTAGGTATGGCTGCAGATCTGGTGCCCCTCCAGCCATGCGCGCCGCACGGTGGCCGTGTTTCGGCTGCCGTTGATACCCTGCACGAAGAAGCTCACATGCGCACCGCGCGCGGCAAGACCGTCCAGCAGCGCCGGCGTATACTGTGATGGGCCATCGTCGAACGTCAGGGCAATGAGCTTGTCCCCATTCGCCGCCTGCGCGCCGGTGGGCAGCATCGTAACCACGAGCAAAATTGCCAGAAGCAGTGCAGTAGTCCGTTTCATTCCAATCTCCTCCATCCCGCAAACGATCCTCGAAAATTGCCGTCAAATTCCGGCGGGCCTGGTAAGATTATATCGCTTCGTCTCCCCTGAATCAAGAGCGCCGCCCGAATTTCAGGGTCTTTAAAAAAGCGCCCCGGCCGGAACCCCGGCCGGGGACACAAAAGGGGGATTTTCTGTTTGCTACAGCCGCTTGACGGACAGTGCCCGCGTCGCGTTGAGCACGCACAGCACCATCACGCCGACGTCAGCAAAAATCGCCAGCCACATTCCGGCGATGCCCAGCGCGCCGAGGATCAGGCACACCAGCTTCACCGCAAGCGCGAACACGATGTTCTGCCAGACGATCTGCATCGTCTTGCGCGCAATGGACATGGCAAGCGGAAGCTTTTCCGGATCGTCGTCCATGAGCACGATATCCGCCGCCTCGATGGCCGCGTCCGAGCCGATGGCGCCCATCGCCACGCCGAGGTCGGCGCGCGCGAGCACCGGCGCGTCGTTGATGCCGTCGCCCACGAAGGCCAGATAGCGTTTCTGCCCGCCCTCTGCGAGCAGCTTCTCCACCTGCGTGACCTTATCCGCCGGCAGCAGCTCGCTGCACACCTCGTCGATGCCCAGCTCCTGCGCCACGGCTTCGGCTGCCTGCGCACGGTCGCCTGTGAGCATCACGACGCGTGACACGCCGCAGCGTTTCAGCGCCGCAACCGCCTTTGCCGCGCCCGGCTTCGGCCGGTCGGCAATCACGATGCGTCCGGCATACCGGCCATTCACCGCCACGTACACCACAGTCCCCGCATCGGCACACGCCGGTATGCCAAGGTCCAGCTGATGCATGAGCTTCTCGTTGCCCACCGCCACCTGCGCGCCGCCGACTGTGGCGATCACGCCGTGACCGGCAAGCTCCCGCGCATCCGTCGCAACGAGTGCCTCCGGCAGCTCGCCCGCCGCTTTTTGCAGACTGAGACTCACGGGATGGTCGGAAAACCGCTCCGCCGCCGCGGCAAGCTGCAGCAGCTCAGGCGCAGAAACGCCCTGCTCCGGGCGCACGTCCGTGACCTCAAACGTGCCGCGCGTGAGCGTCCCGGTCTTGTCAAACACCACGCGGTCGGTTTTCGAGAGGAGCTCCAGATAGCTCGCGCCCTTGATGAGGACGCCGCGCGAGGACGCGCCGCCGATGCCGCCGAAGAACGACAGCGGGATAGAGATCACGAGCGCGCACGGGCAGCTGATGACGAGGAACGTCAGCGCGCGGTAGACCCAGTCGCCCCACGCGGCGCTCATGCCCATGAGCAGCCGCACCACCGGCGGCAAAATCGCCAGCGCCAACGCGCTCAGGCACACCGCCGGGGTGTAATAGCGCGCGAATTTCGTAATAAACTTCTCGGTCTTCGCCTTTTTCAGCGATGAATTTTCCACCAGCTCCAGAATCCGAGCCACGGTGGATTCGCCATATGCCTTATCCGCGCGCAGACGCAGCACGCCGGTCAGATTCACGCTGCCGCTGATCACTGCGTCGCCCGCGGCGACGTCGCGCGGCACGCTCTCGCCCGTGAGGGCGGCCATGTTCAGCGCGGAGGTGCCCTCCAGCACCGTACCGTCTAGCGGGACGCGCTCGCCCGGCTTCACGACGATCACGCTGCCGACCGCAACATGTTCCGGTGCAACCTTCTGCAGGCCATCCGGTGTCTCCAGATTCGCGTAATCCGGGCGGATGTCCATCAGATCCGAGATGTTCCGCCGGCTTTTGCCGACGGCGTAGTCCTCGAACAGCTCGCCGATCTGGTAAAACAGCATGACGGCCACACCCTCCGGGTACTCGCCGAGCACCATCGCGCCGACTGTGGCGACCGCCATGAGCAGGTTTTCGTCAAACGGCTGGCGGTTTGCAATGCCCTGCACTGCGCGCTGCAGGACGCCCGCCCCCACGGTGAGGTACGGGATCAGGTACAGCGCAAAGCGCAGCCAGCCGTCCACGGGTACAAAGTGCAGCGCAATCAGCAGCGCCGCTGCCACGCAGATGCGCAGCAGCGCGGTTTTTTGATGCTTCGTCATCGCGTCAGGCCTCGATCACAAAGTCCGGCTCAATCTTGCGCGCCGCGGCGAGAATCTCCGCCAGAACGGCCTGTTCATCCGCGCCGTCGGCATACGTGACGAGCATTTTCTGCGCCATGTAGCTGATCGTCACTTCCTCCACACCCCTGAGCTTTGCCACGCGGCGCTCCACGGCTGCCGCGCAGTTGGCGCAATCCACTTCGATACTGTACTTTTTCTGCATCATGGTCTTCTCCTCACTTCTCCAGAATGTGCTCCATACCCAGAGAGAGTACGGAGCGGACATGGTCGTCGTCCAGCGAATAAAACACGGTCTTTCCTTCGCGGCGGAACCGCACAAGCTTCGCGGCCTTCAGGCTGCGGAGCTGATGACTGACCGCCGACTGGCTGATGCCCAGCAGCTTTGCAATGTCGCACACGCACAGCTCGCTCTCAAACAGCACATACAAAATTTTGATGCGCGTCGAATCGCCGAACATGCGAAACAGCTCCGCCAGATCGTACAGCTGCTCGTCGTCCGGCAGCTCAGAGAGCACCTTCGCCACCGCATCCTCATGCACGCACAGGTAGTCGCACGCCGGCGCAAGGGCATTTTTGTTCTCGTCCAAGTGGGATTTCTCCTTTCAAACATATGAACGATTGTTCATATGTTTATATAAACACAGATTCATGCGTTTGTCAATAGAAACCTGCAAAAAAATCCGCCCGGAGCATTTGCTCCGGACGGATTGTTCGGTTCACTTCATCCTTCAAACCGCATAAAGATCGTTGCAACCTGTGCGCGGGTGGCGCTGCTGAGCGGGTCGAGGTAATTGACGCCATCCACAGCGTTGCCCACGATGATCCCGCTGGCGTTTGCCCACGCCATCGCCGCCTGCGCGTAGCCGGCGACCTTGCCGCTGTCCGGGAATCCGGAGAGATCACCCGCCGGGGTCATGTAAGGGTTCTTGTACTGCGCATAGCGATACAGCATCGTCGCCATGTCCTGACGCGTAATTGCGCCGTCCGGGTCAAAGGTCGCGGCGTCACGGCCGGTAACGACGCCAGCCTCCGCCGCCCATGCGACAGCGTCCTTGTACCAGTCCATCGTCAGATCGGTAAACGTGCAGGGCGTCGTTGCCTCCGGTTCGTTCTCCTTCCGCCAGAGGATGGTAGCTACCATCGCGCGCGTGAGCGTTCCCTCCGGGTCAAAGCGCCCTTCTCCGACGCCGTTCATCAGGTCATCCGCAACGCAGAAGGCGATGCCGGGATAGGCCCAGTTGGTTTCTGCCGGCATATCTGAGAACATCGTATAGAGCGTGATCTGCGGGCCGGCGCTGTTTGCGTGGAACGCCGCGACGGAGAGCTCCTCATTGCCTTCTCCGACTGCAACAGCCGCCCACTCGCTCTCGCTGCCGGTGTAATAAACGTCCGCCAGATCCAGGCAGCCGTAGAAAGCGCCTTCCCCGATCGCGGTCACGCTCTTCGCAATCGTAACGTCCGTCAACTGTTCACAGTGCTCAAAGGTGAACGCGCCAATTTCCGAAACGCCCTCCGGGAACGTCATGCTTCTCAGACCGTCGCATCCACTGAACGCACCCGCGCCGATGCTGGTCACGCCGTCCGGAACCGGGATGCTGACCAGCGCGCTGCAATTGCTGAATGCTTTTTCTCCGATGCTGGTGACACTGTCCGGAATCACAATGCTCGTCAGCTTAAAGCAGGCGAAAAACGCATTGTTCGGGATCGCCGTAATGCCGTCCGGCAGCACAACGCGCTGCAGCCGCCCGCAGGCCGCGAACGCATGGGAACCAATGCTGGTCACGCTCTTTGGAATTTCAACCGAAGTCATCGGGCAAGTCATAAAGGCATTGTCGCCAATTCCGGTAATGCCCTTTTCGATGACGACCTTTTGCAGATTCGGATAATAGTCCGACCAAAGTACTCCGCCATCCGGTTTTTCAACGGTTCCCGTACCGCTGACCGTCAAAACGCCGTTGGAATCCAGCGCCCAGGTCACGCTTTCGCCGCAGGTGCCGGAAGCCACCACATCCGCCGCAAGTGCGGTTCCGGGCAGCAGGGTCAGCACCATGCACAGCAGCAAAGCAAAGCTCCATACCCTTTTTTTCATTTGAATCCTCCCTACTTCATTTTCTTGTTGTTCCACGCGCAAACAGCAATTTTTTACGCGCTTCCCACGATTATTTCCTCTCCTGTTTATTTTTTCATTTTACCGGACGCGCGAGGCTTTGTCAACAAACATCCGCTTAATCGCCCAACAGTTCGGCATACGTGACGCCAAACGCCTTCGCCAACGCTTTTACTTCATAATCCGGAACAAAGCGCGTTCCATTCTCAATCCGCAGCACGGTCAAATCGGTAAAATCATAGCCTGCAAGCTGAAGCCTCTCCGCAAGCGCCTTTTGCGTCAGTCTCTTTTCCTTTCGAAGCGTGCGCACTTTCGGCCCAATCACATTTTTGGAGTCTCCCGACCAATAAATTTTCATGGGCCTGAATCCTCCTAACTTCAAAAGATGAAATCTGTTATTGATTTTATTCAATAAATCTGATAATATACTTCTAAAGATGAAGTTTTTGGAGTGGTTCCCATGCCTGATTACAAAAAAATGTACCTGCATTTATTCAACGCCGTAACAGATGCACTGACCGAGCTGGAGCAGTTCGACTATAACAAAGCCACCTCGCATTTGAAACAAGCGCAGATCGAATGTGAAGCGCTCTATATTCAGGAAAAATAAGAATCCACCGGCTTAGCCGGTGGATTCTTATTCCAGTTTTGATTTCAGATTCTCGCCACGCCGGAGTCCCGCGCGGCCTGCGCCACAGCGGCGGCGACCGCCGGGCCGACGCGCGGGTCGAACGCCTTCGGAATGATATAATCCGCGCAAAGCTCCTCCTCGGAGATCAGGCCCGCGAGCGCCTGTGCCGCGGCCATTTTCATTTCCTCGTTGATATCGCGCGCGCGCACGTCAAACGCGCCGCGGAAGATGCCGGGGAACGCGAGGACGTTGTTGATCTGGTTCGGGTAATCGCTGCGCCCGGTGGACACCACCGCCGCGCCGCCCGCCTTCGCCTCGTCCGGGAAAATTTCCGGCGTGGGGTTTGCGCAGGCGAAGATGATCGCGTCGCGGTTCATGGTCTGCACCATTTCGCGCGTCAGCATACCCGGCCGGGACACGCCGATGAACACATCCGCGCCAACGAGCACGTCCGCGAGGCTGCCGCTTTGGCGGCGGAGGTTCGTGACCGCGGCCATCTCCTCCTTGATCCAGTTCAGTCCGCCGCGCCCGGCGTAGATCGCGCCCTGCCGGTCGCAGAGCGTTACGTCGCGCACGCCGGCGGACAGCAGCAGTTTGCAGATGGAGATCGCCGCCGCACCCGCGCCGGAGATGACCACTTTCACATACTCCTTGCGCTTGCCCACGACCTTGAGCGCATTCGTCAGCCCTGCGAGCGTGATGACCGCCGTGCCGTGCTGGTCGTCGTGGAAAATGGGAATGTCGCACAGCTCCTTGAGCTTGCGCTCGATCTCAAAGCAGCGCGGTGCGGCAATGTCCTCCAGATTCACGCCGCCGAAGCTGCCGGAAAGCAGATACACCGTGCGCACAAATTCGTCCACGTCCTGCGTCTTGATGCAAAGCGGGAACGCGTCCACGCCGCCGAATGCCTTGAACAGCACGCACTTGCCCTCCATGACGGGCATACCCGCCTCCGGGCCGATGTCGCCCAGACCGAGCACGGCCGAGCCATCCGTAATGACGGCACAGAGGTTGTGCCGCCGCGTGAGCGTGTAGCTCTTGGTGGGGTCCTTCTGAATTTCCAGGCACGGCTGCGCCACGCCCGGCGTATAGGCCAGCGACAGGTCGTCCTTCGTCGAGACCGGCACCGTCGCCACCACTTCAATTTTGCCGCCCCACTGCTCGTGCAGCCGGAGCGATTCCTTTGCGTAATCCATTGTAATTTCTCCTTTTTACAGCGGGTGTACCATGTTCTCCGGCTTGACCCAGGCGTCGAATTCCTCCGCCGTGAGAAGCCCCAGCTCCACTGCGGCGGCCTCGAGCGTCTTCCCGGTGCGGTGCGCGTGCTTTGCAATCTTCGCGGCGTTTTCATAGCCGATGTGCGGGTTCAGCGCCGTGACGAGCATGAGCGACTCGTTCAGGTGCGCCGCGATCACCTCGCGGTTGGCGCGGATGCCGGTGGCGCAGTTGCGGTTGAACGAATCCATCACGTCCGCAAGCAGGCGCGCCGACTGCAGGAAGTTATAGATGCAGACAGGCATGAACACGTTGAGCTGGAAGTTGCCCTGTGACGCGGCAAAGCCGACCGCAGCGTCGTTGCCCAGCACCTGCACGGCCACCATCGTGACCGCCTCGCATTGCGTGGGATTCACCTTGCCGGGCATGATGGACGAGCCGGGCTCGTTTTCCGGAATCATCAGCTCGCCGAGACCGCAGCGCGGGCCGGAGGCCAGCCAGCGCACGTCGTTTGCAATCTTCATCAGATCCGCCGCCAGCGCTTTGAGCGCGCCGTGCGCGAAAACGAGCTGATCCTTGCTCGTGAGCGCATGGAACTTGTTCGGCGCGGTGACGAAGTCGCACTCCACCAGCTTTGAGACCTCTTCCGCCACAACTTCGCCGAACTGCGCGGGCGCGTTCAGTCCCGTGCCCACCGCCGTCGCGCCAAGCGCCAGCTCCGAAAGGCCCTCGCCCGCAGTCCAGATCATATCCCGGTCGTGCGCGAGCATGGCGCTCCAGCCGCTGATCTCCTGCCCCAGCGTGAGGGGCGTCGCATCCTGCAGATGTGTGCGCCCGATCTTGACCACATCGGCATATTCCGCGCTCAGCCGGTCAAATGTCGCCTGCAGCACGTCCAGAGCGGGCAGCACCTGCTCCTCCAGCGCCAGCCGCGCCGCGATGTGCATCGCCGCCGGGAACGTGTCGTTCGAGCTTTGCGAGCGGTTCACATGATTGTTCGGATGGATGGCCTTCTCGCCCAAAAGCTCATTGGCGCGGTTGGCGATGACCTCGTTGACGTTCATGTTCGACTGCGTACCGCTGCCGGTCTGCCAGACGACGAGCGGGAAATGCCCGTCCAGCGCACCGGACAGAATCTCGTCGCAAACAGCGCAGATCGCGTCCGCGCGCCGCTGATCCAGCGTGCCGAGGCGCAGATTGGCGCGCGCCGCCGCCTTTTTCACCACGGCAAACGCCCGGATGATCTCCTGCGGCATACGCTCCGTTCCGATGCGGAAGTTTTCATAGCTGCGCTGCGTCTGCGCGCCCCAGTACCGGTCGGCAGGTACGCGAATCTCGCCCATGGTATCGTGTTCCATGCGGTATTCCACTGCATTCCGTCCCCTTTTTTCGTAAAATAGCAATTTATTATACTCCTGTTCGTCCAGAACGGCAACAAAAAAGCGCAGAGCGTCAGAAGACGCTCGCTCCATTCCACCGCCGCGCAAGCGCGCCGTCTCCATATCCGCTCCCGCCTTCTTCCTTTCAAATCCGAAACGATGTTTCGGATTTGTTGAGGAAAAACGGGGAAATGAATGTAAAGCTTCCCTGCTGTCGAGGCGCAGCATCAGAAGCGTCTCGCTCCATTCCGCAGCCGCGCAAAACCGCCCATGCAAAAAATGCATGGGCGGCAAATTTTCTGCTGTCAGCGCATCACCCAGAGTCCCTGTACCTGACCTTGAAGCTGGTCGAACGTCCAAAGCTTTTGGGAATTTTTCACGCTGTTCGGGTCGTTAACGGTGATTTTGCCGTCCTTCAGGCCGGTCAGCACGATGAAATGCCCGGTCGTGGTGAAATCGCCGGGACCGACGATGCATACGATGGGATTGCCGACCTCCAGATTGTTCCGGATGCGCATCTCGTCCATGGGGATTTCCGTCACATCCAGCCCCAGTGCGCGGGCGCCATCGGTCATGAACGACCAGGTCGTGCCGCTGCCGGCCACACAGTAGCCGTGCTGCTCGGCATATTGGCACATCCAGAGCGGGGTCATGCTGGTATCGCCGCGCAGATAGATGGCAACCATGGACAGGCAGGTCGGCCCGCAGCCGGCAAGTCCGATGATGTTGCTGTTGTATTCCCGGTAGCCCCAGCGCTCGTCCCACTGCATCAGCAGCGGCACCGAGCCGCTTCCGGCGAGATCGCTCAAATCCACGGTTGGCGTCTCGTCCTTTTTCAGCGGATAATCCAGTACAAACTGGCGGGCGTCCTCGTTGCGCTCATAAAGCGCAATCAGTTCATCCGGGTACGCGCTCACATCAAAGCCGTTTTTTCGGGCGTAGGCGCGCAGGTCGTGCATCGTACCGGCCGAAACGGTACTTTCGCCATGCGTCAGCCACTCGTTTACCTGCGGGCTGCGGTACGCTGCACGGGCGAGCAGCACTACGGCAATGACCACAGCAACGAAAAGCAGCCGCGGCAGAATCCGCCGGCGGGTGCGCGTTCGTCTTCTTCTCATAGGTTCTCCAATCCGTCGCAGCGCTTGCTGCGGCTTTGTTTCCCCATTATACAGGAAAACCAACGATTATTTCTGAACAATTTCTTATATTTTTCTTACGCTTTTGTCATTTCCGCGCAAACTCGACGTGAAAGGTATGTTATGTAAACCAACAGGGCAGAAAAAAGGGTCACGCGAGGAACGTGACCCTGGCAGAGCTGTGCTAAAAAAGTTTGTGTGGGGTAGTTTTGTGAAGTAACCGGTCAACAACCAAGCGCACACATACTCTGCTCTGTTTTCCAAAGCGGCATGATTACCGTTCTGTTATAATAATGTCCATCCAATCTCTTTTAACGCAAAAAAGAAAAAATTTTTTATTTTTCTGTGGAAAGCAAAATGGACGCTCCGGAGAGCGTCCATTTTAATCGGTTATCCTGCATAGATGTAGTCCACCTGAAGCACCTCGCCGGTACGGGCATCGACCGTCACATCGTAGCGCGGGTGGAAATAGTACCACGTGTCAATCTGCACACGGTAGACCGGCTGTCCGCCGGACGAATCCAGCACCGCCTCCCAATGCGCCACATCGGACTGCTTCAGGCCGAGATACGCCAGCGCTGCCTGCAGCGCCGCCTGCTCGCCGATATCGGGCGTCGGGGTCGGCGTCGGCGTTGGGGTCGGAGTAGGTGTTGGGGTTGGGGTCGGCGTCGGGGTCGCAGGCGTCACCGGGCGGATGACCTGCGGCGGTGGCGTGACCGGCGGCTCCGGCTCTTCCGGAAGTCCCTCGACTTCACGCACATCGGCAGTCTCCGCATCGACGCAGCAGACAATGGTCTGCTCGCCGTCTGACAGCGTCAGCTCCAGCACAAGCGCGCCATCCGCCACAGTGAAGCGGGTCTGCACCACCTGCACATCCGCCGCGCCCAGGCCGCAGCGCACGAGCGCAGCCCGCAGCGCGTCCTTCTCGCTGACATACCCGGCGGTACTCGCAGTGCCCTCCGATTCGATGTCTCCCAGATCCACGTCATTCGATTCTGCCAGAACGTTCAGCGCATTGACCGGAAATCCAACCAGCGCTTCCGGCTCCAGCTCGGAGACCTGCGCGCAGATGCGGCTAATGAGCAGCGCCCTGCCCGGCGAAACGCCCAGTTCGGCAGCGAGTGCCTGTGCGTTTTCCTCCGTCTCAACCACCTGCGAGAGGATCGCAGGGTCAATGCCCTGTGCCTCCACTGCTTGTTCCAACGCGGCGGCCATCTGGCTGCGCAGCGCTTCCGCACCATCGCCCTCCTCAACGGAGGCCAGCACGGTGTTTTGCTCCTCGCTCAGATAGCCCTGCTGCACCAGCTCGGAAACGAGCGCATCGGCAGCGTCGTCCATCCGGTTGCCCATCAGGTCAACCTCGGCCGTGACCGCGGCGCTGTCTGCATCCAGCGCATCGACCGTCAAAACCCGGCCATAGCGGTTCACCGTCATGGTCAGGCTGGGGTTCACATCAAACGTCACCACTCCGGCGGGCGTCACCGCCCCGTAGTAGCCCACGCCGCCGATGGCGAGCGCCAGCACCGCAGCGGCTGCCACGAGACCGGAAAGGACGGAGCGCTTTTTCTTCTTCGGCTTCGGCGCGTGGAGCTGCGTGACCTTGCCGGATTCGAGCGCGGCGCAGCGCGCCAGAATTTCATCCAGGCAATCGGGCGTTTCAGCAACGACCTCACGTGCCAGACGGTCGAGTATTTCTTTGTCAGTCAAGGTCGTCACCCCCCATCAGAGCGCGGAGCTTGCCAAGTGCACGATTGTATTTTGAAATAACAGTCGCCTGCGGCATCCCCAGCACTTCCGCAATTTCGCGGTGCTTCAGGCCGGAGATGGCATGCAGCATGACAATCTGCCGCTCGTCGTCCGAAAGCTTTTCCAGGACCGAAGACAGTACCATGCGGTTTTCGCTTTGCGCGAAATGATCGCGCGCATCCTCCGCGTGGTATACTTCTTCAAACGAAACATTCTTATTTTCAAATCTTCTCAGGCGCATCAACGCCAGATTGCGCGTAATCGTCAGAATCCACGCCATGGCCTTGCCGCAGGGACGATAGCTTGCGGCGGACTGCAGCACGTTGACAAACGTGTCCTGCATGACGTCTTCGGCGGCGGCCGCGTCCTTTAAGATGGACAGCGCATAGCCATAAACCGCAGACGCAGTCTGCCGATAAAGCTGCTCCAGCGCGCCGGGCACCCCCTGCGCGATCCGGAGAATCAGCTCATCATCCGGCGGCTGGCCGGACGAGGCGCCCAATGTACAATTTCTTGAATTCAGATGAGACATCCGTTCTTACCCCGTCATAGGAATAATGTTTGAAACGTCGTTTTGTTGCACAAGTGCTTTGTTCTTTTTTAACTTTTTTAAAAAAGAAGCGCGTTCGACGCCATAAAGAATTACAGTCCATGATAACCGAACCGGTCAAATTTGTAAAGAAAGACTTCCGAAATTTGACGAATCCGTTCTCAAACAAAAAGCCCGGACGCAGGGTGCGTCCGGGTTCTATGCAGCTATTGATCGTTGGAACGCCTCACGCTGCGGCGTCCGGAACGGGGTCCGGCTGCACGTCGCTCTGCGCATACACCTCGCGCAGCGCCTGCAGCGTACCGTCATTGTTGATGCGCGTGAGATACATGGTGGCGTTCTCCATCGTGCACTGGTACATCTCCACCGCTCCGTCTCCCGGCACGATGGTCAGATGGTCGCCCTCCAGCGCAAACTCAAAGGCCTGCTCCTCGCCTTCCGCCAGCACGACATAGCCGGTTCCGTCCTCGCGGAAATGGAACTGCCGCGTCTGCTCGCTTTCAGCCGGCTCCTCGCTCTCGGTAGTTTCCGTGCGCTCCAGCTCCCACGTGCCGACCAGAACGGCATAGGCCTCCTGATTCTCGCCGGCGTGGATGCCGCCGGAGGTATCCACATCCGAAAACGGCGTGGGCGTCGGCGTTGCAGACGGCGCCTCGGAAACGCTTTGGCTGGCACAGCCGGCGATCAGCAGCGCGCTGAGCAAAAAGCCTGCCGTCGTAACAAACTTAAAATTGAGACGTTTCATATGGCTTGCTCCTTTCACAATACCATTTCCAATCACAATCCGGGATCAATCCCTTTCAAAGCAGCGGCCAATCCGCTCACGCGGGAACCGCCGCATGCTCCGGCTGCTCCTCCATGACCACGAACAGCACCACCATCAGCAGCGCGTTCGGCAGCGGACAAAACTCGCCGGGGTTCGTCATCGAGATCAGCAGCATTGCAAGATACACCAGCGCCAGCGCCAGCGTCTTCTTGCTGCGCTTATGCCACAGCAGGGACACCCGCTTCAGGAACATCCACCCGTAGGCGACGGCGCCAACCAGACCCATGCTGCCCAAAATCTGCGCAAACAGGTTGTGGTACCAGACAATGCTGCCCTCCACGCCGAGGAAGATCTTTGAGTTGTGCATGGAGCCAAGTCCGCAGCCGAACAGCGGGTTGGCCACGAAATCGCGCAGCCCCTGCACAAAGAAGGTCACGCGGCTGTCTTCGATGGAGATCAGCTCACCGTCCACCATACGGGAGGCAAACAGCGCATGCACCATCACGATCAGCACCGCAATCACCGGAACCGCACCGATTGCCAGAACCCGGCGGTACAGCGGGCGGTTCGCCGTATCACAGTAATAGACATAGCCCAGACCCAGCGCCAGCATCACGGAGCCGAAGATCAATCCGCTGCGCGAGCCGGTCATCAGCAGCATCAGGTACAGGAACACCATCGACGCAAAATGCCGCTTGCGCCGCACGGCGAAGTACGCCGCCGAGGGCAGCGCCATCAGCAGCATGGTGGCGCAGAAGTTGCGGTAGGAGAAATAGATCGTCGAAAAGCTCTCCAAAAATTCCGGCAGGTTGCGTGCGTAAAACAGCAGCACCACAAAGCCGGTGAACAGTCCCGCCGCGTAAAGCGTCTGCATCAGGCGCTCTGCGACGTCATAGTCCCGCGCGCGCCCCACCTCGGACCGGGCCAGCACATAAACCAGCAGCATCACAGCGCCAAGACCGAGCGAATAATATAACGCGGTCGGAGAGAGGTACTCCTCCGCCGATATGTATCCCAGGCCGCCGACCAATGTCGCCACCGAAACGGCCACCAGACTGTGCATACAGCCGCCGTTGCGCGGCGCTTTCGCATACGCGCCGACGTGAATGAGCAGCGCGGCCGCCGCCAGGACGCCGATCCACCAGAACTGCAGCAGATCATACAGGCCGCTATAAAACTCCGTGCTCAGCAGCGTCAGCAGCACCAGCGGGAAGAGGACGCTCATCAGATCCTCACAAAACAGCAGCATGAAGATCAGCATCGACATCGTCAGAATGCCGCCCGCGATCGGCTGGCCCACCGCCATAAAGCCCGCCTGCACCAGAAAGCACAGCGGAACATACAGCTTGCTGCCCCAGAGCCATGCCGCCGCATGGCGGCAGGCGCCAATCAGCCGGGCGATATCCTCGAACCGTTCGTCAATAAAATCAATCGCCGCATCGAAGCCGCGGTTCAGCACTCCGCCATTGGCCGGGCGTGCAGCCCGATTCAATTTTTTAGAATCAGAATTCGTAATAATATCCATAATCGCAAATTTTCACCGTGCTTCCGGATCCCTGCCGAAAGCCAACGATTCCTGTCGGGTCTCCCTCGACGCCGAAGAATCCACAAAAACTTTCCATCTCTTATCCCAGCGGCTGCATTATATCGCCCCCTCGTCAAGAAGTCAACACTTAAAAAAGATTTAACATTTTCGAAAAGATTCCGTTGATGTTTCGTCTGGTTTCGACATATTTTATGGCCCGCTTTTTGTGCAAAACGTTAACAAAGCCGCGACTTATGTAAAGTCACGGCTCAAAAGCGGCAGAAATTTCGACATAAAGTTATGAACAGAATGTAACATGCGGTTTCACTGGAACCAGCTTATCAAAGACCTCGTAGAGTTTCGCCGCTCGGAAGCGGCGGCGTCAGAAGATGCTCACTCCATTCCATTTTCTCAAAAGAGAAAATTCCATATGGTCCAGACCACCCTCTCTTGCCGCTGCGCGGCAATTCACCTTGTCCGTTCCCGCCTTCTTCCTTTCAAATCCGAAACCATGGTTTCGGATTTGCTGAGGAAAAACGGGGAAATGGATGTGGAGCTCCCGCCAACGGCGGAAGCGAAACGGAATGCGCCCGTTTTGACGACATGTGCGGCGGAGAAAATACTGCTCGGCCTGCAAACGTGCGCGCCTCCGGCGCGTGCGCTGCCGCAGGCCGCAATCCCCTTTTGGCAAAAAGCTTGCTTTTTGCCAGACTCAGAACCAGCCAGCCTTCCGTGCGGCTCGAATCAGATACAGCGCCGCAATGCCGGTAAACGCGCCCGTGATGACGCCGGCGGCAACCAGAACCGGGGCATACGCCAGAATGGAGACTGTCCCCGTTACCCAGACGGCGACGGCAAGCTGCCCGGCGTTGTGGCCCAGCGCGGCAAGGATGCTGACGATCCAGAGCTGCTTCTCGCCGAAAAACCGAACCGTCAGGCACATGATCGCCCACGCGAGCACGCCGCCTGCGATGCTGAACATCATTGCCGACACGCTGCCCGTGAACATGCTGCCCAGCAAAATGCGCATGAGGAGAATCTCGCCCGCCTCACGGCGGCCCATCAACACAACCGCCACGAGCGTAACGATGTTCGCCAGGCCGAGCTTTGCGCCCGGGATCGGCACCACCGGCGGAATCTGCGCCTCGGCGACAAAAATGGTCAGTGCGATCGCGGTAAGCGCCGCCATGAGCGCAAGCTTCTTCGTTTTTCTCATGGCTCGCCCCCGATCTCAATAGACAGGTGATGCGGCACGCATGCGATGGGCACGGCGGAGCTTTGGATGGCGCCCTGCTTGACGCAGATCTGATCCGGGCAGTCCGCGTGCGTGACGGAGATTTTGCCGTGCTCCACGTAAATGGTGTTCTCGCCGTAGTCCGTTTGAATCTCGATCTCATACGGCACGGTGACGGCGTCGAGATCAACGGACTCGTACAGCGCTCCGTCGATGCGGATTTCGGCCACATGTCCCGCATGGCCGCCGCTGCGCAGCAGCAAAAAACCGCCGCACCCCAAAACGAAGAGTACAGAGAACAAAATCACCCAAAATTTCGTCTGTTTCATCATAGTGACTATATTGTATGTTTCCCGGCGGCTGTTGTCAATGCATTTTCGCTGTGGTATAATATGAAACTACATAATTTAAATGTCAAATTCGATTTTGGAGAAAGGAGGCTGAGACAATGTCCGACCTGGCCGTCGTCTGCGCTAACGCCGCGCATTTTCTCCTGCCTCTGCTGGCGCTCGTCGTGCTGCTGCGCTGCGTCCGCTCCATGCTCAGTGGGCGGGCGGAGCCGGAGACATGGGGCTATCTCGTCACGCCGGAGGGAAAGGTCTATCCCCTGCTGCACTGGGAGTGCATCATTGGCCGTTCCCGCTCTGCCGACGTGACGCTGCCGTTTCCGGACGTGGCGAGCGTCCACGCCGTGCTGATGCGCAGCGACCGGGGCGAGTGGAAGATCCACGACCTCAGCCGCAGCGGCGGCGTGTTTCTCAACGGCGAGCCCGTTCAGGGCGCAGAGCCGGTGGTGGACGGGGACATTCTCCGCTGCACCACGCACATGCTGAAGTTCTCCGCCGCGACCGAGGAGCACCGCGCGCTGCAGGAACAGCGGCGCACTGCGGCGGGCTGGAAGATTGGCCCCGGCGCGACGCTGTTTTTCCTTACGCTGTTTCAGCTTCTGCTCGTGCTGGAGTTCATTGTTTCCGCCGACCCGGCGAACCGGCTCAACATCATTCTCGCCTTCTTTGCGCTGATTCTGGCCGAATGGTTCTGCTACATTCTCATGCGCACCATGGACCGTTCCGGCTTTGAGGTGGAAACCATCGCGTTTTTCCTCTGTTCACTCGGTCTGACCGTGTGCGCCTCGGCCACGCCGGACGAAATGACCCGGCAGGTCATTTTGACCATCGTGGGTATCGCGCTGTTTTTCCTGTTCGGCTGGTGGCTGCGTGATCTCAGCCATGTGAAGGCGCTGCGCTGGCCGGCGGCCATCATCTCTGTTGCGCTGCTGGCGTTTAACCTCGTTGCTGCGCAGGCGCTCTTCGGCGCGAAAAACTGGATTACCATCGCCGGCTTCTCACTGCAGCCGTCGGAGCTGATCAAGGTCGCGTTCATCTACGTCGGCGCGACGACGCTGGACCGGATGTTCCGCAGCAAGAGCATTCTGCTGTTCATTGCGTTTTCCGCCGTCTGTGTCGGCGGGCTTGCCCTGATGGGCGACCTCGGCTCGGCGCTGGTGTTTTTCGCAACCTTTCTCGTCATCGCGTTCATGCGCTCCGGCAGCATCGCAACGGTGCTGCTGGCCGTGACCTCCGCCGTCATGGCGGGCACGCTGGTGCTGAGCGTCAAGCCCTATGTGGCGCAGCGCTTCGCCACGTGGGGACACGTGTGGGCGGACGTCAACGGCGCAGGCTATCAGCAGACGCGCGCCATGTCCGCCGCCGCGTCGGGCGGTCTGTTCGGTCAGGGCGCGGGCAGCGGCTGGCTCAAGCACATTTTTGCCGCAAACACCGACATGGTGTTTGCCATGCTGTGTGAGGAGCTGGGGCTGATTGTGGCGCTGTGCGCCATGCTGGCCATCGTGGTGCTCGCGGTCTTCACCGTGAAGAACGCCGCGCAGGGCCGCTCGTCGTATTACGTAATCGCGGGCTGCTCCGCCGTGACCATGATGATGGTGCAGATGGCGCTGAACGTGTTCGGCTCGCTGGATATCCTGCCATTCACGGGCGTCACCTTCCCGTTCGTATCCCGGGGCGGAACCAGTCTCCTCTCCTGCTGGATGCTGCTGGCCTACATCAAAGCCGCGGACACGCGGCGCGGCGGCAGCTTCGTTGTAAAGCCGCCGAAGCCCGCCAAGTCCGGAAAGGGGGCGCGCGCATGAACAAGGTCAAACGCCGCGCCATGTCCGCGCTGCTCGTCGCCGCGCTCGTATTCTGCGGCATCGGCGTATACATTTACCGCTACATCAACCACGGCGCCGAATGGGCCACCTTCGCTGCCAACAGCAGCGTCTATACCAGCGGCGTGCTGAACACCGGCACGCTCACCGACCGCAACGGCGTCGTGCTCGCGCACGCGGCCGACGGCGCGCACGCCTATGCGGACGACAGCGCTGTACGCCGCGCCTGCTACCACGTCGTAGGCGACTATTCCGGCAATGTCGGCACCGGTGCGCTCGGCGCGTTCTCCGCGCAGCTCGCGGGGTACAATCCCATCACCGGCACTTATGCCTCCGGCGGTCGCGAAGTCGCGCTGACGATCGACTCCGCGCTCAACGTCGTCGCGCTCAACGCCCTGAACGGGCGCAAGGGCGCCGTGCTCGTGAGCAACTACAAAACCGGCGAGATTCTCTGCATGACATCCTCGCCGACAACCGACCCCGCGGACGAGAGCGCCGCGATCGCGGACGGCACATATCTCAACCGGTGCATCAACTCCACGTTCACGCCCGGCTCCGTCTTCAAGCTCATCACCTCCGCCGCCGCGATCGAGAAGATCTCCGACCTGGAGAGCCGCACGTTCACCTGCGCCGGCAGCGTGGACGTTGCCGGCGTCACGGTCGCGTGCACCGGCGTGCACGGCAACCAGACTTTTGAGGACGCGCTGGCCAATTCCTGTAACTGCGCCTTTGCGGAGATTTCTCTGGAGCTTGGCGCGGACACGCTCGCGCAGTACGCCAAGGAGCTTGGCTTTACCGATGCGCAGACGCTCGACGAGATTACCACCGCGGCGGGCAGCTTTTCCAAGGGGGCGTCGGGCAGCGCAAATCTGGCATGGTCCGGCATCGGTCAGTATGAAGACCTCATTTGTCCCTATTCCATGCTGCGGCTGGTCTCCGCCATCGCAAACGGCGGCTCCGTCGTGGAGCCGACGCTGCTGCTGGACAATACGAACAGCACGACCTCCCTGCTCAAAACGAGCACGGCCAACAAGCTGCGCGACATGATGAACTACAATGTCCGCGCGCATTACGGCACAAACACCTTCCCCGGTCTGGATCTCTGCGCCAAGACCGGCACCGCCGAGGTGGGCGACGGCACGTCGCACGCGTGGTTCACGGGCTTCCTGCTGGACAGCGCGCATCCCTACGCCTTCGTGGTACTGGTGGAAAACGGCGGCGGCGGCCTGTCCGTTGCGGGCAGCGTGGCGAACACCGTACTGCAGGCAGCAGTAAATTGATTGAAACTTTCGGAGTAACCTATGATTGATATCTCAGTGCACGAGCTCGTCAAGAGCTTCGAGCAGGGCAGCAATATTCTCGACGGCCTCACGTTTGACATTACCGCCGGGGAGCGCGTGGGCATCCTCGGCCGCAACGGCTGTGGCAAGACCACGTTCTTCCGCATCCTTTCCGGCGCGCTTTCGGCAGATTCCGGCACCGTGTCCATCGCGTCCGGGCGGCGGCTGGGACTCATTTCGCAGATTCCCGTGTATCCGGACGGCTGGACGACCGAGGACGTGCTGCGCGACGCGCACCGGCGGCTATATGCCATTGAGGCCCGGATGGACGCGCTCACCGCGCGCATGGCGGAGGAGGACGACCCTGCATTATTAAATGAATACGACCGTCTGTCGGAGGATTTTCGCCGGCTCGGCGGATACGACATGGAGTTTGAGCGCAACCGCGTGGCAAACGGGCTGGACATTCCCGCCGCCATGCGCGCGCAGCCGTTCGACAGTCTCTCCGGCGGCGAAAAGACGCGTGTGAACCTCGCGCGCCTGATTCTGGAGGATACGGACATCCTGCTGCTCGATGAGCCGACGAACCATCTCGACCTGCGGGCGACCGAATGGCTGGAGGAGTATCTGCTGCAGTTTCGCGGCACGGTGCTTGTGATCAGCCACGACCGCTATTTTCTCGACCGCGTGGTGCAGCGCTGCATCGACTTCACCACCGGCAAGGCCGAGTTCTACAGCGGAAACTACAGCTTCTACGTGGTCGAGCGGCAGCGCCGTTTCGACGAGCAGATGAAAAAATATGAAAAGGATCAGGCCAAGCTCCAGCAGCTCACGGAGGCGGCGGAAAAGCTGCACCTCTGGGCGTTCATGGGCAACGACAAGCTGCACAAGCGCGCCTTCTCCATTGAAAAACGCATCGAAAAGCTGGAAACCACGGAAAAACCGACCGCCGACCGGCGGTTGCATGTCCGGTTTTCCGAGCATGAATTCCGCGGCGACGAGGTGCTCACATTTGACGGGCTGTCCAAAGCCTACGGCGGCCGGACGCTGTTTCGGGATCTGAGCATGACCGTCACCGGCGGGGAGCGCATCGCGCTCATTGGCGACAATGGCGCGGGGAAAACGACCTTTTTAAGGCTGGTCATGCAGGAGGAAACGCCCGACACCGGCTGGGTGCGGCGCGGTCCCGCCGTGCGCACGGCGTATCTGCCGCAGATCATCCGCTTCGCCGTGCCGGAGCGCTCCATGCTCGACACAATGCTGTACGAGTGCAAATGCACGCCGCAGCAGGCGCGCGACCGGCTGGGCGCATATGGCTTCCGGGGCGAGGATGTGCTCAAGCCCGTGTCCGCCCTCTCCGGCGGCGAGCTGTCCCGCCTGCGGCTGTGTATGCTCATGGGCGGCGAGATCAACTTTCTCATCCTCGACGAGCCGACGAACCATCTCGACATTGCCAGCCGCGAATGGATCGAGGACGCGCTCTCCGACTATTCGGAGGCGCTGCTCTTCGTATCGCACGACCGGTATTTTATCGAAAAGTTTGCCACGCGCATCTGGGCGCTCTCCAACGGGGAGATCACCGATTTTCGCGGCACGTTCGAGGAATATCAGGCATTTCGCACACGGCAGGCAGCGCTCGCGCAGGCCATAAAGCACAACGAGCGCAAAAAGGAGCCGAAGCCGAAAAAGAAAGGCGCATCCAGTCCGGAAAAGCAGCTTGCCAAAACAGAGCGGGAGATTGAAAAGGTGGAAAGCAAGCTGGCAGCACTGGAGCAGGAATGCGAAACCTACTCCACAGACTATCAGAAGCTCCTGGAACTGGAGGACCAAAAGGCCGCGTTGAGCGAGCAGCTCGACGCGCTCTACGCAGCGTGGGAGGCGCTGAGCGAATGAAACATAAGCTGTCGCTGATTCTCGCAATCGTGTGTATTTTTGCCGGGTGTATCTTCCGCTTCGCAATGCCGGGGCATGACTTCATCGGATACCTGTGCTGGCTTTTGGCCGTGCTGATATTCGCGTTCCCGCGGCTGAAAAAGCGAGGGCGCATCATTCTGGCTGCGCTGCTCGCGCTTGGCGCAGCGGTGTTCGCCGTGTTTGAAGTGCCGGTCATCTCGAACGCGAAGACCGACAGCGATGCGCAGTCCGATTATCTCATCGTGCTGGGCGCAGGCGTCAACGGCAGCGCGCCGTCCCTCTCCATGGTCAACCGGCTGGAAGCCGCGCTGGACTATCTCGATACGTACCCCGACGCAATCGCAATCGTCTCCGGCGGGCAAGGCCCCGGCGAGAATGTCACGGAGGCTGCCGCCATGCACGACTGGCTCGTTGCGCACGGCGTGGCGGAATCGCGCATCGTGCAGGAGCCTCAGTCCACCAGCACGCGCGAGAATCTGGAAAATTCGTTTGCCATCATCCGCAGCCGGGGCGGCGACCCCGCCGGCGGCGTGGCAATCGTATCGAGCGAATATCACCTCTACCGCGCCAAGCAGATGGCGCGGGCGCTGGGCGCAAAGCCGCTCGGCGTGGCAGCGGAGACGACGCTGCCCACCATGCGCGCCAACTATTTCATCCGGGAAGCCTTCGCCGCGGCCTATATGAAGGTCTTCGGCGTACTGTATTGAGGAGTGCCTATGGAAAAAGTCAACATATACGACTGGGACAAGACCATTTTCCCCGTGGACAGCACGGTTGCGTTCTATAAATTTTGCCTGAAGCACTACCCCCGCGTGCTGCGCGCCGCGCCGCGTGCCGTGGCCATGCTGCCCGCCTACTGGGCGAAGCACTGCACGAAAACGCGCATCAAGGAGCAGTTTTACGGCTTTTTGCGCTTTGTTCCGGACATTGACGCGGCGCTGGACACGTTCTGGAACGAGAACTTTCCCCGCGTCAACGCATGGTATCTCGCGCAGCGGCGCGACGACGACATCATCATCTCCGCCTCGCCGGAGTTTCTCGTCAAAATCCCGGCTGACCGGCTGGGCGTGCGGCTGCTGGCCTCGCGCGTAGACAAGCATACCGGCACAACCGAGGGGGAAAACTGCCACGGTGCGGAGAAGGTTGCGCGCCTGCATGCAGCATTCCCGGACGTGGAAATTGCAGAATTTTATTCCGACTCCCGCAGCGACGATCCGCTGGCTATGCTGGCGGAGCAGGCGTTTCTCGTAGATGGCGACACTCGTATGCCCTGGTAACGCCGAAAGGCGCCTGGAATAGAATAAAGAATAGAAAGAGGAGAATGCTATGAACCCGAATTTCACAGAATACTCCGCGTCGGACTATCGCGCCATCGCGCGGCGCGCGCTGACCGGCTTCTGGGGCGTTGCGCTCGGCGTCACGTTTCTGGCTGTCCTGCTCGGCGGCGCTGACAGCGGCTTCAACTTCAGAATCAACCTCAATTTGAGCGACGACAGCTTCCGCTTCGACTCCAATTGGTACCACTTCACGCAGTACTACGCACCAAAGATTCTGCATGCCCTTTGGCAGTTTGCGCCGCTGTTCGCGTTTCTCAGCATGCTCAGTCTGGTGCAGTTCATCATCGGCGGCGCAGTTGAACTCGGTCTCTGCCGCTTTTATCTGCACCGGCTCGACGGCCGTCCGGCAGAGGTGGGCGATCTGTTCTCCGCGTTCGACGTGTTCGGCCGCGCGCTCTGGCTGCGCGTGCTCATGGGCCTGAAAATCTTCGCGTGGTCGCTGCTGTTTATCATCCCCGGCATCGTCGCAGCGCTTCGCTACGCGATGGCGCCGTACATTCTGGCGGAGCACCCGGAATTTACCGCATCGCAGGCCATTGAGCTTTCCAAGCAGATGATGGACGGCAAAAAGAGCGACCTGTTCGTGCTGAACTTAAGCTTCATCGGCTGGATCTTCTTGTCCGCGCTCACCATCGGCATCGGCCTGCTCTGGCTGAACCCGTATATGCTGATGGCAGAGGCCGCGTTCTATCGCAATGTTGCCCCCGCCGTCTATTACGGCCGCCAGCAGCCGGGCGGTGAATTCCGCCAGCCCGAGGGCGGCGGCCCGCGCCCCAGCAGCAACGACCAGCAGTCCGGCAACGATTGGTATCACTCCTCCGATCACGATTACCGCGGCCCGGAGCTGTAGCGTCAGAAGACGCTCGCTTCATTCCGCCGCGCAAATGTGCCCGCAAAGCTCCGCTTTTTTGACAAACTCAACCACGGGAACCTGCAAGAGCAGACTCCCGTGGTTTTCTTTATCCCGTATACACAAAATAACCCGCGTCCGGGCGGACGTCGCAGGCAGCGAACAGCTCTCGCACCGCGCTCTCATACTCTGGCAGACGCTGGGCCTTGCGAATCTTTTTCAGGACCCGCTCCGCATCCTGAAAGCTGCACCCGAGATACCGCCACGCCTCCTTCATGCGAAACAGCAGCGCGCGGTTATCCGGGATGCGGCGGCGCGTCTCGGTGTATAGATCGTCGTGAAAGTCCCGAAGCTGTGCGCCTGTGACGGGTTTTCCCGTTTGGAGCTGACCGATCAGTCCCGGATTCGCCGCGAGTCCGCGCCCGAGCATCAGCCGGTCTGTCTCCGGAAACCGGCTGCAAAACGCCTCCACCGCCGGAGCATCGAACAGGTCGCCGTTATAGCACACGCTCGCGCGGCTGTGCGCCTGCGCCAGCGCGAACGCCTCCAGATTCGGATGATTTCCGTATTGATCGGCTTGCACGCGCGGGTGGACGATCAGTTCCCGGATCGGGTATCGGTTGAACAGCTCCAGCAGCGCGGGAAATTCGTCCGCGCTCTTTTTGCCGATGCGCGTTTTGACGGAGATTGCAACCGGCGTTTTTGCAAACACCGCGTCCAAAAATCGCTCCAGCAGTTCGCGTTCCGCGAGCAGGCCGGAGCCTTTTTTCTTGCAGACAACCGTGCCGGACGGACAGCCGAGGTTGAAGTTCACCTCGTCGTACCCCATGGCGTTCAGCTCCCCCGCCATCCAGAGAAAGTCCTCGGCGCAGTGCCCCATAAGCTGCGGGATCACGCGAATCCCCGCATTGTGCTCCGGCAAAATCTCGCGCAGCTCGCGCGGGGAGAACGTCCGGTTTGCCGTCGGCGAAAGAAACGGTGTGTAGTATTTGTCTGCCGGTGCAAAGTGCCGCCGCTGCACCTGCCGGAACAGGTCGCCCGTCACACCCTCCATCGGCGCGCATTCGTACTGCATCGCTCGTCACACTCCATTCTCTCCGGCATGATACGCCAAAAGCTCCCCTCCGTCAAGCGCATATCCCGTCCAAACTGGTCATAGGATGGCTACAGAAACCGGAGGTGTTGCAATTGAAGCATGTGAAAGAACGCATTTCCAAGTACCGCAAGCTGATTTCCGCCTGCGCGATGATTCTGGCCGTGGCGCTGATTTTCTGGGCGGTGAACAGCCCCACGATTGTGGGTGCCTCCGCAACGCAGCGCGTGCTGCCGATCTACTGCGTGCAGCGGGACGATAAGGTCGTCTCCCTGTCGTTCGACGCGGCGTGGGGCAATGAGGATACGCAGCAGCTCATTGATATCTTGAGCAAGTATCACGTAACGGCCACGTTTTTCCTCGTCGGCGAGTGGGTCGATAAGTACCCGGAGTCCGTGAAGGCGCTCGCCGACGCCGGCAACGAGATCATGAACCATTCGGAGGATCACGCGCATTTCACCAAGCTCTCCGCCGAGCAGATTCAATCCGAGGTCAACACCTGCTCCGACA
Source organism: Oscillospiraceae bacterium (assembly GCA_018265835.1). Classification (GTDB taxonomy): domain Bacteria; phylum Bacillota; class Clostridia; order Oscillospirales; family Oscillospiraceae; genus CAG-103. The sequence continues at coordinate 9,842 of JABLYK010000002.1, read as the reverse complement.
AGATTGAGGCGATCACCGGCGTGCGGCCGACGCTGTTTCGCTGCCCCTATGGCGAGTATGACGACAACGTGATCTCCACCATCAACAACATGGGCGTACACGCCATCCAGTGGGATGTGGATTCGCTCGACTGGAAGGGGCTCTCCGCAGAGGAAATTTCCTCGCGCGTGCTCAGCCGCGTGCAGCCGGGCAGCATCGTGCTGTTCCACAACGCTGCCGAGCACACGCCGGAGGCGCTCGGCGGAATCATCGAATCCCTGCTTGCGGATGGATACACGATCATCCCCATTTCAGAGATGATTCTCACCGGCGATTATACGATTGATAACACCGGCCGTCAGTGCCCGGCCCAGACATAACGTCAGAACGAGCGCCCACATCGTCCCGCAGATCAATCCACCCCATTTCTTTCTGAACGCAGGAAAGAAATGGGGTACCTTATGCTTACACTGCGTACCGCATCGCTGAAAAATAGATGCACCAAACCGGTGCATCTATTTTTTTGCATGTTTCTATTGACAAATCTCAACTACTGAATATAATCTAATAGTAGTTCATCAACGCTACTTACTCTGGAGCAAGGGGGGACAACTGTGAACACTCAATACAAAAAAGGGGTGCTGGAGCTGTGCATTCTGTCGCTGCTGCGGCGGCGCGACTGGTATGGATATGAGATTTCCGAGTACCTGTCGGCGCACATTGACATTGCCGACGGAACGGTTTATCCGATTCTGCGCAAGCTCAAAAGCGACGGTCTGGTCACGACCTATTTGCAGGAGGCCAGCGGCGGCCCGCCGCGCAAGTACTATTCCCTGACCGCGCTTGGCCGGGAAACCTATGAAACGGAACGGGCAGCGTATCTGCGCTTTGCCCAGACGGTGGAAGCATTACTGAAGGAGGATTCCAATGACACGCAATGAATACTTGTCCCGCCTGCGCGCAGCGCTGCTGGAGCGGCATGTGTCCGACGCGGAGGAGATTGTCAACGAATATGCGGACCATTTTTCGTTCAAGCTGGCCGATGGCTTTTCGGAAGAAGAAATTGCCGCGCGGCTTGGCACGCCGGAGACTCTGGCCGCGCAGTTTGAGCCGGGCGCGGAAAGGCCGGCCGGCGCCGGAAAAGTGCCGACTGTGATTGCGCTGTGCTTTGCCGATCTCTTTGTCTTCTGCTTTTTCGTGCTGCTCTTCGCATGGACGCTCGTGCTCGCCGCGCTGGCGATCAGCTGCGTCGCAATTGCCATATCCCTGCTCACCGGTACGACTCTGCACGGCATTCTTCCTCCGATCCCCTATTGGTGCGGCGCGGTGTTTGCCGTGACCCTGCTTGCGCTGGCCGTGCTGAGTCTGGCCGGCTGCATCTACTACACCGCGTTTGTGCGGCAGCTCCTGCGCTCGTATCTGCGCTGGCACCACAATGCCATCGCAGCGGTCTCCGGGGAGCCGGTGCTGCCGGGTCTCGGCATCCATCCGCAGCTCCCGGCACAGCACAACCGCCGCCTGCGAACCATTGCGCTCATCGCGCTTGTGGTGTTCATCGTATGCTTTATTCTGGGGATGCTCGTGTCCATGCTCTCCGCCGGAGCGCTGGAATTCTGGCACGTCTGGCATTGGTTCCAAGGCTAAGGTGGGTGCTGTTCCATGTATGGTCTGAATGCCATAACAAAAAATTGCGGCAGAACCGTTCGGTTCTGCCGCAACCATTTTAATTTTCTGTGCCGTCATCCGGGACCAGGATCTCCTTGATGACGAAATCCCGTCCGCTCAAGACTGTCTTGTCAAAGCTGCCGCAGTTGGGACAATAGCCCTCGTGCTCCACAACATTGAAAACCTCGTCGCACTCATTGCATTCGGCCATGCCCGGGATCATCTCCATCTTCAGCTTGGTATGCTCGAGCATCGTGCCCTTCACAACCAGCGGATAGATTTCATCCACATACTCCGGTACGATCATGGACAGCTCGCCGATCTGCAGGATGATCTCAGAGATTTCCGTAACGTGATTTTCCTCCGCATAGTCCATGACGGTCTTGGTTACCTGACGAACAATGCTGATTTCATGCAAGGTTTTCCACCCGCCTTATTTCTTCGCGTTGAAGACGATCTTCTTGGCGATCCGGCCTGCGCGCTTGCCGACATAGCCGACCGTATCCATCAGCATGTGGTAGTACGGCTCGCCGTGCTCGTCGCGCACCTTCTCCAGATGGATAGCGTCGAACTTGCACTTGGTGGTGCAGATGCCGCAGCCGACGCACATATTCTCGTCCACGACGACCGCGCCGCAGCCGAGGCAACGCTCGGTTTCCTTCTTGAGCTGCTCTTCCGTGAACGTACCGCGCAGGTCCTTAAAGGTATGCTTGGCTTTGCCCGGCGTGCCGTTTGCGGCAACCTGACGCGGCGTGTTGTCAAAGCCATCCACGCCGATGGCAATGTTGTTCTTGTCGAGCGCCTTGTAATCGCGGCGGTCGCGGCCGAACGTGAGGGTCTGGCCCTCGTGGACATAGCGGTGGATGGAGATGGCCGCTTCCTTGCCGGCTGCAATCGCATCAATGGCAAACTTCGGGCCGGTGACCACGTCGCCGCCCGCAAACACGTCCGGCGTGGTGGTCTGGCAGGTCACAGCGTCAGCCACGACGGTACCGCGCGGCGTCACGGTGAGCTTCATGCCGCTGAGATCGATCTTCTGGCCGATCGCGGAAATGACGGCTTCGACCGCGAGCGTTTCGAACTCGCCCGTGCCGACCGGCTTGCAGCGACCGCTGGCGTCTGCCGCGCCAAGCTCCATGCGCTCGATCTTGATCTCGCTGACCTTGCCGTCCGTGCCGAGGATTTCCGCCGGAGCGGCGAGGAACTTAAACTGCACGCCCTCTGCCTTGGCTTCTTCGACCTCATCCGCTGCAGCAGGCATCTCCGCCTCGTCGCGGCGGTAGAGTACGGTGACCTCCTTCGCGCCGAGACGCACCGCCGTGCGCGCCACGTCGATGGCCACGTTGCCGCCGCCGATGACGGCGACCGCCTTGCCGAGCTTCGGCTTCTTACCGAGGTTGACTTCACGCAGGAAGTCAATGCCGGTGTAAACACCTTCGAGATCGTCGCCCTTGCAGCCGACAGCCGTGCCCTTGGATGCGCCGATGCCCAGGAAGAACGCCTTGTAATCCTGCGCGCGCAGCTCGTCGAGCGTGACGTCCTTGCCGACTTCCACGCCGGTCTTGAATTCGACGCCCAGTTCGCGCAGCACATCGATCTCGGCATTGACCACGTCCTTCTCCAGGCGGAAGCTGGGGATGCCCATGGTCAGCATGCCGCCGAGCATCTCTTCCTTCTCAAACACGGTCACGGGGTAGCCCTTGACTGCCAGATAGTACGCACAGCTCAGGCCGGCCGGGCCGGCACCGATGACGGCAACCTTCTGCGGGTACGGCTTGCCGATCTGGTTGAGCAGCTTCGGCACGAAGCGGGTGCCTTCCTCCAGCTCCTTGTCGGCAATGAACTTCTTGATATCGTCGATGGCGATCGGATCATCCACATTGCCGCGGGTGCAGGCGTCCTCGCACTTCTTGTTGCAGATGCGGCCGCAGACAGCCGGGAACGGATTTTCCTTCTTAATCAGCTCCAGTGCTTCCAGATACTTGCCCTGGGAGGCGAGCTTGATGTAACCCTGAACCGGGATATGTGCCGGGCACTCCACCTTGCAGGGGGCAGTGCCTTCGTCCATCACGTCCGTGCGGTTGGTGCGGTAGTCCACATTGTGGCGCTTCGGCAGCCAGAGCGTATCGGCCGGGGTGTCCTCCGGCGCCTTCTCCGGCAGCGGCTCCGCTGCACACAGCTTGCGGCCGAGCTTCAGCGCGTTGGTCTGGCAGTTTTCTACACACTGGCCGCAGGCAACGCACTTTTCCTTTTCCACCCGCGCCACGAAGTTGGAGCGAACCATGTCCGGTGCGCGGAAGTAGTTTGCAAAGCGCAACGCGTAGCAGGAGCAGCCGCAGCAGTTGCAGATCGCGCCGACGTCTTCCCAGCCGTCGGTCTTGTTGACCTCGTGCACAAGGCCGTTGTCCTCGGCGCGCTTGAGAATTTCGTACGCCTCTTCCTTCGTAATCTGGCGGTGCAGGCCGTTCTCGATAAAGGTTCTGGCATTGTCGTTGAGGTACATGCACATGTCCTCTTCCAGATGGCCGCAGCCCTCGCCCATCAGGCGGCGGGAACGGCGGCAGGAACATGCGCCGACCGAGATCGTATGCGCCTTTTCGATCAGATAGCTGACCTCATCATAAGAGGCCACCTTCGACTCGGATGCAATCGCCGTGCCCACGGGCATGACGCGCATCGGGCCCATGCCGGGGCCCATATTCGTCGCCAGAATGCCCGCTCTTCTGCGGGTGTACTCTTCAAAGCACTCGCCGATGACGGGGTTTTCGTCGCACTGCTCGCGGTTGGCCAGAATGCCCTCCATGATGCCCGGAACCCAGATCGGGTAATAGTACGTGGTAACGCCGTCGTCAAAGCGGCAGCGCACGATGCCCGCGTGTCTCAGCTCGTTCAGCCGTTCCAGCGTGTAGCGCACGGGTTTATCCGCACGTCTTGCGATCTCTTCCAGCGTGCGACCCTTGTTGAGCGTGACATGCAGGCAGATCTCCGCCATTGCGTCCGTGACAATCGGCTCCAGAATGCGGTATTCCGGATCGTCATACGTGACGCCCATGTACGTCAGGCTCTCAAGACTGATCTTCGTCGCCAGTTTCAGAATGATTGGTCTGTGTGCCATTTGTTTCGTCCCTTCCCTTTTTCAAAATTGCATCCAAAGTTTCATCGGGATGCCGGCCGGCACACCTTGCCCCGCGTGGCCTGACCGTAATTTTGATTATATCGCAGTTCCGACGCATTTTCAACCGGATTCAGACATTTATTTAACAGTTTTGACGATTTTCAGACCGGTAAGCAGCGGCATTCTCCTGCCTTGCAGCAGAAAAACGCCCCCGCACACGAACGTGCGGGGGCGCTGGTTTCGCTATTGGGTTGGTAAAAGCATACATGGACAGCGCCGGAGAGGGGCGCCGGAATGCGCAGACGATTACGCGATTTCCTTCTTCTCGGCTCTGAGCTTGCGGATCTTCGGGATGCCCCAGATGAACGCCGGAAGCACAACGACAACGAGTGCATAGTAGCCGTCATAGCCGTAGATCTTGGAGATGATGGTGCTCAGGCCAAGCAGGGAAACTGCATAGCACAGGCCGATGACGATTGCGCCAACGATGGCGGAACGAACCTTCTCGTTCTTGATGGTCTTCGGGAAGCAGTGACCCTGGAAGCGCTGGATCATGGAGAACACCAGCGTAACAGAGGTGGAGATGAACGCGCAGAACAGCAGGATCGTGTAAACAACGAACAGCCAGGTATATGCGCTGCCCATGACGGTAACCACGCTCTGGTTCGGGAGCTTCATAACGTCCGTGATGCCACGCGCCACGAGAGCAGCGATGGTGTCCACGCCGGCTTCCTTGATGGCGCAGAGAATCGGGTACCACTTGACGAGCATGATGCCGGAAGCAGCGAGAGCGCCACCGTTCATGAGCCAGCCAAGAACCGCCGCTTTCTTAACGCCCTTCCCGTTCAGCTCCACAGAAGCGGAGATCATGCCCGGAACGGAAACGCACTGGAACGCAGCGTAAACCAGAATGCCGAGCCACGCAGCCTTCAGGCCGTTGTGGTTGATCACGTCAGTCAGAGGCGCAACGGTGATGGCGCTGTTCTCCGCCTGAAGGGACTCGATCACGCCGTCAACCGGAACGGCAAGACCCGCAACAACCAGAATCGCCGTAACGATCAGGATCGCGGTGGACAGAACGGTGGAAGCGCGGATGATGAGCTTGACGCCGAAGATCGACAGAAGGATCAGAACCGCAATAATGATGAGGTTGCAGACCACGCTCGGCAGATGCAGGAAGCCCATCACGATGCCGCCGGCGCCATCAACACAGGCCGCGACGGCCGCGAGAATGATAACAATGTAGAAAATCTCGAAGAAGACTTCCATCCACGGCTTCGGATACAGCGCACGGTAAGTGTCCTTGTAGTTATCGAAGCCATTCAGTCTCGCATACGTCATCATGATGTACATAACAATGGCAAGAATGCCCATGGCGAGCAGCGGGTAAATCGCCGCCGTCCAGCCATACTGGACAAAGTAGCTGACAACCTGGTTACCGGTGGCAAAACCGGCACCGACATGGGTGCCAAACCAGACGGACGCTACCGAAAAGCCGGCCGCCAAGCTGCCCTTAAGAGCTTTGTTGTTTTCCATTTTCGAATTCCTCTCTCATAGATTTCTGTGCAGCCAAAAAACCGCCTTGCTCTCTCCTTCGCAGCAGTTTTTCGCCAAAGTGCACGACGAAAAGCGTTAAATTATGAACAATATATTAACACTTTCGACAATCATTTTATAAATCTTTGCCGGAAAAAAGTCAACCTCAACGTTTTCAAAATTCCGAATGCTCGCAAAAATTGTCGGATTACACAAAAAATTTCGCTATTTAAAGTAGATTTTTATGCACACTTTCGCTCGTTAAATTGTAAACGAATGAAAGGAATTTACAATTCTGGAATTGAAAGAAAACTGTTGCCTGCGCGGAAGTTTCGTGCTATCATAACGGTGACCATGAATTTCCTCCTGGTTTACAGTTGCATTTTTTGAATGAATAACAATTGTAAATTCTCCGGGAAATTTGAATATTTACTCACTTTTCAGCGCTTTCGTTTCCCATTTGGCGCACAGGCATACATTATATTATTTAGGTGACAAACGATGAAGCTTGTAACTTTTATGCAAAACGGCAATCCCGCCGTCGGACTCGTCGGGCCGGAGGACGCTTCCGTCTATCCCATTCCGGGCTGTGCGGACATGACGTCGCTCATCCGAAGCTGGTCGGAGTTTGACGCGGAGGCCGCAGCGCGCGGCACGCCCATCCCCATGGCGGAAGTCGAGCTGCTCGCCCCCATCCCGCATCCGGCGCAGGATATCATCTGCCTCGGCATCAACTATTTCGACCACGCGAAGGAGAGCGAGGCCGTCGCAGGCAAGGACGTCAAGGCGCCCGATACGTTCCCAATCTATTTTTCCAAACGTGTGCACGAGGCCGTCGCGCCCGGCGGATGCATCGACAGCCACAGCGACATCGTCGCTGATCTCGACTATGAGGCAGAGCTGGCCGTCGTCATCGGCCGCGATGCGTACAACGTCAGCGCAGACGAGGCGCTGGACTATGTCTTTGGCTACACCGTGCTCAACGATGTGAGCGCGCGCACCATCCAGAACCAGCACAAGCAGTGGTACCGCGGCAAGAGTCTCGACGGCTTTACGCCCATCGGGCCGTGGATCGTCACGGCGGACAGCTTCCCCGTCGATCAGCCGATGAAGATTCAAAGCTTCGTCAACGGCGAGCTGCGGCAAAACAGCTCGATTGATTTGATGATCTTCCACGTGGCCTACGTGATATCCGAGCTGAGCCACGGCATGACGCTCACACCCGGCACCATCATTTCCATGGGCACGCCTGCCGGCGTCGGCATGGGCTTCCAGCCGCCGAAGTACATGAAGCCCGGCGACGTTGTGGAATGCTTTGTCGAGGGCATCGGCACCCTGAAAAATAACGTGCGGTAACCCGCCGCCGGGCTTTGCCCGCGACGGCTGAAAATACCACTCTTTTACCAAAATCAAAAAAGGAGAGAAACAAAGATGAAATTTGCAATGTATGGTTCCGGCGCAGCCGGCAGCGTGTTCGCTTCTTACCTGCGCAACGGCGGTGCGGATATGATCCTCATCGACCGTTACGAGGCGCACATGAAGAAGGTCGCCGAAGAGGGCATGCAGTTCACCATTCATCAGGAAGAAAACGGCGAGTATCACGACATCAACAAGGTCCTGACCGGCTTCCGCACCTACACCAGCGCGACCGCTGCCGCTGAGGCCGAGGGCAAGGTTGACGTCATTATCTACATGACCAAGGCCACCCAGCTCGAGCAGGCCATTCAGGATTCCATGCCCGTCGTTGGCGACCAGACCGTCGCTGTCTCCCTCATCAACGGCCTCGGCAACGATGACAACCTGTTCAAGGTCTTCCCGAAAGAGCGCTGCATCATCGGCTCCGGCGTTCTGGGCACCGCTCTGCCGGAACCCGGCCACTGCGTGTCCACCCCCGCTGGCGGCGTGCAGATGAACTTCGGCGGCGCTGTCCGCTCCGAGCTGACCGACGCGGCCTGCGCCGAGATGCTCAAGTGCTACCGCGACGGCGGCTGCGACGCTTACTGGCGCGACGGTCTGCCCGGCGAGGACAACAACATCTATAAGTTCATCTGGAAAAAGGTCTGCGTCAACGCCACCGTCAACACCGTGTGCGCCGTGCTGCGCCTGAAGATCGGCGAAGTCGAGGCTGACCCGTTCGGCCAGTGGCTGTTCCACAGCGTCATCCGCGAGACCTGCGCGGTTGCGACCGCCAAGGGCGTTCCGATGGATGCGGACGAGTTCATCGCCCACGACCACGCGGACATCGTCACCTCCATCGCGGACTACTATCCGTCTATGTGCCAGGATATGCTGTTCAACCACCGCCAGACCGAGATCGACGTGCTCAACGGCAAGATCGCGGAGTATGGCGAGCAGCTTGGCATCGACACCCCGGTGTGCAAGGTTCTGTCCCAGGTCGTGCGCTGCATCCAGGGCAACTACGACAAGCAGTACCTGAAGTAATTCCCCATATCCAAAGACTGCCGGCCGGCAAACCTTTCCGGCCGGCAGTTTCCTGTTACGAAGGAGAACAGATCTATGAAAATTGCAATGATCGGTTCCGGCGCGGCCGGAAGCGTATTCGCAGCCTATCTGCGCAAGGGCGGCGCGGAGCTGTGGCTCGTGGATAAATACAAAGCGCATATGGACAAAATCGCCGCCGATGGGCTGGTGTTCCGCACGCCGGAGGGCGAGGAGGTGCTGCACGGCTTCCACACCGCGCCGACCGCGCGCGACATCGGCGTCATGGACATGGTCATTCTCATGGTGAAAGCCACGCAGACCACGGACGTCATGGCGGACACGATGCCCTGCATCGGCGAGAACACCGTCGTAGTGTCCCTGCAAAACGGACTGGGGAATGACGAGGTTTTGGCACAGTTCGTGCCGGAGGATCGCATCATGTACGGCAGCGGCCTCATCGGCACGGAGCTGGCCGGCCCCGGCGTGTGCGTGAGCAAGCCGGAAAAGGGCATCCAGATGCACTTCGGCGCTGTGCGCAACAATCCGAAAACCGACGCTGCGGGCAAGGCGCTGGAGCAGTGCTTCTGCGCCGGCGGCTGCAACGCCAGCTTTGATGCGGACGTGCGTCCGTACATCTGGAAAAAGGTCATCGCCAACAGCGGCTACAACGGCGTGAGCGCCGTGCTGCGCCTGAAGGTGAAGGAGACCTTTGCCGATCCCTACGGCCATGATCTGGTGATGCACGTGTGGAAGGAAGGCTGCGAGGTCGCCAAGGCGCTGGGCATCGGCGATTTGTGGCCGCTCATGGAAAAGGAGGAGCCGAACATCGTGGCAAACCTCGGCAACTACTACCCCTCCATGGCGCAGGACGCGGTGCTGCACCAGCGGCAGACGGAAATTTCCGTGCTCAACGGCGCCATCGCGCGCTATGGTGCGCGTCTGGGTGTGCCCACGCCGTTCAACACCGTCATCACGCAGGTGATCTCCTGCATCCAGAACAATTACGACAAGCAATATCTCGGCTGAACCTAAAAATGTCCCCGGCTGCTGGTGAAGTGACCCCAAAAAGTTAGACAATAATTAAGAGCAAAAATTGTTCAAGCAG
>JABLYK010000019.1 GCA_018265835.1 Oscillospiraceae bacterium | reverse complement strand
GCGCTGCAGTCAGGCCGCTTTCCCCTCTGTCAAAAAAGCTTTGCTTTTTTGACAGACTCAAAACTCCGACTGGTACTTCCAGTCGGAGTTTTTGCCCGTCACGCCGCTTTCTGCGCGTAGCTGTTGTCTACCAGCCGGCTGAAATCGACCCACTCGTCGTGCGCCAGCACGCCGGCAGTTTCCATGACCGTCTCCAGCCGCTCCAGCGCGGACTGCTCCATCACCAGTGCGGTGTTCCAGGCGTCGATGTCCTTGTAACGCTGCACGACCTGCGTCAGCGTCCCGACGGAGGTGTCCGGGAACTGCGCGGCAATCACCTCGGCTGTCTCGGCGGCCGTGTGCTCCATGACCCACTTTTGACCCTTTGCGATTGCGTTGGTAAAGCTCTGTATCACATCCGGGTTCGCCTGCACAAAGCGCTGGGAGGCAAAGTAGGCCGTGTACGGGATCTCGCCGCTCTCCTGCCCGATGGACGCCAGAATGTAGCCCTTGCCCGCCTGCTCAATCTCGGTCGCAGTCGGCTCAAAGAGCGCGACATAGTCGCCGTTGCCGCCGGTGAAAGCGCCGGCCATCATATTAAACTGCACCGTGGTGTCCACCGTAGCGTCCTCGCCGGGAATGACGCCGTTTTGCCGCATGACATATTCCAGCGTCATCTCCGGCACACCGCCCGCGCGGCCGCCGATGATCGTGCTGCCCTTCAGGTTTTCCCAGGAAAATGCCTCATCCGTGCGGCCGACGAGGAACGAGCCATCGCGCTTCGTGAGCTGTGCAAAAACAACGGGGTAATCTTCCTTCCCCTGATTGTACACATAGATGCACGATTCCGGCCCCGCCAGGCCGATGTCCGCCTGATCGGTCAGCACGGCGGTCATGACCTTGTCGGCGCCGCCGCCGTTCGTCAGCTCGACCTGCAGCCCTTCCTCTTCAAAGAAGCCCTGCTCCAGCGCCACATACTGCGGCGCATAAAACACCGAATGCGTCACTTCACTGAGCCGCACCGTCGTTGTCTCCGTCTCGCCGCAGGCGCAGCACAGCAGCGCCAGCAGCACGACGGCCATCAGAACTGAAATTGCTTTTTTCATTCCGTCACTCCCAAACGTTTTTTGAACCACTTTTCCAGCCACAGCACCAGCTGGTACATCACCACGGCTGCCACCGCCAACAGCAGCACACTCGCCATGACCAGATCCATATTGAACACCTGTGACCCGTAGACGATCAGGTAGCCGATGCCCGCCTTGGACACCAGAAATTCGCCCATGATGACGCCGACCCACGACAGCCCCACGTTCACGCGCAGGGTGTTGAACAGCGTCGTGTAGTTCGCCGGAATCACCAACATGTGCAAAATCTGCCGCCGCGTCGCACCGAGCGTCTGCATCAGGCGGATCTTCTCCCGGTCCGTGGAGAGGAAGCCCACGTGCATGTTCAGGATCGTCACGAAAATGGAAATCGCAAGCGTCATGGCGATGATGGACTCCGTGCCCGCGCCGATCCACACGATGAACACCGGGCCGAGCGCCGTTTTCGGCAGCGCGTTCAGCACCACCAGATACGGCTCCAGAATCCGCGACAGAAAATCGCTCCACCACAGTCCAATTGCAATCAGCGTACCCAACAGGGTACCCAGAAGGAACCCGACGACGGTTTCCAGACACGACGTGCCCAGATGCAGCCACAGGTCGCCCAATTGATACATGCCCGCAATCGTAGATACCACGCGCGACGGGCAGCTCACCACGAACACATCCACCCAGCCCAGCCGGGCAGACAGCTCCCAGAGGCCAAAAAACAGCACCAGCAGCAGGAGCTGCCACAGCGTGATCGCCGTTTTCCGGCGCTTTCTCGCGCGCAGGTATGCGCGCCTCTGTGCGGAAGGAATCGTATTAGACATTGACATCGAGTTCCTCCCATATTTGATTGAAGATGCTTTGAAACTCCGGCGTTCCGCGCCGCTCCAGCGGAGAGAGGTCGTGAAATTGCCGCAGATCATGGATGGCGCGCACCGTGCCCGGCCGGTGCGTAAGCACCACAATCTGGTCGGACATGCTGATCGCCTCCGAGATATCATGTGTTACGAGCACCGCCGTTTTATGTTCCTGCCGGATAATACGGGAAATATCCGCCGACACCGCCAGCCGCGTCTGGTAATCCAGCGCCGAAAACGGTTCATCCAGCAGCAAAATTGCGGGCTCGGTGGCAAGCGTGCGGATCAGCGCACAGCGCTGGCGCATCCCGCCGGAGAGCTGCCCGGGCTGCTTCTGGGCAAACTCCGCCAGATCGTACTGCTCCAGCAGCGTATGCACGTGCGCCTGTTGCTCCGGTGTGTTTTGATGGCGAATTTGCAGTCCAAGCGTCACGTTGCTCCAAATCGTCCGCCAGGCGAATAACTGGTCGCGCTGCGGCATAAATCCAATCTTCGCCGACGGTTCGGTCACCGGCTCGCCATCCAGCAGGATCTCGCCCGCAGATGGCCGCTCCAGCCCCGCAATCAGGGACAGCAACGTGGATTTTCCGCAGCCGGACGGTCCGACGATGCTTACAAATTCGCCGTCTGCCACGTCGAACGACACATCGCGCAGCGCTTCCACTTCCCCATCCGGGGACTGGTAGGTCATCGACGTCTGCCGAATCGCAATCCTCATGCCGTTTCCTCCTCCTTTTGTAAACTGAAAAGCGCTTTCCACGTCATTGTATGACCCGCCGCCGCAACTGGTTCTCCGGTTGCGGCGGTTTCCTGTGCGCAAAAATGCAGGCGCCGGTTACGGCGCCTGCATGGACGGGGTATTTGGTTTATTTCCACCGGAGCGTCTGGAACGCGCCGTCCAGCACCTGCTCGATGCTCTGCCCGTGCGGACGGCTGACGCGTTTGAGCCGGTACAGACAGTCCGGGTCGCGCGTGAGGAGATTCACGCCGTAATCGCACGTCAGTGTCGCGCGAAAGCCGAGCTTTCGCAGGATGGCGTCGGTCGTGTCCCCGTACTTTCCGTAGGGGTAGGCAAAGGCGTCCGGCGTGATGCCCAGATGATCCTCCATCTCCGCCTGAAGTTGCATCAGGTCATCGGTCAGCAGCGTCTCATACGCCGCGTCGGACTCCCCCGCGCTCTGCGTGCAGCCGATGCGCTGCTTTGTGTGGGCGTGCAGGTCGTAGGTATGGTTCTGAAGCTCCACAAGGCCGGAATCGCGCAATTGCGCGAGCTGATCCCATGTCATATGCGCATAGTCGATGCTTTCACTCGGATACTCGGAAAAGTCGTCGGTGTTTTTCCCCAGAACGGAAAGCACGATCTTCGCGCCATACTGCTGCAGCAGTGGGAAGGCATAGACGTAGTTGTTGTAATACCCGTCGTCGAACGACAGCACCACCGGCTTTTCCGGCAGTGGCGTCCCGTCGTCCACATAGGCGAAGAGATCCGCCATTGTGACCGTCGTATATCCGTTTTGTCCCAGCCATTTCAGATCATTTTCCAGCTCCCACGGCTGGATGGCATCCTTGCCGGATTTGTTTGGCTTCACCTCGTGGTACATCAGGATCGGCACGCACGCCGGCGCGTCCTGCTCCTCCTGCGCGGCGGGCTCCACCGCGTGCGCCGCAAACGGGCTGACGATCAGTACCAGCGCGATCACAACGGCGAGGATTTTTTCAACAAGCGGCATCGGTTTGCGCATCGTTCCAGACTCCCTTTGGCAAAAACATTTGGCACTAGTTTGCCCCACGCGTCGAAACGCACGCTGGAAATGTTATCTGCCGGCGTGCCGCTGCACGAACTTGACCAGCTCCACGATCGGGATCACCAGCACCGCCAGAGCGAGCGCGACGGCATATTCCACAAAGCGGATGTGCGTAAAGCCAAACGCATCGGCCAGAACCGGAATATAGATGACGCCCGTCGTCAGCGCAAGACTGGCCAGTGCGGCAATCCACAGTCCCTTGTTCTGCTGCGGCAGCGCAAAAACGCTGCCCCGGTGCGAGCGCATGTTGAAGCTGTGAAAAATTTCTGCCATGCTCATGGTCAGAAATGCCATCGTCATGCCGTCCGGTGAATTCGTGATCTCCCAGACGCCGGACTCGATGAAGTGACCGATGAAGTACGCCGCGAGCGTCAGCAGCGTGACCACCACGCCCTGATACGTCACGTCGGCGCCGACCCCGCCGGAGAAAATACCCTCGTGCGCGGGGCGCGGCGGGCGCTCCATTACGCCCGGCTCCGCCGGCTCCGTACCGAGCGCAAGCGCCGGGAACGTGTCCGTCAGCAGATTGATCCACAGCAGATGCACGGGCTTCAGAATCGTGAAGCCGAGGAGCGTCGCGGTGAAGATGCTCAAAACCTCGCTGAGATTCGAGCCGAGGAGGTATTTCACCGATTTCCGGATGTTGTCGTAAATGCGGCGGCCTTCCTCCACCGCGCCGACGATGGTGGCGAAGTTGTCGTCCGTGAGCACCATATCGGCCACGTTTTTCGTCACGTCCGTGCCGGTGATGCCCATGCCGACGCCGATATCCGCCGCCTTGATGGACGGTGCGTCGTTCACGCCGTCGCCGGTCATGGCCGTGACGGAGCCTGCCCCGCGCCAGGCGTTCACAATGCGCGTTTTGTGCTCCGGCTGCACGCGCGCATATACGCTGATGTTCCGGAAGCGCTCCTGAAATTCCGCGTCGCTCATCGCGCTCAGCTCCGCACCGGTGACCGCCTCGGCATCGCCCTGCAAAATGCCCAGCTCGCGCGCGATGGCGGAGGCCGTGTCCACGTGGTCGCCCGTAATCATGATCGGGCGGATGCCGGCGGACCGGCACGCGGCGATGGCGTCCACCACCTCCGGCCGCACCGGGTCGATCATCCCCGCAAGACCCACAAAGCAAAGCCCCTGCTCCAGCGCTGCGGGCGAGCAGTCCGCAGGCTGCATGTCGTGCCGCCGCACCGCGCCCGCGAGCACGCGCAGCGCCTTTTGCGTCATGGCACGGTTCGCCTCCACGATTTCCTGCCGCCGCGCTTCCGTCAGGGGAACGGCTTTTCCGTCCGCCAAAACGGTATCGCATACCTTTAAGATTTCGTCCGGCGCGCCCTTGGTGTACTGGACGAAGCCGTCCCCGGTTTGGTGCACGGTGCTCATCATTTTGCGGTCGCTGTCAAACGGCGCTTCGCCGACGCGCGGCTCCGCAGCCTGCATCGTGCCCTTTTCCAGTCCCTGCTGCGCTGCCCAGTTGACCAGCGCGCACTCCGTCGGCTCGCCCACGGCCTGCCCGGCCTCGGAATCGTACTCCGCATCCGAGCACAGCGCCATGACCCGCGCGAGCAGCGCCGTGTCGCCGCCCCACGACTCCACGACCGTCATTTTGTTCTGTGTCAGCGTGCCCGTCTTGTCGGAGCAGATGATCTGCGCGCAGCCGAGCGTCTCCACCGCCGTGAGCTTGCGGATGACCGCGCCGCGGCGGCTCATATTCGTCACGCCGATGGACAGTACGATCGTCACGACTGCCGCAAGCCCTTCCGGGATCGCCGCAACCGCGAGGCTTACCGCGATCATGAACGAGTCGAGCGCCACCGCGCCGGTCAGCGCTCCGGCGCGCAGCACGCCGACGCCGAAGATGAGCGCGCAGATGACGAGCACCAGAACCGTCAGGATTTTGCTGAGCTGCGCGAGCTTGCGCTGCAGCGGCGTTTTCCCCTCGCGCGTCTGCGTCAGGGCATCCGCGATGTGCCCCATCTCCGTGTTCATGCCCGTTGCCGTCACAATCGCCCGCGCGCGGCCATAGGCGACGCTGCTGCCGAGATAGACCATATTCGTCCGGTCTCCGAGCGGGACATCCGCACCGAGCGCTTCGGACTGCTTCGTCACGGGCACGCTCTCGCCGGTGAGCGCCGCCTCCTCCGTTTTCAGACTGGCGCATTCGATGATACGTGCATCAGCCGGCACTGCGTCGCCCGCTTCGAGCAATATGACGTCGCCGGTGACCAGCTCCTCGCTGGGTACGACCGTCACTGTGCTGCCGCGCAGCACGCGGCTCTGCGCGGCAGAGAGCTCCTGCAGCGCTTCAATCGCCTTTTCCGCCTTGCTCTCCTGAAACACGCCGAGCGCAGAATTGACCAGTACGACGACGAGAATGATACACACATCCGCAAAGCTCTCGCCTGCGTAAAACGACGTGACGCCGGACACCAGCGCCGCCGCAAGCAGGATGAGGATCATGGGGTCCGCCATCTGCGCGAAAAAGCGCTTGACGAGCGAATCCTTCTTCGCCTCCTGCAGCCGGTTTCGTCCGTCGCGCTCCAGCCGGCGCGCCGCTTCGTCCGTCTGCAGGCCGTCCGGGCTGCTGTCCAGTTCCTGAAACACCGTGTTTTCCGATTCCAAATAGTATTTGATCGCAGGTTCCTCCTTTCAAACTGTCCCTTCTGATTTTCAGATTCTCTGATATTGTACGCAGAAAAGGGCGATTTCAGCAAAAAACAGATGCGTCCGGACTTCCTGCAAATAAAAAAAGACTTATCTGCAAACCTTTGCAGATAAGTCTCATCATTTCAGACCAAGCCAGATCACAGGGATCGGGTGTTGACCGGGTCGCACGGAAGCGTGCCAATTACTCCCTTATCAAATTTAGTATACACCGCGCCGCCGCCAAAGTCAACCGCTGTTTTGTTTCTGACAGGCAGCGCTTACTGAATCGTTATGCAAATTTTACGTCGTATTTGGCGCGCGCCGTCTCATTTTTCAAATTCGGTTGCTTTCGGCAAAACATCCTGTTTTTTACGAGAATCTCATCTAAATTGCCCAATATCGTTGACTTTTTTGAAGCAACATGGTATCTTGAATCGCGATATACAGCACATTTCCGTGCAAAAGGTGGTATAAAAGAATGCTGAAAATACTCTGCTGCGTCAAGCAGGTGCCTGACGTGGATCAGATGCGGATGGACCCGGAGACGGGCAACCTCATCCGCGCGGGCGTGCCTGCGATCCTGAATCCGCTGGACGCAAACGCCCTGTCCGCCGCCGTGAAGGTCAAGGAGACCTACGGCGGGGAAATCACCCTCATCACCATGGGCCCTCCCGCTGCGGAAGCCGTGCTGCGCGAGTGTCTCGCCATCGGCGCGGACAAGGCAATCCTCGTCACCGACCGCGCGTTCGGCAACGCCGACACGCTGGCCACCAGCTATTCCATCGCCTCCGCCGCGAAGCTGGAGGGCGACTATGACCTGATCTTCTGCGGCAAGGAGACGCTCGACGGCGCGACCGGTCAGATGGGCGCGCAGCTTGCCGAGCGCTTCGACGCGGCGCAGATCACGTCCGCCTCGCTCATCAAGGAGATCGACCTGGAGAACAAGACGCTCCTCGTCGAGCGCGAGCTGGAAACCGGCATCGAAACGCTGGAAGTGACCATGCCCTGCCTGTTCACGATGGAAAAGACGCACTATCCCGTGCGCATCCCGAATTTCAAGGGCAAGATGCGCGCAAAGAAAGCGTCGATCACGACGCTGACCGCCGACGATATTCCGGGACTGGATCGCGCGCGCATCGGCGACCCCGGCTCCCCCACCAAGGTGCCGAGAATGTTCCCGCCCGTCCTGCCGGAGCCTGGCATGATGATCGACGAGGGCAGCGTGGAAGCCAGCGTGGCGAAGCTCTTCGCGCTGATCCAGAACTGAGGAGGTGTGCGTGATGGATAAGAAAAACTACAAAGACATGTGGGTCTACATCGAGCACGACGGCGCGGCGGTGCATCCCGTGGCGCTGGAGCTTTGCTGCGAGGTGCGCAAGCTCTGCGACCTGTCCGGCGACCGGCTGATCGCGGTCATCGCGGGCACGCTTCCGGAAGCGGAGACCGAACGGGTTCTGGCGTGCGGCGTGGACGGCATCATTCAGGTGTCCGGCACGGGGTACGAGCGCTATAACACAGAAGCATACACCAACCTGTTCACCGTGCTGTGCCAGAAATACAATCCCACTGCCGTGTTCGTAGGCGGCACGACCAACGGCCGCGACTTTGCGCCCCGGTTTGCGGCGCGGCTGGAGACCGGCTGCACGAGCGACGCTACGGAGCTGATCTACAACCCGGAGACCACAGACATCGAGTTTGTGGAGCCGGCGGCGGGCGGCAAGATCATGGCGGTCATCACGATCCCGGAGCTGCGCCCGCAGGTGGGCACCATCCGTCCGGGTACGTTCAAATACATCCCGACCGGCAAGAAGGCCGAGATTTCCGTCATCCACGAAGAGATTTCCTTCCCGGCGGAGGACATCCGCACAAAGTTCCTCGACTTTGCGGCGGACGCGTTTGACCCGGAGCTGGACATTGCAACCTGCGAGACGATCGTGTGCGTCGGCGCGGGGCTGAAGGACGAGAGTCTGGACAAATACCGCGAGCTGGCAAAGCTGCTGGGCGGGAAGATTGCCTGCACGCGCCCGATTGTGGACCGCGAGCTGCTCCCGTACAAGCTGCAGGTGGGGCAGTCCGGCGTGATGATCAAGCCGAAGCTCTACATCGGCTTTGGCATTTCCGGCGCCGTGAACCACGTGACGGGCGTGGATGCGGAAAAGTTCGTGGCCGTCAACCGCGATCCGGACGCGCCGATCTTCAACTACTGCGACTACGGCATCGTCGGCGATATGGACGAGGTCTGCGACGCAATGCTCGAAGCGCTCAAATCGAAATAAAACATCCACAAAAAAGACCTGTTTGCAGACAGTGCAAACAGGTCTTTTTGCTGCTCCCTTCACCGCTTTTCGGAGCGGCGCCAGATGCGCTGCGCCTCCGCCGCGCGGATCAGCTCCTCCCGGAACATCGGGTGCGCAATCGACACCAGAAGCTCCGCGCGCTCCCATGTGGAGCGTCCGGCGAGATTCACCACACCGTACTCTGTGGCAATCAGGTGCGCCTGACTGCGCGGAGAGGTGACGATGTCGCCCCGGAAGCTCGGCACGATGCGCGAATGCACCGCGCCATTGCTGTCCGTGTGCGTGGAGGTCATGCAGATGAACGCCTTGCCGCCGCGCGCCATGGCTGCGCCCGTGAGATAATCAAGCTGGCCGCCGGTTCCGCTGATCTGCCGCAGGCCGGAGCTTTCGGACACGACCTGCCCATACAGGTCGGCGGAAATGCAGCTGTTGATGGACACCATATTGTCCAGCTGCGCGATCACCTCCGGCGCATTGACGTAGGACAGTGGGCAGGCCATGATGCCCGGATTTTCGTCCAGCCAGTCATACAGCCGCTGCGAGCCGAAGGCGATGCCGAGCGTGCCTTTGCCCGGATAGATCGTCTTCCTGCGGTTTGTGAGCACGCCCGCCTCGTACATCTCCAGATAGGCGTCGGAGCACAGCTCCGTGTGCATACCGAGATCGCGCAGGCCGGACTGCGCCAGGAGCTTCCCGAGCGCGCCGGGCATCCCGCCGATGCCAAGCTGCACCGTCGCACCATCCACGATATACGGCAGGACGTGCTGCGCAATGGCAACCTCTTCCGCGCTCGGCCCGTGCTGCGGCATCTGCATCAGCGGGGCATGCTCGCCCTCAACGACCATGTCCACGTCCGAAATATGGATGACCTCGTCAAACCCGCCGCACAGGCGCGGCAGATGCTCGTTGACCTCCAGAATGACCACATCCGCCTTGTCCAGAATGCTTTTTGCCACGCCGGTGGAGGTGGAGAGATTGAAATACCCGTGCCGGTCCATGGGCGTCACAGCGAGCATGGCGACGTTCACGGTCAGAAAGTGCTTGTAATACTCCGCCATGTTGCGGAAGATCATGGGAATATAGTAGCACAGGCCCTGGTCGCACAGGCGGCGCTCATACGCTGAGCAGTGCCACGAATGATACGTGAAATGCGCCTGCTCCCGGTCGCACTCCACAATCTGCAGCGGGCCAAACAGCAGATTGCCGCGAACCTTAACGTCCGTCAGTTCCTCCCGCCGTGCGGCCAGCGCCGCGTCCAGCAGCACCGGCATACCCAGCGCCGTGCCGTAATCCACCCAGTCGCCGCTTTTGATTCCCTGCACCGCCTGCTCCGGCGTGCGCAGCTTGCTGCGATATTCAGCCAAACAGTCCATAGCGTCTCTCCTTCGCGTCAATAAATCTGATCCTTCTGAACCGGCAGTTCAAACAGACGGCGGATCTCCGCGCTGTCCTGCGCCTGCCCAAGGATCCACATCAGCTTGGTCACGACCGCCTCCGAGGTCATGCCGTAGGCTTCAATCAGCCCCAGCTCCTTTTTCGCGCGCTGGCCAACCTGATAGACCTCCATGTCACTGCCCTCATGCGGCACCTGCGTCGTCATCACGATGACGCGGCCGGAGGCGATCCAGTCGCGCACGGCGTGATAGAAGCTCTCGTCGCCATAGCACGGCAGCCCGCCAACACCGAAGCTCTCGATCACAAGCGCCTTGTAATGCTGTTTTAAATAAGAGAAAATGCCGGCGTCCGTGCCGGGGATCAGCTTCAGCACAAACACGCCGGGATCCATCGCGTCGTAAAACCGAACTGGCCCCACCGCCCGCTCCTGCAGGTAGTACACGAGCTTCTGGTTGCGGATGATCGCCGTCTCCGGATAGTCGATGCTGGAAAAGGCGTTGTAGCTCTTGGTGCGCGTTTTGCGGGCACGCGTGCCAAGCATCACCTTGTGATCGAACACGATGTGTACGCCGCAGGCGCCGTCATCCGCTGCATACAGGAACGCGTCACGCAGGTTTTCGCGCGCATCCGTGTCCAGATTAAAGATGGACTTCTGTGAACCGGTGATCACCACCGGCTTGGCATTGTCCTGAATGAGATACGACAGCGCAGCCGCCGTGTATGCCATCGTGTCCGTTCCATGCGTGAGCACAAAGCCGTCGTAAGCGTCATAGTTTTGCCGGACGCACCCGGCCATCGCCAGCCAGTTGTGGCTGTTGATATTCGTACTGTCCAGATTCATGAGCTGCACGGTATCCACCCGGCACAGCTCCGACAGACCGGGCACCTGCTGCAGCAGCTCTTCCGACGTGATCTGCGGCGCCAGCCCGGCGCCCGTCTCTTTGGACGCGATCGTTCCGCCCGTGGCGATCATCAGGATGTTTTTCATGCGTTTTTTCCTTTCGCACTGCGTTTCTCAAAACGATTATACCGCAGCAACGCTTGCTCCGTCAATCGCCTTCCCGGCCAGCCAGTCCCCGCAAAACCACATGCAGAAGAAACAGCCCCAGAACGACGCCCACCGCGGCATACACATGCACCCGAACCAGCGGCGCGCGCCAAAATACGCACGCAGCAAGCGCCAACGCCAGCAAAACGGTCAGCGCTGCCCAGGCTTTCCACGTTTCTGCACTGCCGGTGCGAAACGCGGTTTTGCACACATACAGGACGACGCCCACCGAGACGCACAAAATCAGCAGCATCCCTGCAAGATCTCCAGCCATGACCGTCAACAGCGGCCAGACCGCCTGCCCGGTCAGGCACCCGGCCAGCTTCGTACACAACCAGATCGCCGTCAAAACGCCAACGTACAGGCACGCATCACCCGCGCCGGAAAGCGCCCGCATTTTCCAACTCCGGTGCGGCACCTCGGCCAGCACACTGTCGCAAAACGCCTGATAATCCCCGCCGATCACACCTGCGGCAGATTCCCCGCGCATTTGCGCGTCCAGCAGCATTTGCGTCACGTCCCGCCGAATCTGCTCCTGCCGGTACAGGCTGATGTTCGCCGCCCGGAGATACACGACCATGTCGGTCAGCACAGCATCATTCTCCGGCAGAATCTGCTTTTCCAGCTCATTATTCTCTTTCCAAAGCCGTTTCGTTTGTCTGTTCATCCAAATCACCGCCCATATCCCGCATCAATTGACCAACCGCGCGCGAAAGCTCCGAAAAGCTCTGCAAAAACGCCGCCAGTTCTACGCGCCCTGTTTCCGTCAGCGTATAGTATTTTCGCCTCGGGCCGACGTCGGACGCCCGGTAAACCGCCGCAATCAGCTGATTTTTCTCCAACCGCAGCAGCAGCGGATAGATCGTACCCTCCGCAATTCTGCCGAACCCGTATGCCCGCAGCTGCTCTGAAATTTCGTATCCATACGTCTCCTGCTTGCTGATGACCGCCAGAACGCAGCCCTCCAGCGTACCCTTGAGCATTTGGGATGGAATCACCCGATCACCGCCTATCTTGTATTGCAATGTAGCTTCTATATTGTAATGCAAGATAGCATTGCTGTCAAGTGCCTGCAAAAAAATCCCCCCGGAAATTCCGGGGGGATTGCGGTTACTTGTGATAGTGCGGGCATTGATACCGCGGCTTTCCGAGACTCTTGCGGCCATACTCGATGGCAGCGGACGGACATCCGCAGATGCAGGCCATGCAGTGCGTGCATGCGCCGGTCCAGACGGGCTTTCCGCCTTTCATTGCAATGCCGTTCACCGGGCAGCTTTTGGCGCACTTGCCGCAGCCGATGCAGGCGTCCGACACGGTGAACGCTTTCGGCTTCACGCAAACAGCGTAAAACACCGGGTTTACGACGGTGGATTTGATGCGGTCGATCACATTCGCATTGTATTGTGGAAAGTCCCGCCCTGCGCACAGAAGTTCCGCCGTTTGCGCAAGCGTTTTGTCCGCGCTGCTGCGAATCTCCGCCGACTCCGTCTCTCCGGGGACATAGAACATGGCTACGTAGTTTTCCGGCATCACAACCTCCTGCACACCGCGAAACACGAAGCCCGTTTCGGCGCACAGCTTTTGCAGGTACGCCCCGGCATTGCCGATTTCGCTGCCACAGGTCATCACAAAATACGCCTC
Source organism: Oscillospiraceae bacterium (assembly GCA_018265835.1). Lineage (GTDB taxonomy): Bacteria > Bacillota > Clostridia > Oscillospirales > Oscillospiraceae > CAG-103. The sequence continues at coordinate 28,843 of JABLYK010000019.1, read as the reverse complement.
CCGGCTGCCGGAAAACGTTCCGCGTTCGATGAATTCCCGAAAAATGCGCGGAATGCGCCAGCCATAGGTCGGGCTGACGAAAATCCACGGCTTTTCCGAAGTCCACGCAGCGGCCGTGCCGCTCTGGATAACCGGCGTCGCGTCCATCATCTCGTCGCCGGTGGCCGCTGCGAGATACTCCGCCGCATAGCGGCTGTTGCCGGTTCCGGTATAATAAACAATCATGGTAATCGCTCCCTCCATCGAATCTGCCGCCAGTATACCATATCTACCGCGCATTTGGTACTTGTTTCTTTGCCATAGCCTGTGGTATCGTGTAAGCAAGTGTTTGGAAGGAGGCCGCCCATGGAACGCAACTACATCAGCGGCGTGCGGCTGCGCGCGCTGCCGCCGGAAGGCTCTTATCTGCGCGAGCTGCCCGTGGTGCGCAGCCTCGCGGCGATGAACGAACTGCCGCTCACCAGGCCTGTCACCTTTCTGGTGGGCGAAAACGGCACCGGCAAATCCACGCTGCTGGAGGCGATCGCCGTGGCCTACGGCTTCAACGCCGAGGGCGGAACGCGCAATTTTCAGTTTTCCACCGCGCAGACGCACTCGAACCTGCACGAACTGCTGACCGTCATCAAATCCGCCTATCCTGACGACGGCTTCTTTCTGCGGGCGGAGAGCTTCTATAACACCGCAAGCTACATCGACGAGATCGGTGACCCGGCGTATCTGCGCGCCTACGGCGGAAAATCGCTGCACGCGCAGTCGCACGGGGAAAGCTTTCTTGCGCTCGTGCAAAATCGCTTTCGCGGCCACGGGCTGTATCTGCTCGACGAGCCGGAGGCCGCGCTCTCTCCCAGCCGCCTGCTCACCCTGCTGGCCGAGATTCATGCGCTCGTGCAGGACGATGCGCAATTCCTTATCGCCACGCATTCGCCCATTCTGATGGCCTATCCCGGCGCGGAGGTGCTGGAGCTGTCGGAGCACGGCATCCGCAGCGTGGATTACCGCAACACCGGGCACTACCGAATCACCCGCGCGTTTTTGGAAAACCCGGAGCGGATGCTCCACTATCTGCTGGACGAATAGAGGTTTCCCAATGCATTACAAAAACGCAAAATCCATTCTCTCCGCCACCAACGGCATGAACCTCTACCGCGGCTGCACGCACGGGTGCATCTACTGCGACTCGCGCAGTGCGTGCTACCAGATGGAGCACGACTTTGAGGACGTGGAGGTCAAGCGCAACGCGCCCGAGCTGCTGGAGGCCGCCCTGCGCCGCAAGCGCAGCCGCTGCATGATCGGCACCGGTTCGATGTGCGACCCCTACCTGCCGCTGGAGCGCACCGAGCGCCTGACCCGGCGCTGTCTGGAGCTGATCGACCGGTACGGCTTCGGCGTATCGCTGCTGACGAAGTCCGATCTTGTGCTGCGCGATCTGGACGTGCTGCAAAGCATCCAGGCAAAAGCCAAGGCCGTGGTGTGCATGACGCTCACGACCATCGACGAGGATTTGTGCCGCATTGTGGAACCGAACGTCTGCACCACGCGGCGGCGCGTCGAAGTGCTGCGCACGATGCGCGACGCCGGCATTCCCACCGTCGTGTGGCTGTGCCCGCTACTGCCGTTTCTCAACGACACGGAAGAAAACCTGCGCGGGATTCTCGACGCCTGCTTCGACGCCGGCGTCACTGGCATTCTCCAGTTCGGCCTCGGCGTCACGCTGCGTGCCGGCGACCGCGAATATTTTTATCAAAAGCTCGACGAACACTTTCCCGGCCTGAAGCAGCGGTACATCCGCACGTTTGGCGACCGCTATCAGTGCCCAAGCCCGAACGAAAACCGCCTCATGCACATTCTGCAAGACGAATGCCGCGCCCACCGCGTGCTTTACCGGCAGGAAGACGTCTGGCGCTATCTCACCACCTTTGAGGACAAGCTCGGCGGCGAACAGCTGAGCCTGTTTTGAGGAGAATCTTGATATGCTTTCCTTTGATCCATTGTCTTATCCCTATCCGTCCCGGCGCAATCTGGTCTATGCCGCGCGCGGGATGGTCGCGTCGTCTCACCCGCTCGCGACCGAAGCCGGCATGCACATTCTCCGCAGCGGCGGAAACGCCGTGGATGCAGCGCTTGCCGTGGCAGCGGCGCTGACGGTGCTCGACCCGGCCAACTGCGGCCCGGGCGGGGACTGCTTCGCTATCGTACAGCAGCGCGGCGCGCCGCTTGTCGGTCTCAACGCCAGCGGCTTTTCCCCCGCACTGCTCGACAAGGCGGCCGTCACGTCGCGCGGGTACGACGCGATCCCATTTGACGGTTGGCTCCCCGTCACGGTGCCGGGCGCGCCCGCCGCGTGGTGCGCGCTGAGCCGCCGCTTCGGTTCCCTGCCGCTCCCGGAGGTGTTCGCCCCGGCCATCGGATTGGCGGAGGGCTACGCGCTCTCGCCGGACAATGCGGACATTCTGAATCTCAACACGGCGGAGATTGCCCGGCTCGTGCCGCAACATCCGGAGCTGGAGGCTTGGTTTTCGCTGTTCAACCCCGAACGCAAAGCTTTTCGCGCAGGCGAACGCTATGCCCTGCCCGATCTGGGCCGCACGCTGCAGGCCATCGCCCGCACGGATGGCGAAGCGTTCTACCGCGGCGCGCTGGCAGAGCAGATCGGCACCTACAGCGCCGCTACTGGCGGCCTGCTGCGGCAGGACGATCTGGCAGCTTATCAGCCGCGCTGGGTCACGCCCATACACACGCGTTACCGCGGGTACGACGTGTGGGAGCTGCCCCCAAACGGGCAGGGGCTTACGGCGCTGATGGCGCTGAACATTCTGGAACCCTTCCAGTTCACCGGCCGGGACGATCCGCAGACGCTGCATTTGCAGATGGAGGCGATCAAGCTCGCCTTCTCCGACGCGCTGCACGAGATCGCAGACCCCGCCTGTATGCGCCGCACGGCAGACGAGCTGCTGTCCAAAGACTACGCCAAAGCGCGCAGCGGTCTGATGACACCCAACGCGCAAATTTATGCGCCGGGGCGCCCGCTCGGCTCGGACACCGTGTATTTCTGCACGGCAGACGCCGAGGGAAACATGGTCTCCATGATCCAGAGCCTGTACCGAAACTTTGGCTCCCGCGTCGTCGTGCCCGGCACCAGCATCTGCCTCCAGGATCGCGGCGCGTGCTTTTCCATGCAGGACGGCCACGTCAATCAGGTCGCGCCGCGCAAATATCCGTACCACACGATTATCCCCGGATTCCTCACAAAGGACGGCGCGCCAATCGGCCCGTTCGGCATCATGGGCGGGTACATGCAGCCGCAGGCGCATGTGCAGTTTCTGATGAATCTGCTGGATTTCGGGCTGAATCCGCAGGCCGCGCTGGATGCGCCGCGCTTCTGCTGGCAGCAGGGGCTGGAGATTTTCATGGAATCCGCCTTTTCCCCGGAAACGGTGGCTGCGCTGCGCGCACGCGGGCACGACATCCGCGTCGTGGACGACCACACCTACGGCCGCGGTCAGGCTATCTTCCGCACGGCGGACGGTACGCTCTGCGGCGCAACCGAACCGCGCGCAGATGGTTGCGTACTGGGGTATTAAAAATCTCTGACAACCGAAAAACGGTCCCGGCACAAGTTTGTGCCGGGACCGTTTTGTATCATCGGCGCCCGTTGCATGGGCGCAGCCGTCCTGTCAGAAGATATCGTCTGTGCGCGCATCGACATAGAACGAATGCGGCTGCCCGTCCAGCTCGAAGGTCACCCGGTAGACCGGCCTGCCGCTGATCCACACCAGCTCCACATTTGCATTTTCCACTTCCGTCAGCGCACGGTGGACGAACGCCAAGATGCGCTCCAGCGCCGCTTCCGGTCTGATGAGATTCTCCTGTGGCTGCTGCTCGAGCGGAGACTGCGTTCCGCTCTGCTCCGGAGCGGTCTGTTCGCCCCCGCCGGTTTGAACCGCATCCAGCACCGCTCCGCTTTTGGCGGAGATCGTATACCGGTACGACTGCTGTTCATCTCCAAAGCAAACGATGTAGACCAGCTCCCCGTCTCTGCCATCCGGCGTGACCGTGGCGTCCGGCGCGTCCGTTCCGGACAGGCCGGCGTTTGCCAGCGCGATCCGGGCGGCATCCGCATGGTCACAATAACCGACGCGGTTCACAGTGCCAAACATGCTGGCGTTTTGCAGCGCGACGCCCTCGGCGTCCGCAAGATACAGCAATTCCCGGATCGACAGCGCGCTCAGCCGCTCGGCAGAGCTGCTTTCGATCTGCGCCGCCAGCGCCTCTGCCAGCGCAGCCTTTCCCACGGAGACATGCAGCGTCTCCGCCACGGACTGCAGGTCATGTTCCCCGGAAATCTGCTGGCACAGCACAGCGGGCTGAAACAGCTTTTCCTTCGTGCGCTCCCCCACCGAATCGACCACGCGTTTGCACAGCGCTTCCGCACGTCCGGCGGCCGCGTTTTCCACGGAGGCCAGCACAGCGTTCTCCGTACCGCTCAGATAGTCGTTTTCCATCAGCAGCGCCGTCAGCTTTTCCAGTGCGCTGCGCAGCCGCATTCCGGTCAGATCGACGCCGTCGAGCAGCGCCTGCGCGTCCTCGTTGCCCGGCGTCACTTCCTTTACGCGGTTGAAGCGGTTGACCGTCAGCGAAACGCTGGGGTTCACGTCGATCGTAACGATGCAGCGCGACGCATCCATCGCGCGGTAACCCAAAATGCCGCCCAGCAGCAGCACAAACACGGCGGCCGCCGCCAGGAGCCGTGGGATACTGCGGCGCGGACGCGGCGTCTTGACAGGGCGCGGCTGCACTTCAGCCGGGCGCGGCGCGCGCTCGCTCTCTTCACATGCGCACAGCAGATCGTCCAGTCGGTTCGGCGCCATATCGGACAGTTCTTCTGTCAGTTTCTGTTTCAATTCATCGGCTCTCATGGTTGCTCTCTCACCAACTTCTCCAGCTTTTTGAGGGAACGATTGTATTTGTTCAATACGGTAGACAGCGGCAGCTCCAGCAGCGCCGCGATCTCCCGGTGCTTCAGTCCGGCCACAACATGCAGCACGACGATCTGCCGTTCCTCCTGCGACAGCTTCGCCAGCACCGCGCGGGTGAGGATTTTGTTCTCACAGGCCAGATATTGATCCAGCGGGTCGGCGGGATCGGGATTGTCGTCGATCCAGCTTCGCAGCCGCTGATCCTCGCGCAGGCGCGCCAGCGACAGATTCTTTGCAATGCCCAGAATCCACGGCAGCGGGCTTTTGCCGCGCGGAACATAGGTCGGCGCGGACTTCCAGACCTGCAAAAACGTCTCCTGCATGACATCCTCCGCCGCGTGCAGTTCCCGCAGCATGGAGAGCGCAAAACTGTACACCGCGTTTTTCGTCTGCAAATACAGCTCAGAAAGCGCGGCTTGATCGCCGTCTGCAATTTTCAGAAGGATGGTTTCGTCTGGTACCTGGTATGTGCCGTTACCGTTCATGAGAGGGTCACTCCGTCCGTTTTAGACTGCGCCGGATGCGGGGCGTTTCATTTCCCCCCGCATGTGCTAACCATAGCGGCAGCCTATTAGAACAGCTTTAATGGCAGACTATGTTAAACAGCGGTCCGCGCTTTTTATCATAGCACCCCTCACTCAGTATTGCAAAAGCTTTTGTAAAATATCTCAATTTTTTTCTCATAAAAATTTAATTTTAATTTTTGAGATAATTTGCGTACTTTGTAACAATACTGAATAGAGCGCCGCGTTCAGAAGCCAGCGCAAAGTCAGCATTGTGTTGAAATCTGCGGCGCGAAACGATGAAAACCGAAGGAGGAATCCCCAGATGCCTACTGCAACACAGTCCCTGAAACCATCGGCGCTCAAGCCGTGGCTGAAATATTACAGTGAGGAAGCCATACAGTCTGAACTTCCCAAAGCCACGATTTATCACTACATATATGAAAACAACAAGAATGACCGCGCTTCCATTGCAATCAATTATTTTGGCAACCGCATCAGCTATGGTAAGCTGCTGGATACTGTTGACCGCTGCGCAGCCGCCTTTTCCGCGCTTGGCGTTCAGAAAGGCGATGTCGTATGCTGCGCTTCCGCCTCAATTCCTGAGACAGCCTACGTATTGTATGGGCTGAACAAACTGGGCGCTTCCGTCCTTGCGCTCGACCCGCGTAGGAGCACATCCGAGCTCCGGAAGTTCCTGGAAAGTGCATCCAAAAAAGTCATTGTCGTGCTCGACATTGCCTATGAACACGTATCCAAAGCGATGGAGGGTCTCGGCATAGAGAATGTGGTCGTCATTTCGGCGGACGATTCCATGCCATTTGCAGTCAGAGTCCTGAAGCAGTTGAAAATGCCCGCGCCAAAAATTACGTTCCGTGCATGTACATACAAATGGTCCCGATTTTTACAGCTTGGCAAAGGCCGTACCGTGGAAGAAGCTACATATGGCGAGACGGATCTCGCCGCCATCACACTGACCGGCGGCACGACAGGCGATCCGAAGGGTGTGATGCTCTCGAATGACGGCTTCAATGCGGTCGCGCTCGATTTCCGGATGTGCGGCGTACACTATTCCCGCAACCAGCGTTTTTTGAACATCATCCCCATCTTTTCCTCATACGGAATTGTCTCCAGCCTGCATATGCCCCTGTCGCTGGGGCTTGAGATCGTCATGATTCCAAAGCTGGATCCGGATAAGCTTGGCCACCTGGTGAAAAAATACCGTCCGGCGCACACGCTGCTGGTTCCGGCGCACTATGAAAAGCTGATGAACAGCAAAGAGATGCAAAACGGCTTTGACCTGTCCTTCTTTGAAACGGCGGGCTCGGGCGGAGACACGATGAATGCCGGACTTGAGCGCAAACTCAACCGCTTCCTGCAGGCGCATGGTTGCAAATATCCGCTCTCGCAGGGCTATGGCATGAGCGAGGTCAGCTCGGCAGCAAGCTGCTGCTGTAATGGCAACTTCAAAAGCCTGAGCGTTGGTTACCCACTGCTGACAACCACCATTGGTATTTTCAAGCCCGGCACCACTGAGGAGCTCGGTTTTCACGAAGAAGGCGAAATCTGCATCAGCGGCCCTTCCGTGATGCTTGGCTACTTCAACAACGCAGCGGAAACCGAAAAAGTTCTCATCCCGCATCCCGACGGAACCGTATGGGTTCACAGCGGTGATCTGGGTCGCATGGACGAGGACGGTTTTGTCTTTATCAGCGGCCGCATCAAACGCATGATCACGCGCTTTGACGGCCACAAAATCTTCCCAACCCAGGTAGAAGATGTGATTGGCACGCACAAGGACGTACTCAGCTGCGCCGTAGTCGGCGTGAAGGACAGCCTGCATGCACAGGGCATGATGGCTGTGGCTGTCATGGAGCTGCGGGAAGGCTGCCACGAACAAACGGTGCGAGCGGAAGTGGAGCAAATCTGCTGTGCGGAGCTGGAAGAACGCGGCAGGCCAACCGACTATCTGTTTGTGCAGCAGATGCCGCACACCGGCATGGGCAAGATTGATTATGGCCAGCTTGCCATGCATTATGAAGGCTCCTGCGTGCCAATGAGCAAAGCAGTTTAATCTGATTCCATGCAAGCGATTCATTTTATATCAGGAGGACGAAAGATGAAAAGCGCAAAAAAAATAATCTCTCTTTGTCTGGTACTCGTACTGCTTCTGGGCTTGCTCTGCGTGGGCGCCAGCGCGGCTGACGTTTCCAATGTAAAACAGTACGGCACATACACCTGCATTGGAGACAGCAACGCCGCCGGCTATGCACTTGCGGCGTATACGGATATCTGCACGCGCACGCCGGGCGCTTACCACGACCTCGTTGCATCCGCGGTCGGCGCTGATCTGCTCCAGTTCGGCTGGGGCGGCTTCCGCACTCATGAAGTGCGCCATATGCTGGACCCCAATTTCGAAATCACGGACTGGTCCTATGCCGATAACTGCGCCGGTAAGGTACACAAAGAAGACCTTGACTCCAGAAAGGACGCTTACATTCAGGTGGTTGCAGATGCCGATCTGATTACTCTGAATGTGGGCGCCAACGACATTTTCGGAGCGGCTCTGGGCAAAGCCATGCTGGTCCTGTTTGCCGAAGACGAATCCAACCCGATTCTTGCCGAAATCAAAGAAAAGCTCGCTGACGGTGGCAGCGTGGCAGCCGCGTTGCTCAAACTCATGGGCTATGCCGAAAGCATCGGCAAGGGCGCGGAGTTCCTTCTGGTGCTCGCTGACGCCATGAATCAGGCGTATCAGGAATTCGACGAAAACTGGGATGCAATTATCAAGAGCATTTATGATCTGAACCCAGATGTAACCTTGGTCGTTTTGAGCGCAATCAATCCTTTCCGCAATACGACGCTCACAGAAAACAGCGTGCTGAAGATCGGAAAACTCGCCGAGCCCGTCATTATGAAGCTGAATCGAATCATGAAAACCACTTCCGCATACGCAGGCAGCTATCTGTATTGCGATGTGACAGACACGCAACTGGGCGATTTGGCAATTCAGCAAGAGGACTTCTGGACGGCTTATTTGCCAGCCGTACACCCCACTGCGGAAGGGCACAAATACATTGCCGAACAAATTCTCAAGCTCCTGCCGGAGCGCGATCCTGCCTATCCCGTCACGCCCGTTGACCCCGACAAGCCGTCCGACCTGAACACCGAAGATCACATGGCCTACATCACCGGCTACAACGACGGTACCGTGCAGCCCAACGCCGACATCACCCGAGCGGAGGTCGCCGCGATCTTCTACCGGCTGCTGGACGAGGACGCGCACGCAAAATACGACACGACGGCAAACGGCTTCCCCGACGTATCCGCCGACGCATGGTACGGCAAGGCCGTGTCTACACTCAGCGCCATGGGCGTGCTCAAAGGCTATGAAGACGGCACGTTCCGTCCCGACGCCAGCATCACTCGCGCAGAGCTTGCCGCCGTTGCCGTGCGCTTCTTCCGCGCGCCGGCTGCTCCGGTGGAAGACCGCTTTTCCGACATTGCCGGTCACTGGGCAAACGAAGCCATCAATGCTGCGGCACAGCTCGGCATCGTCAACGGCTATGAGGACGGCACCTTCCGTCCGGCAAACAACATCACCCGCGCCGAGACCATTCAGATGGTCAACAACGTGCTTGGCCGCCGCCCGGACAAAGATCACCTGCTTCCCGGCATGGTCACCTTCTCTGATAACCAAGACACGGGCAAATGGTATTACGCCGCCATTCAGGAGGCGGCAAACGCCCACGATTATAAGATGGTCGGCGGCACAGAGCACTGGACCAAGCTGAAATAATCCTCCTTCCGGTTTCATCTCTCTCATTTCCCCCCATATTCCGCAGGCATGCTCCCCCGGCTGCTGCGGAAAACGCCTGCAACGTGGCCCCCTTACCACGCTGCAGGCGTTCTTTTTCTATTCCGGCAAAGGTCCCGGCGTTGTCAAACCGGTCTCCGGCGTGTTATACTGACACAAATCAAAGTTGGAGGTTACACCATGACAAAGCCTTGTGACCGGCAGCCAATCCCGTGGGCGGACTGGAGCCGGCGGGACGTGTTCGAATTCTTCTCCGGCATGTCCGACCCGTTTTACAGCGTGACGTTCACCGTGGACGTCACAAATCTGTGCCGCTTTACAAAGGAACAGGGCCTCTCCTTTTACTACGCACTCGTCTATCTCTGCACACAGGCCGTCAACCGCGTGGAGGCGTTTCAGTACGTGTTAAACGACGGGGCGCTGTTTCGCCTGAACGGACGCAGCCCCAGCTTCACAGATCTGAAAAAGGGCGCCGAGCAGTTCCACATCGTCACCATGCCCTGCGCGGGCGGCATTGCGGACTTTTGCCGTGCCGCAAGGGAAACGAGCGCCGCACAAACGGATTTCATCCGCGCCGAAGCCGAGAGCGACGCGCTGATTTACTTCTCCTGCCTGCCGTGGCTGGAGCTCACCGCGCTGACCAACGAGCGGGATTTCGACAAGGACGACGCCATTCCCCGCATCGCGTGGGGCCGCTACACGGAAACCGGCGGACGCAAGAAGCTCAACATGTCCGTCGAAGTGAATCACCGCTTCATCGACGGACTGCATATCGGCCGGTTTTCCGAGACGCTGGCCGGGCTGATCGAAGCGCTGTAATCCGCGCCGCCCGCTGCCGTCAGAACCCCTGGTGCGTGAACGCCTCCCAGCTTCGATGCATGTACGTCTCCAGCGCAATCGGCTCGCCGGTATACTGCGGGTCGTTTCCGTCGGCCAGGAACGCATCCAGATATGCCTTCCGCCCTGTCGTATGTACCACCGGGATGCCGGTCATCTCCGACGTGCGGCGCAGCACCTCGTACCCGCGCCGGATATCGTCCGCGCTGGCATAGGTCAGCAGATTGGAGTTGTTGACAAATCCCGTCACGCGGCGCCGTGCGTAGTCTTCCATCTCATGCATCAGCTTGATGATTTTCTCCGGCGATTCTGACATGGGGCGAAACACGTTTACGATGTCATAGACCTGCAGGTCTCCCTCAAAGGCGTCAAAGTCCTGACAGTAGCGTCCCAGGGACAGCGCCCCGGCGGCGTCCCCGCCGACGTCGAAAACGACCAGATCCCAGGTGTCCGCGAACGCAGACGCCACGGCGGCAGACATGTTGCTCGGCGTCACGCCCTGCCCCGCAAAGGTCGGCGACACCACGTTGATCTGCTTGGACTTCAGCAGCTCGACCCGGTCTGACATCCGGAAGTAGTCGTTCACCTTATCCAGATCAATCACCAGCGTCCGGCTGCCCGCATTCGCCGCGTTCACGGCCAGATTGATCGCAATCTCGGTCTTTCCTGACCCATAGTTTCCGATCAGGACGATCATTTTTCGCATATTCATACCTCTTTTCAAAATCACCGGTTTCTCCGCTGCCGTCAGCTTACCGCAGCGCAGCGTCTCCTGATGAGAGCATACAACACTTTTCCGCAGGATGCAATGAGATTCCGGGAAACCATATTTTTTCATCTGATCGGAGCAGATCAAAGGCGCCATGCAGCAAACGCTGCATGGCGCCTTGTTGCGGCCATGAATGCAGGAAACCTCCAGCGTCCTGATCCCTTCCTCATTGCGAAGGCTCTCGGCAAAGCTGTTTGATATGATTGATCGTCACTTCGGAAAGCATTTCCTGCTTGCGCTCGATATCGCACATGAGTGACATCGAGCCTCTAATCTCACCGTTGATCCGGAGCGGAAACGCGAGCGTGAGGTTTCCCGGAAGCCATTCCTCATCATGGATGGAGTACCCTCTCTCGCGGATGTTTTCCAGATCCGCCCGGATCGCCTCGGGGGTGGAAAGTGTATTTTTTGTAAAAATCACAAGCTTCGTTCTGCCTAAATAGTCCTCCAGCTCTTCTTCGGAAAACGTAGAGAGCAACAATTTTCCCGGGGCCGAACAATAGAGATACCGTGTCTTATCAAAAAACGCCGCATTAAAGGCCATATTCTGCGTTTGCAGGTCCTTATGAAGGGAAACAGTCTCCCCATTGTGGAACGCCATGATATGTGTCGTAGTCTTGTAAATGTAAGCCAACGTATGCATCATGTCAAGATACGCTTTTGTGAGTGGGTGGCTCGCAATCAGTGCAGCACTCAGCATAATCAATTTGTCGCTGAGAGAAAACCGACCGGTACGCGGATTTTTCTCCACAAACCCCTTTTGCTGAATCGTGAGGACATATCTGTCTGCGCTTGACACGTGCATATTGAGCTTCTTCGCCATTTCAGAAACAGAAAGGGAGCCTCCGCTTTCCACAAAAAGCTCTATCATTTCGAGTGTCTTCTCCGCCGATGAAATTACATTATATTTTCCCTGCGCGTCACTCATGCGGTTCTCTCCTTCCGTCACACAAGCCCTGTAATGCAACATGCTTCATAACGTTACTTTCTATTATGCTGCATGAAAAATCGCCTTGTCAAACCATTTTTGAATCCGCACGCCGGTCCCCGCACAAAAATCACAGTGTTTTGCATAATATGCAAACACATTTCACTCATTTCAGTTGCTCTTTGATATTCTTTGCGCATGATTGACAATTCTTCTGCGCCATTCTATAGTTTTATGTGCAAACTGCAAAAATAAATTAAAGGAGCGCGCCATCATGAACTTACCCGTATACAAAATTGACATTCAAGGGCTTCTCTCGGGTATGCCTGACAGCACATGGTTTACCCACGCGCAAATCTTTGACGATGTCCTTTGTGTCGCAAACAAAACCACCGCGGCCTTCGTCCTGAAAACCACGGAAGGCTTAATCCTGATCGACGCCATTTATCCCAAAGTAGAAATGTATCACGCCATCGTGGAGGCCATTGAAGACATTGGCTGGGATCCCCGGGAAATCAAAAAATTCGTGATCACCCACGGTCATTTCGACCATTGCGGCTGCGGCAAATGGATCACGGAAAACTTCCATCCCGAAACCTATCTGAGCAAGATCGACGACGATTTCTGGGCAACCTCCCCGTTTTACCCCGACGATCCCAGCACATGGAAAGATTTCGAGATCACCAACTACGTAGATGAAGGCGACGAGATTACGCTCGGTAACACTACCATCAAGGTCCTCTTTACGCCCGGTCACACCCCCGGCGGCCTGAGTTTCATTTTCCCGGTGCATGACAACGGTGTGGAGCACATGGCCGGCATGTGGGGCGGCACAAATCCTCCGGGTGCCATCGGTGATGTTGTCAAATACCTTGCCTCCGTGGATCACTTTGCGGAGGAAACGAAAAAAGCGCACTGTGATGTTGCCATCTGCAACCATCCTGATTTTGATATGGGATATGTCAAAATGGAGTATTCCAGAAACAGAAAGGCACACATGCCCAATGCGTATGTGATGGGCGAAGATGCCTTCCAGAAGTTCAACGATATTTTCAGAACGCTCTGCTATGGCAAGCTGTTGACCATTGCCGAGCAAAATGGGATTCAATAAGAAACGCGCATAATCGGAAAAACTGATTGAGAGGAGCTTACTATGAACAAAACAACAAGCAGGACGCTGATTCTGCTGTGTGGAATCGTATGTAGCTTAATTCTTGGCTTCTGCTATACATACAGCATCATCCAGCCCTATATCATGGACTACTTCCAGATCGAATCCTCCAGCGCCAGCCTCCCATACACCATTTTCCTCGCCGTTTTCGTCGTCGGCAACTACGTTGGCGGCGTGATGCAAAAAAAGATGGACGTTAAGAAAGTGCTTCTGATCGGCTATATTCTTATGGCAATCGGCATTTTCTGCACCTCCCTGTTGCCCGCCGCCGCCCCTGTCGGCATGTGGTTCACCTACGGCGGCCTGTTAGGATTGGGCGATGGTATGGTCTATAACGTAATCCTCGCCATGATGCAGAAATGGTATCCGGACAAGAAGGGCCTTGCAACCGGAATCACGCTCGCAGTCCTCGGCGTATCCGCCACCATTCTCTCCCCGCTCTGCAGCCGGTGGCTGAGCAGTTATGGCTTCCAGGGCACCTTCAAAATCCTTGCTGTCATCTATGTGGCCATCGGCGTTTTCGGCATGCTGACCATCAAGGCGCCTCCCGCCGGCTACATGGCAGACTACGTACCGAAGGGCGGTGCTGTAATCTCCTCCGCGAAGGAGTGCGAGACAGCCAGCGACTGCTTCAAGCGAAAAGAGTACTACATGCTCACACTCATCTACTTCTGCGCAATCCCCGCGTTTGTTTTGCTCAGCGCGATCTTCGTGAGCTATGGCAGTTCCCGCGGCCTTGATCAGACGCTGCTGGTAACTGGCGTTTCCGTTGGATCGCTGATGCAGGTAGCGGGTCGTTTCCTTGTTTCCTCCGGCTCAGATAAGATTGGCCGTAAGGGCGCAATGATCCTCTGCTTTGCCATTACCATCGCCGCAATCATCCTGCTCACCTTCTCCACCGGTATTCTTTATATCATCTGTTTCTGGCTGCTCAGTTTCACCTATGGCGGAACCGCAGCAACCATGCCTTCCCTGATCACCGACCAACTCGGCACGAAAAACGCAGGGCTTGTCGTCTCTCTTGTTATGATTGGCTTCGGCGTTGCCTCTGTCGGTACCTCCTTTGTCGCAAAGGCCGTTTCTCTCTCCACGACCTTCATCCTCGCCGGCGGCATTGCACTCATCGGCATTATCCTCGTGATTCTTCTCCCCAAGCCCAAGGAGGGCTAAACTGCCGCGCAGAATGCGTAACGCAGTCATAAGCGAAATCAAGGCGCCATGCAGCGTTTGCTGCATGGCGCCCTGATTTACGGCTGTTCGTTCCCAAGCCCCATTTTCAGCTTGAGTGCCGCAAGCTCATCCTCAATGGATGCATTGGTGTCCACCGTCTTATACTTCTCTTCCAGCGCCTGCGCCTCATCGACGGCCTGGCTGTTCAGCTCGCTCATGGCGTTGGCCTCGTCCAGCATACGGTCGGCCTTCTCTTCCATCCGCTCAAACGCGCCCATGCTGCCCTGCAGCTTGTCCGCCGAGGCGCCCATCTTGTTGACGCGCTCCTGCGTCTTGGCGACGGCCATTTTTGCCTTGACCGCCTGCCGGCGGCTGTTGAGCGTGTTGATGTCCTTGACGAGCTTATCGTGCAGCTCCCGCATCTTGACCGCATTTTCATGCGCCGCCGCGTACGCGGTCTGCAGCCCCGCGCCGGTGCTCTCCAACTCCTGCTTCTTGCCGAGAAACACGCGGGCGTCGTCCTCGTTGCCGGCCAGCAGCGCTTTCTTGGCCAGTGCTTCATACTTTGCGACCTGCGCAGCGTTGTCGTCCACCAGCCGCTTCGTACGGCTCTCCTCCGCCATCACGCCGGCGGTTTCCTGCTTGACCTCGGCCAGATCCTTGGTTGCCTTGCGCAGATATTCGTCAATCATCTTGCCCGGATCTTCCGCCTTATCCAGCAGTGCGTTCACATTCGCCGAGACGATATCCGAAAATCTCTGTAAAATACCCATTTGATAACCTCCTGATTTCATTCTGACGGGCGGCTGCCGTCACGTTCATATTTTTTTGCCAATTCCTCTGCCTCGCTGCTTCCAAAGGTTTCAAGCGGCGTCTCCAAAATTTTTCTGGTCTGCTCATCCTCCAGATTGCGCTGCTTTTTCCGGCTGCGCCACCAGAGGAACGCAACCACCACAATCGCAAGCACGCCAAGCACAATCCACACCGCGATCCACGGCGACCGTGTCACGCGCATGATGCGCTCGCCCGCCTCGTCAAACGACTTGGAGAACATCTCCTCATCGCTCAAATCCGAGTAATAGTAGCGATCCACGTAGTCCAGCAGGATATTGACCGCTTCCGTATCGACCACCGTTTTGGCCTGCGTGCCAGTGATGCACCATGTGTGGTATTCGCTCGGTGTGTACTCGAAAAACACCAGCAGAAGGTGCGCCTCGTCCGTAAAGAGCGCGTCGTACTGCTCGGTTGCAAACGACTCCAGCTCCGCCTGAGACGGGCTGTGATTGCCGTTCACGGAATCGGTGATGTACAGATACGGCTGCACGCCGGTTTCTTTATAAAAGTTTTTCATCCCCGCTTCCAGCTTGGTGCGGTTTCCGATCCAACCCAGCTCATCGGTATAATAGGCCGTCTCGTTCACCGCCCCGGCAGGCAACGCCTCGCGCTGAACCGTAGACGCCGTAACGCCGGAGTCCGAGCCGCCGCCCGAAAGCGAAAGAGCCAGCACCGCCACTGCCGAAAGGATCATAATGGCCACGATGACTGTCAGAACCGCCGTCAGGCAGCCGGTATTGTTCTGCCGGTTGGGGCCGGAACCGCCGCCGCTTGAGCCGGAGCCACGGCTCATCCGCCCGAGCACATACCCCGTAAACATGCCGGAGCTGCTGCTCCGGCGCGGAGGCGGCGGTGGTGGACGAAATCCTCCGGGACCGCCAAAGCCGCCGCTGGAAAAACCGCCGCGCCCGCCGGCGCCGCCGAAACCGCCACGGCTGCCGCCCATCCGTCCGGCTGAACCGCGACTGCCGCCGCCAAAGGAGCCGCGGCTTCCTCCGCCGCCTCCGCCTCCACGGCCCATCAAAACCACCTCCACGAATTGCAGAATCCATCGTATGAGCTGATTATATAGAAACTCCGGCAAAGAAACAAGTACGATTCTGTAAACAGTCTGTGCAGCTGCGAAGATTTTAAGCCGGATTTCCAACGCATTTTCCCGTCTGGCGCAATACGGGCCTGCCGTTTTTCCGGCAGGCCCGTACGCATATCGGTTTGTGTTTCGGTCAGCTCTTGAAATTTTCCTGCTCGATCCGCAGGATATCCGCGACCTTGACCGTGGAGGGGCTGTCCACAAACTCCAGATTGATCCACTCCCCGACCACTTTTTTTGCAAGCTCCGGGCCGATAATTCTCGCGCCCAGGCACAGCACATTGCCGTTGTTGCTCAGGATGGACCGTTCCGCAGAATAGTTGTCATGGCACACGGCGGCGCGGATGCCTCTGCACTTGTTGGCCGCCATGCACATGCCAATCCCCGTGCCGCAGATCAGGATGCCTCTGTCCTGATAGCCGCTTTCAATCACCTTGTTGCAAACCGTCTGGGCAATGGTCGGATACAGCGTCTGATCGTTTTCACTGCTGCAGCCCATGTCCTCTACCGAAACGCCCTTTTTGCGAAGAAAATCCATCACGATATTCTTCAGCGCAACGCCTGCGTTGTCGCAGCCAATCACAATCTTTCTCATCGCCATACCTCCTTAAAGCAGCGCCTGGATGCCGTCCGCCATCGCGTTCAGCAGCAGGCAGCAGGACGCGGCGCCGGCGTCAAGAACGCCTTTCGACCGCTCTCCAAGACGGGCTGCACGGCCATACTGCGCGACCAGCTCCATGGTGGAATCCCGTCCGGACACAGCTGCCGCTTTCATGTCGTCGAGGGCGTCATAGAAGCGCTTCCCGTCCGCCTGCGCCTGTTTCAGGGCGTCCAGCGCCGGGTTCAGGGTGTCCACCAGCGTCTTGTCCCCAACCCGGGCATCCACGATCTCAAACAGGCCGTTCATGCCGTGCTCCAGCATATCGGTCAGCTCCGGCAGGCCAATTTCCGCACAGCCTTCCCCGGCGTCGGACATCTCCATAAAAATCGTGCCGTAGATCGGCCCCATGGAGCCGCCGATCTGGGAAAACAAGACCGTGCCCAGTTCGCCGATTCCTTCGGTAAAGCTCAGTTCCTGCGTTCCGAACTGATCCCAGAACATCGTGAAGCCCTTATTCATATTCATGCCATGGTCGCCATCGCCAATCAGGCCGTCAATATCGCCCAGATACGCCTTGTTTTCCTGAATGCTGCGCACCATTTTTTCCAGTATCGGCTTTCCGTTGCCGTTCAAAAACTTATCCATCTGATCGTTCCTCTCAGAATTGCTTCAGTCCCATGGTTTCGACCGGCAGATCCAGCAGCGGCTCGAGCTCGTCGTCCAGCTTCATGGCGCTGAACGTCGCGCCGGACATTTCCAGGGAAGTAAAGTAGTTGCCCACATAGCTGCGGTAGACTTTGATCCCGCGCTCGGCCAGAATCTTGTCAATCTCGTTGTACAAAACATAAAGCTCCATCACCGGCGTCGCGCCCAGGCCGGACACGAGAACCGCGACCTCGTCGCCCGCCTGGAAAGGCAGATCGGGCAGCACAATGTCGCACATCCGCTTTGCCATCTGCGCTGCGCTCTCGATCGGGAGCACGTCAATTCCCTTTTCTCCGTGATGTCCGATGCCGACCTCCATCGTGCCTTCTGCAATCTGGAAGTTGGGGTGCCCGACTGCGGGCAGCGTGCAGGGCGTCAGGCCAATACCAACGCTCCTGGTGTTGTCAATCGCTTTCTGCGCTGCGGCAACGACCTCATCCAGAGAAGCTCCGGAAGCCGCTTTTGCGCCGCCGATTTTCCACATGAAAATTTCGCCGGCAACGCCGCGGCGCTTTTCGCGCTGGTCGGCGGGCGCAGAGGGGACGTCGTCGTTGGCGACGACGGTTTTGATCTCGATGCCCTCTTTCTTTGCCATGCGCGCGGCCATTTTGACATTCATGTTGTCGCCGGAATAATTCCCGTAAAGGCAGGCGACGCCGTGACCGGCGTTGGCGGCGCGGAAGGCATCCAGAAACGCCGCTGCAGTCGGCGATGAAAAGATCTCACCGACGGCTACCGCGTCCACCATGTTTTTCCCGACATATCCGACAAACGCGGGCTTATGTCCGGATCCGCCTCCCGTAACGATGCCGACGCGGTCCTGCGGCGGCTCCACCGCACGGACGACCCGCGGGTTCTCCGTGGGCGCAACGATATGCGGATTGGACTTCAAAAATCCCTCCAGCATTTCCTCAACAATATGATCGGGGTCATTCAAGATTCGCTGCATCAGTCTATCTCCTTTCTGCATCTGTACCCGCCGGAACGGAAAATCCGGCATTCCGGCGGGTACGCAAAACACGATGTCTCAGTGGCTGGGCATACGGAAGCGGTCATATCTGAGCCCGGACACATCTGCCGCAGGCTCCTCATCCATAGCCATCTGCGCCAGCACATAGCCTGCCGCCGGCCCGATGCCGAAGCCGTGGCCGGTAAACGCGCAGCCGATGTACAGTCCGGGTACCTCCTCGACTTTGGAGATGACCGGGCTGCCATCCCAGCACATATCCAGCTGCCCGCTCCAGGAGCGGATGACCTTAACCCCGGCCAGACTGGGCATGTACTCCAGGAAAAAGCGCGCAATTCGCGGCGCAGAGAACGAGAACGTCACTTCCTTGGGATACGTTGCGTCGTAGATCTCGTAGTTGCTGTCCCCGCCGACCAGCCAGGTGCCGTTGCACTGCTGCTGCGCATAGAAGGAACCGTCTGCCGCGCAGAGATACTTTTCCGTAACCGCCGGGATCGGCTCCGTGATGAATGCCTCCGTCAGCTGCGGCAGCATGGGAACGTCCAGCCCCACGGTGCGCATGATCTTGCGCGAGCCGTAGCCGGCGCAGAGAATGACGCGATCCGCCTCAAACACGCCGTCGTCGGTGTAAACCCGCCGTAGCTGCCCTGCGACCTTTTCCAGCTTCAAGACCTTGATGTTGGTAATGAATTTTGCGCCCAGGGCACGCGCCTTTTTGTAAAGGGCAAGCGTGGTCCGCATGGGATTTGCATGGCCGTCCGTCGGGCACCATGTGGCACACATCACATCGTCGGCCACCATGGGGAGCAGCTCCCGGATGTCTTTCACATCCGTCAGCAGGCGAATGTCAAGGCCAAGGGACTGATTGTCCGCCACGATTTCCTTCAGCGCAGCCAGATCCTTTTCCGTCTTGCCCATGCGCATGTTGCCATTCTGCACGTATTCAATGTCCTCGCCCAGTTCTTCGCCCAGGGTCGGCCAGATATTCTGCACGCCGAACATCGCCAGGGGAAGCTCCCGGTTGTCGCGTCCGGACTGGCGCGCGCCGGTTCCGTTGCGGCCGGATGCGCCAAAGGCAATCTCCCGGCGTTCCAGCACCGTCACCTTCAGGCCGGCCTTTGCGAGGTAGTAAGCCGCCGAGCAGCCGACGACGCCAGCGCCGATGACAATCACATCGCTCGTCTTATTCATCCTCGTCACCTCCCAGGAATTTCGGATCAAACGTATCGTTTCCGTAAACGCCCATGGGAACCGGGCGGACAGGCGAACGAGCGGTAATGACATTGACTTCGCTCGTCGGGATTCCCAACTCTTCGGCAATGATGCCCCGCACGATCTTGATGCAGCTTTGCCCCTGACACAGGCCCATGCCGACACGCAGAAAGCGTTTTACTTCGTTGATCGTATACATTCCGTCGTGAACCGCTCGCCGGATTTCTCCGCGGGTGATCTCTTCACAACGGCAGATAATGGTATCATCGTCAGGCCGAGGCTCAAATTCGCCGAGATGATAGGTTTCATCGCAAATGGAACTCATTCCGCTTTCGCCTCCTTCGGGACAAAAAATCTTGCCTTGTTCACCATTTCGGCCGGTACCTTCATCGTGAGAACCACCGTCCGGTCAAACGCCTTGGCCGCGCGGACGTCCACCACTTCGGCGTCGCAGACCGGCTGACCGCTGCGGTCCAGCGCCGTTCCTCTGTCGCCCTTTTCCGGTCTCGGCAGGAATTCATAAGCCAAAGCAATCGCGCTGTAGCCAGGCTCAAAGTCTTCATTGATCAGGAAGATCGCCTGAC
Source organism: Oscillospiraceae bacterium (assembly GCA_018265835.1). Taxonomy (GTDB): domain Bacteria; phylum Bacillota; class Clostridia; order Oscillospirales; family Oscillospiraceae; genus CAG-103. Next base: position 8,679 of record JABLYK010000019.1, on the reverse strand, counting down.
CCGGGCAGGAGCTTACGCACATCCCGCAGTTGATGCATTCGATCTCCGGATGCACGGTCGGAAGCGCGGTAATTTGATCGCCCACCGTGATGCAATGCTTGGGGCAGACGTCCTGACACGGGTTGCACGGAATGTTCTGCGTGCACTCCACCACCGGATGGAAGCCGCCCGCCTGATGGGAATAGCCCGGGAAGTTCCGGACTTCCTCCTCCTTCAGATAGCCGTGCGTCAACAGGCTGTCAGAAAGCGGGATCCCCTCTGCCGTCATTTTGATGTTGGGGTTCCCCTTGTTTTTCCCAGAGAACATGCCCTGCCGGAGCTGGTTCAGCGAGTCCTTGTATTTCTTATGGATCGCCGCATGTTCTTCCTCGGTGAGATAGCCGGCGCGCAGCGCTGCGGCCGCGCCGGCAATGCGCCCCTTGACCATGGCCGAACTGGCTTCTTCGATGCAAACCAGGTCGCCGGTGCAGAACACGCCGGGGACGCTGGTTGCGCCATATTCGTCCACCTCGGGATGTACGCCGCCGTTGATCGGCTCGTCCACCAGCTTGCAGCCCGCGGTCATGGCCAGCTGATACATGGGCGAAAGCCCGACGGCCAGGCAGATGGTGTCAACGTCAAATTCCTTCTCGGTTCCGGGGATGGGCTTCCAGTCGTCGCCGACTTCTGCAATCACGGCTTTTTTGACATGATCCTCGCCCTCTGCGCGCAGGATCGTGTGCTTGAGGTAGAACGGTACGCCGGTGCGCGCAAGCTTTGCAGCGTGTACGCCGTAGCCGCCGATGCGGGGCGCCGCTTCCACCACGGCCACCAGCTCGCACCCGGCCTGCTTGAGCTGCATGCCCACGACCAGACCCACGTTGCCGGAGCCCATCATCAAAATGCGCTGTCCGGGCATAACGCCGTACAAATTCATCTGCGTCTGCGCCGAGCCTGCGCCCATCACACCGGGCAGCGTCCAGCCGGGGAACGCCAGCGTGTTCTCAGAGGCGCCGGTTGCAACGATGATGTTGTCCGCCTTGCAGGTATATACTTCGCCGTCTACCATGACGGAGATGTCCTTGTGCGGAAAAATGCCCATGACCGTGGCATTCTGAACCACCTTGGCTCCAACCTCTTCGGCCTCGGCCACCAGCTTTGCGCCGATGTCAATGCCGCGGATCTTTGCCTTGTGTTCTTTGGAGCCGAAAAATTTATGGATCTGCTTGAAAAGCTGTCCGCCCGGTCTGGCGTTCTCGTCAAACACGATCGTGTTCAGGCCATGGGACGCAGCTTCGATCGCTGCAGAAAGTCCGGACGGGCCGGCGCCGATGACGACCAAATCGTAACGTTTCATTCGTCATCCTCCTTCTTGGCAGATACGCCGTACTGCGTCTGCACTTTCATGCCTTCTTTCAGCGCCGTCATGCAGGTACGTACATTGGGGACGCCGTCCACAACCATGACGCAGTCCGTGCAGCGGCCGATGGAACAGAAGATTCCTCTGGGCTTATGCAGCTTGGTTGTGTAACGATGGATTTCAATCCCGTTGGCTTTCAGCGCCATGGCAATGGGTTCGCCTTCGTAGCCTTCCAGCGTCGTCCCGTCATATTCGAAGGTGACGAGCCGGCCTTTTTTGAAATCCGAAAGAATGGGATGCTCAGAAACTCGCATAAACATGCCTCCTTGCTGTTTTTTCGGAGCCTCTCCGGCCTTTATTGACAGGCAGCTGCTTCACCCATGACTTCATAGTCAATGTTCAGCATGCTGCAGATGATCTTGAGCTCTTCCAGGTGGTCGCCATAAACGGCATGGCAATGGTTGGCGTCAAAGTCATTGAGGAAAATGTTGTGGTCAAACGGCAGCTTCGCAAACACATGCGGCCATTCCAGCGTGGTCTCTGCCATCTTCTCCTCCGGCAGCGTCACGAACTCCGCCGGAATCAGGGTCATGCGGTATTTGCCTTCCTTGCGGCACAGCCGGGCGATCGTCGCTGTGCCCGGATGCGTCATGCAGTTGACGTGGCAGCCGCCGCCGGCATAAATATTCAGCGCCGGATACAGGGAAACGTTTTTCAGATTTTCCCGATAGTCGTCGCTCGCCGCCGCATAATAGGTGGACTGGGAACCGCAGTTGCAGAAGACCATCACGTCATTTTCCGCATCATAGTGACGAACGTCCATAAAAATAACCGGGTCGTGCGTCAGCAGCTTCAGGATCTGCATGGTCAGCGCCGCGTCGCAGTCGGCCTCGCAGGCATAGGCGACCGGCTCCTTGGGGCCGTCCCAGTCATAGGGATCGTTGCAGAAAGCTGCGCTGATGCACTGCGTGCAATAGTGCCGGCTCATTTCATAGTGGCACTTCACACCGACGAAATCGTAATTGTGCTCTTTGATAATCTGTTTTACGGCCTCGTAGTGGCGGATTTGCAGTGCAAGCTTTTCGGGGGTAAGCTGCTTCCCGTCGTAATGAATTGCTTTCACGTTCTCTTCCAGCCAAGCCATGGCCTTGTCCACCTGCGCCTGAGGGATCGTTTCCCCGATCCGCAGGATCTCGGACTGATCCAGATGATCCACATCGACGCCGAAAATTTTCTGCCAGTCCTGCATACTGACCACAGCGCTGTACATGCCCAGGCTGCGGCCGCCGATTAGGCCGTACTTCTGCCCGTTGAGCGCAGAGACAACATAGCCGCACTTTGCATACCGCAGCAGCTTACCCAGCACCTCAGGATCCCTGAAATCACCGGCTACGCGGTAATGCTTGATGCCAAGGTGGTTCAGCGCGCCGCCCGCAGCCAGCATCGCCACCATGCCCGGCCAGTCCGGATTGAGGTTTGCCGCCAGAATGAACGGTCCCTTGCCATTTTTGGCAGCGATTGCAGAAAAGTTGGGGAACGCAAAGACGCCATACGAGAAAACGGTGACGTCAACGCCCTTCTCGCGCAGGAGCATCGCCTGTTCCTTTGCATCACTTTCAGAAGCAACCAGCTTGTCCGCAACAAGAACTTCGACCTCGCCGCTCTTGCGCAGCTCCGCCTCGATCACATCCACCTGTGCCTGGACGACGTCTTTGAGTTCTTCATGCACTTCCGGGTCTCCGTCAGAAAATCCGATAATGCCTACAATGGGTTTTCTTAACATTGTGATACCTCCACAATTTTTATTTTGTTTCCGCACTGACCAAACCGGCGCAGTAATTTCAAATATGGAATCGCGATTTCTAATCTGAATTCAATTATAGCAACATTGACTTTTTTGTCAATATAGAGAAATACGAAAACATCAGCAACGCCAGAAAAATTGGTCCGCTTTTGTGATGCTTGCACCCCTTGACAGTGGAAATATATTATGGTAAAAAAGTATAATAATAGCTGTACAGATTATAGAAATTGAGGAATTTTGTAAATGTCCAACACAACAGAGCCTATTGTTCCTGCCGTGGACCGCGCTTTGAACGTCTTAGAGTACATCGCTCAGGCAAGGGATTGCGCCAGTATTAAGCAGATCGCCGCTGATCTCCAGATCCCTTACACATCGGTCTTTCGAATTGTAAAGCAGCTGGTTGCCCGCGGTTATCTGGAAGAAGATAACCAACGTCTCGGACATTTCCATCTGGGATTTCAAATCCTCTCTCTGGTCAACGGGATGACCTACATCAACGATCTGCGCCAAATCGCACATTCGGAGCTGTACAACCTTGCCCTCAACAGCAAGCAGGTGGTGCAAATGGGCGTGCTCCGGGATTTTAACGTCACCTATATTGAGCAGATCCTGCCGCCGAACCCGGTGATTCTCTACACGGCGCTTTACAGCGTCCTGCCCCTCAATATCAGCGCGGCCGGAAAGGTGCTCGCTGCATTTGCGGCCCCTCATGAGCGGGAATACCTGATTCAGAACACCGTTTTTGACAAGTCTACTCCGAATACGATCAGCAACCAGGCGGATTTCATGGCGGAGCTGGACATGGTTCGAAAACGCGGGTATAGCGAAGACAACGAGGAGTTCTCCGTCGGCATCGGCTGCCTGGCCGCCCCGATCTTCAACCACGAAATGCACTGCGTGGCTGCAATTGGGATTACAGGCGGCATCAGCGATTACAAGGACGGCTCCAAGGAGCGTTTAACCCAGATGCTGCTGCAATCCTCCCGCTCCATCTCCCTGCGGCTCGGTATGCCGCGAAATGAATTACCGGTTCTTGCGTGAAAAGTGGCGCTGCATAAAGCAGTGCTGCTTTTTTGCTATGCAAAAAGCATAGCAAACTGTAAATGTGCCATTTCCCCGCCCTTTCGGGGCAACCGGAAAGGATGCACAAAACTTCACGCGCATCCACATTTGCCTGTTTTCGTGGCGTGCTGCAAAGTCACGTGAAGTTTTATGTCTAAAAAAAACACAGCAGCAGAAGTGTTCTGCTGCTGTGTCATGCAAGTGATTCTGAGTGCCGGAAACCATGACGCAACAAAACGGGAAGCGCAGTGATTTCCAAATCAGAACATAGTAAACTTATCGCCAAGAACCAGCTTGGGCAGCCACAGCGAGAAGTCCGGCCACACCGTGGTGATAATCAGCACCGGCAAATAGCACAGCAGGAGAATCAGCATCACATCTCGCAGCATGGACTTCACGGGAACGCCTGTAATTCTGGAGGACATGTACAGGAACGGCGCTGCAGGCGGCGTAATATTGCCCATGCCGAGGTTCACGCCAAGGATTGCGGCGAAATGATACGGGCTGATTCCCAGCTCAACGATGACCGGTACCAGGATCGTTGCGCAGAGAATGTTCGCGCAGCCGTCATCCATCAGCATACCAAGAATAATCATGAAAATGTTAATCATCAACATGATTACCATCTTGTTGTCGGACACAGCCAGCAGGATATTCAGAATGATGTCCTTAATGCCCGCGTCGAGCAGCAGACGGCTGAAGATCATGATGAAAAACACGTTCAGCATGATAACGCCGGTGGTCACGCCCGCGTCTGCCATCAGATTGACCAGCTTCTTGAACTTGAGTTCACGATACACCACAACGGCAATGAACATCGCGTAAACCGCTGCAACCGCAGCCGATTCCGTGGTCGTCATGATTCCGGAATAGATGCCGCCAAGAATGATCACCGGCATCAGCAATCCGGGGATGGATCTGACGGTCGTGGTGCCAAGCCGCCTGCAATATACGCGGGGCGGCTCCTTTTCCGTGACGACGCCAAGCGCAGGATTTTTGCGCAGCGCAATCTGCTGCGTTACGATGGCCAGCAGCAGCGTCAGCAGCAAGCCCGGCGTAACGATCGCAAGAAAGCACGACAGAACCGACACATTTGCAGACCACGCATAGACGACCTGCGCAAGGCTGGGCGGAATCAGCAGGCCAAGCGGCCCGGCACAGCACAGCAGCGCAGCAACCGTCTCCCTCGGGTAGCCTTTTTCCTTCATGCGGGGATACAGGATCGGGGTAAGGCAGCTCAGAACTGCCATACCCGAACCAGATACTGCGCCAAACAGCGCAAACGCCGCAGACGCAACCGGAAGCAGACATGCCTTCACGCGCCCCAGCAGGCACTCGAACCAGTCAACGATCGTTTCGCCGATCCGAGAGTTGGACATCAGCGCGCCGCCGATGACAAACAGCGGCATCGCAAGCAGGATGTAACTGCCGGTTTGCGCATATCCCGTGTTAATCAGGCTGGCGACGGGAATCTTGAGCGTAGCCACCAGAAACACGATGCAGCAGCCAAATGCAACCGGCATCGGCGTTCCGATGACAATCAGGATCATCAGAATCAAGACGGTTAAGCCAAGTATTAATCCGGTACTCATTCTTTCTCCTCCTGACTGTCTTCCGCATCCGGCTCCACAGCGTCCGCAGACGGAGTCTCCTCCGCTGTCAGCAGATCTTCGTGTATGGGAATGCGTTCAGGCTTCTCCGTGAGATAGTGCAGCGTGTAAATCAGCCAGAAGAAGCACATACCGCACAGGCCAAACGCCACCGCATACTGCGAGGTGCTCTTCGGCCATCTCAACACCGCAGTCGTCACACCAAATTTGGTCTGCTGAATGCAGTACATTACGGCAAGATACGCGAAATATCCGCAAATGGCCGTGTTGAGCAGATTGACAAAGAACAATAGCCATTTCTTTGCCGAGCGATTGCGCAGGCTGCCGGTGATGAGGTCGCCACTGATATGGCTCTGCTCTTCCGCGCCGAGCATACCGCCGATGAAGTACATCCACATCGCCGTAATCAGCAGGATCTCTTCGATCCATGCAAGATTGATCTTAAAGATGTATCTGCACAAAGTGTTGATAAAAACCAGCATTGTGATGGCGAACACGATGCTGGCCTCGATCCAGCGAAAACCTGTGATCGTGCCGCGCCATCCATAGCTGTGCCTCAGTGATTCAAAAAAGTTTTTGCTATCTTCCATGAGTAAACTCCCCTGTCGATTACCAAATCACCATATCAGGGTTTATATGGGATTATCCTCCAATTGCACTCATTTCGTCTGCAAATGCATGCAGCTCCTGCATCACCTCTGCACCGCACACTGCTTCCAGCGTGGGCCATGCATACTCGCGGACATGATCTGCAATTGCAGCAATCTGCTCGTCCGTGCCTTCAATGACAGTGATTCCCGCGTCCTCCAGCTTGTCAAAGTAATCATAGTAGCAGGAGTACTGAATCTCATACGCATGCTCGGTCGCTTCCTTACCGGCCTGAACGAGGATGTTCTGGAACTCTTCGGACAGCTTGCTCCAGGTAGCTTCGCTGATGCTCAGCGGGTAGATCTCGTTCATGTAGTTGTATGCAACATAGTACTTGATAACGTCGCGGAAGTTCTCGTAGTTGGTGGAAACGCTGCCGCCCATCCAGCAGTCAGCAACGCCAGTCTGGAGCGCGGTGTACAGATCGGAGTAGTTGATGGTCGTGGTGCTGTAGTTCATAGCCTCCATCGTCTTAATGGAGATGTCCATCGGCGGGACGCGGCAGACAGCATCCTGCTTGACGTTCAGGTCGAACAGCGTATCAACATTGCCAACGCTGTTGCCGGCAACGCCAAAGAAGCCGCCCGGGGTATAGCCCAGAACTCTGACGCCCAGCGCCAGATAGCGATCCGCGCAGTACTTGCCGAGCCAGGATTCGGTATTATAGGCCGCCTTAACCTGCTCCCAGTTCGTAACCAGATAGGGGGCTGCCATCAGCTCAAGCGAACGGTCGTAGTCCGCAACTACGGAGTCCCAGCACATATCGAGCGTGCCGTTGACCATTTCACTGAAGGTCGCAGTATAGTCGCCGAGGATACCGCCGCCCAGAAGCTCGATCTGGAGTTTGCCGTCGCTCAGCTCGTTGACCCGGTTTGCAAACCATTCCGTCGCTTCATAAATGGGGGTACCAACCGTGTTGACCAGCGCCAGACGAAGGGTTGTGACCTTGTCGCCCGTGCCTTCGCTGCCTTTGTTCGTCTCATTTCCGCTACATGCAACAAGGGTAAAGCACATTGCAATTGTCAGAAACAGCGCCACAATTCTTTTCATTTCTTTACATCTCCTTAATTTTATTTTTTTGTGGTCTCTTTTATAAATTCATTTACAAAAAAGGTTCAGGGTTGATGGTCTGTTTTGAATCTTAGCTCTTCTTTGAATCCGGGGGAAATGCCTTGCGTTTTTCTTCACATTTCATATTTGAAATTAACATTTCAAATATAGTTATGTTTTAAATTATAGCGGCAGCTTTCATTTTGTCAAGTAAATAATGATGTTTATTAATTAACGTTCAAAATTTTTATATAGCAAGCCAAGTGCAGGCAGCCGAGTCATGCTTTCTTCCAGCCAATTGCAAAAAAAGCACCCGAACGTTCGAGTGCCTGCATCAACGATTTGTCTGTTCCGAAAGTGCGCCGAAACTGGTTTGCGTCCCTGTCTCCTGTTCTTTGTCCCCAAGAGCGAAGCGAACATGGATCTTCATCTTGAATGATACATTCTGTCCTGAGAACGACAAAAAGCCTGAACGCGCAACTGCGTTCAGGCTTTTCATGGCAGGGGAAGAAGGCTTCGAACCCTCGGCCTACGGTTTTGGAGACCGTCGCTCTACCAACTGAGCTATTCCCCTATATGTCATAATATTTGGTGGGCCTTCAGGGACTTGAACCCGGGACCGACCGGTTATGAGCCGGTTGCTCTAACCAGCTGAGCTAAAGGCCCATATTCGAAGATTGCCGCCACCGGAGTGACGGCAATATCGTTGGCGCCCCCTGTAGGATTCGAACCTACGACCCTGCGGTTAACAGCCGCATGCTCTACCTGTTGAGCTAAGGAGGCATAAGCAAAGGATTCGCATAAGCGAATCCTTTGTGTTGGCATTGACCTATCTTCCCGGTCCGTCTCCAGACAAGTATTGTCGGCACTGGTGAGCTTAACTTCCGTGTTCGGAATGGGAACGGGTGGACCCTCACCGTTAAAAACACCAACTACGGTAAATGGCTTACACCAAATACTACTATAAAAATGGGCACCTGTCAAGGGGAAAGTTCCCATTGGATGTGTACCACACATCCAATGGGTGGTACACCATCAGGGACTCGAACCCTGGACACCCTGATTAAGAGTCAGGTGCTCTACCAGCTGAGCTAATGGTGCTCAAGGTTAATTCTCTGCACCTTCAAAACCGAACAGAGAGAAGATGAAGCGTCACAAGGCGGTCT
>JABLYK010000018.1 GCA_018265835.1 Oscillospiraceae bacterium | reverse complement strand
CCCCACTTGTTAGATAGTATATCATACTGTCTAACAAATGGGGTGCAATTCATACATACCATCCGGCGCGGGATTCTTTTATCCGTCAAGCGCACTCTGGTGCTGCAGGTGAATGCCGATGTGCCCGATGCCAAGGATGACGGCCGAGAGCATCAGCCAGACGACGCGGCCATAGATCCCCAGCAGAAAGAACGCCGCCACCGGCAGCGTCGCCCCCGCGACCGGGACACCGAGCAGACTGCAATAAAAGTCCGCCAGCGTTTTTTTGCTGCGAAAATACCGGACCCACCACACTTCGTACAGCGCCATGCATCCGCACGCAGCAACCAGCCACCACGACCACGCCGACCACCCGTGCGGGTTCGTATCGGAAAACAGCAGCGCAGTGCACACCGTGCAGACCTCGCCCACGCGCTCCAGCGCGGCGAGCACACGATTTTCGCCCGCCGCCGAATAGTCCGCCGGCTTGTACCGCGTCCAAATCAGATTTGGCACCATCAACAGAACCAGAAACAGCAGGCCGATGTAGGAAAATCCGAAGTGTCCCATGATTCTGTAAACCTTTCTTGATGTCTCTGCACGCTTCTGAACGGACCCGCCCTGCACAGCGAAGGCTGCGCAGGGCGGTGGAATTTCAGCAGGTTTCGTCGAACTCGACAGGCAGGCCGGTGAGATAACGGCGCACCATGTCGAAGGCGTGGTTGGCGGCGGCGTGCTTGATGCGCTCGCGGCCCCACTTGTCCTTATACAGCCGGCGGACGTATGTCCCCTCCGGCGCGGCGAGCGCGACGAACACGGTGCCGACCGTGTGCACCCCGTCCCCCGCAGGCCCGGCAAGGCCGGTGACGCTCAGGGCGAGATCGGCGCCGAGCGTTTGGCGCGCGCGCTCCGCCATGGCGATGGCCACCTCGCGGCTGACGGCGCCGTGCTGCGCGATATACGCCGGGTCGATGCCGAGCAGACGCGCTTTCATCTCGTCCGTATACACGATGACGCCGCCCTTGAACACGCCGGACGCGCCGGGCACGTTCGTCATCAGATCGCCGACGAGGCCGCCGGTGCAGCTTTCGGCGACAGCGATCGTCTTGCCCTGCTGCAGGAGCAGCTCCATGGCGCAGGTCTGGATATCCGGCGTATCCACGCCATAGACGAACTCGCCGACCTCCTCCTTGACGCGCTCAACGCACGGCGCAATCATCGCCTCGGCTTCCGCAGCGGTTTTGGCCTTTGCCGTGACGCGCACGAGGCACTCGCCCTCCTTGGCATACGGCGCAAGGGTGGGGTTCGTCATTTCATTCATGAGGGCGCGCAGGCGGTACTCCATCGTGCCCTCGCCGATGCCGAAAATCTTGACGCTGTGCGAGAGAATGAGACTGTCCGACCGCGCCTCCAGCAGCGGGCGCACGCGGTGCTCCAGCAGCGGGCCGCACTCCAGCGGAGGGCCGGGCAGCATGATGACGAGGCAGCCGTCCTTTTCAAACGCGCAGGCGGGCGCGGTGCCCCAGTCGTTTTGCAGCACGGTGCAGCCCTCCGGCAGCATGACCTGCTGGAGATGGTTTTCCGTCATATAACTGTTGCGCTCGCGGTACAGGCCGCGCAGACGCGCCTCCTCCGCTTCGTTCAGCACGAGCTTCAGCCCGAACGCCCCGGCCACGACCTCCTTCGTCAAATCGTCGCACGTGGGGCCAAGCCCGCCCGTGGTGATGATGATATCCGCGCGCGTGCGCGCCAGCGCCACCGCCTGCTCCAGACGCTGGCGGTTGTCGCCCACGACGGTCTGCCAATAGACGTTGATGCCCAGCTCCGAGAGCAGGCGCGCCACGTCCGCAGCGTCCGTATTCACGGTTTCGCCCAGCAGCAGCTCGGTGCCGACCGCAATGATTTCAGCATTCATATCCGATCCGAATCCTTTCTATTCCGTCTATCGCTTCCTGCACGAGCGCGTCGATATCGAGCACGCTTTCCGCCTGCGCCACGTCGGCCACGACCGGGTGCGTCTTGGGGTGGCGCGGCGTGAACACCGTGCAGCAATCCTCATACGGCAGGATGGAAGTGTCGAACGTGCCGATGCGCCGGGCGATTCGGATGATCTCCGCCTTGTCCATGCCGATCAGCGGCTGGAGCACCGGAAGGTTCGTGACCGCCTGCGTGGAGGCCATGGCCTCCATCGTCTGGCTCGCAACCTGACCGAGATTTTCGCCGGTGACGATCGCCTTGCAGTCGTTGTGCTCCGCAATATTCTGCGCGATGCGCATCATGAAGCGGCGCATGATGAGCGTGAAGTATTCCTCCGGGCACTGGCGGCGGATCTCCTCCTGAATGTGCGTAAACGGGACGATCTGCAGCGTCATGCGGCCGGTATACGCCGTGAGCAGCTTCGCCAGGTCGAGCACCTTTTCCTTCGCCAGCTCCGACGTATACGGGAAGGAGAAAAAGTGCACCGGCACGAGCCGCACGCCGCGCTTTGCAATCATATACGACGACACGGGGCTGTCGATGCCGCCGGAGAGCAGCGTGACCGCGCTGCCGTTGCAGCCGACGGGCATACCGCCCGCCCCGGGCACCGGCTGGGCGTGGACATACGCCGCATATTCGCGCACCTCCAGATGTACGACCAGCTCCGGGTCGTGCATCTCCGCGCGCGTGTTGGGAAATGCCTCGGCCAGCTCCCCGCCGACATACTGCGACAGCTCGATGCTCGTCATGGGAAAACGCTTGTCCGAGCGCTTCGTCTCGACCTTGAAGGTCTTTGCGGCGGTCATCGCGTCGTGCAGGTACGTCTTGGCCAGCTCCGTGATCGCGTCCTTGTCCTTTTCGCAGGCCGCCGCGCGCGAGATCGTCGCCACGCCGAACACCTGCTGCACGGCCTCCATGGCCGCGTCAAGATCAGCCTCGCCGTCCAGCGGCTCGACGTAGATCGTCGATTGCAGGGACGTGACCTTAAAGCGTCCGATGGGCTTGAGCCGGCGCTTGAGGTTATTGACCAGTTTTTCTTCAAAATAGTGCTTGTTCAGCCCCTTGAGGAAGATCTCGCCGGGCTTGAGCAATAAAATGTCATTCATGCTGTTTATCGTCCTTTACGAAAACTCAAATGGGAGCACACGAAAGGGCATCCTTTGGATGCCCTCAGCTTGTCAAAAAAGCCTCGCAGAGTTTCGCCGCCGGAGCGGCGAAAGGAAATTCAATTATTTTCTCCGGCGAGATGTGCGGTGGAGAAAATACTGCTCGCGGAGAGAACGTGCGCGCCTCTGGCGCGTGCGCTGAACGAAGCGCAATCTCCTTCTGTCAAAAAAGCTTTGCTTTTTTGACAGACTTAGGGCATCCTTTGGACGCCCTTTTCCGACAAGCGGGATGAGGCTCAAATCGCGGAAAGAATTCCAAACATGGAGCCGAACGCCGCACCGAACACGGCGCTGAGCACGATCAGCGCAACGATCGCAATGCAGCCGCCGATCAGCCCGATCAGCGAGCAGGCAAAGCCCGCCGTGCGCGTGCCGCTCTGGTTTCCGGCCTGTTTGGCCTTGGAGGCATACACCAGACCGATGATGCCGAGAATGACAGAGCCGATGACCGTATAGCCGAAAAACCAGCACGCCAGCGACGCGATGCCGAGAATCATGCTCGTGGTCGCCTCGCCCTTGCCAGGCTGCGATTTCCGCGGCGGGTACGGGTCATATCCGCCCTGATAGCGGTTTTGATCGTCCATAAAGACGCCCTCTTTCTTTCTGAATCAAAGGTAAAATTATGATAGCACCCCCGGCGGCGCATTGTCAACACTCCGGCGGCGCTCAGCCCTCGTCCACCGTGAAATCATACGTGCGGTACTGGATGGCCTCGGCGAGATGCGCTGGGCCGATGCTTTCCGCGCCGTCGAGATCGGCGATCGTGCGCGCCACGCGCAAAATGCGGTCATAGCTGCGCGCGGTCAGCCCCATGCGGTCAAACGCCTGACGCATGAGCGTTTCGCAATCCGGGGACAGGCGACAGTATTCGCCCAGCTCACGCGGGCCCATGTGCGCGTTGGACTCCGCGCCCTGCGCGCCGAAGCGCTGCCGCTGAACATCCCGCGCGGCATTGACGCGGGCGCGGATTTCCGCCGAGGTTTCGCCGCCCGCCCTGGCGGACAGCTCCTCAAACTCCAGCGCGGGGACTTCGACAATGAGATCCATACGGTCGAGCAGCGGGCCGGAGATGCGCGCATGGTACTTGCGCACCTCGCTTGCCGAGCACCGGCAGCGGCCGGACGGGTGGCCGTACCACCCGCATTTGCAGGGGTTCATGGCACACACGAGCATGAACCGGCTCGGATACGTCACCGAGCCGCTCGCGCGCGCAATCGTGATGCAGCCGTCCTCCAGCGGCTGGCGCATCGTCTCCAGCACGTTGCGGTCAAACTCCGGCAGCTCGTCGAGAAACAGCACGCCGTTGTGCGCAAGGCTCATCTCGCCGGGCTTGAGCGCGGTGCCGCCCCCGGCCATCGCCACGTGCGAGACCGTGTGATGCGGCGCGCGGAAGGGCCGCTGCATAACGACCGGGTTTTCATGCCCGGTCAGCCCCAGAACGGAGTGGATCTCCGTCGTCTCGAGCATTTCCGTGCGGCTCATTTCGGGCAGGATCGTCGGCAGGCGCTTGGCGAGCATGGACTTGCCCGCGCCCGGCGGGCCGATGAGCAGCACGTTGTGTCCGCCCGCGGCGGCCACCTCCAGCGCACGCTTGACGTTTTCCTGCGCCTTCACCTCCGCGAAGTCCACGGGAAACGCCGTCCGCGCGGTGAGCGCCGGCGGCCGGGCCGGCTGGATGCGCTCTTCGCCGCGCAGATGCGCCAGAAGCTGCGCCACGTTCTGCACGGGGTACACCGTCACCGTGTCGGCAAAGGCGGCCTCCGGCGCGTTCTCCGCCGGAACATACAGCTCCCGCACGCCCAGACGCGCGGCGGCCAGCGCCATCGGCAGCGCGCCGGGCACGGGGCGCACCTCGCCCGCAAGGCTGAGCTCGCCGAAAAATGCCGCCGTTGCGCCCGGCTGCTTCAGCTCCCCGGTGGCGCAGAGGATGCCCAGCAGCACCGGCAGGTCGTACACCGTGCCGGCCTTTCTCGTGTCCGCCGGGGCGAGATTCACCGTCAGGCGGCTGACCGGGAACTTCATGCCGTTGTTCTTGATCGCGGAGCGCACGCGCTCGCGCGCCTCCTTGACCGCCGCGTCCGGCAGGCCGACCATGTCGAAGCCGGGCAGGCCGTTGGACACATAGCACTCCACCGACACCGCGTACCCGCCGACGCCGCGGCAGCCGAGCGACTGAATCGTTGCAAGCATGAAATTCCCCCCTTTCTGAAAAAACCGTCTCCGCGCGATTCTTTCCCGGCGAAGCGTTTGTCGAAAAAGCCTCGCAGAGTTTCGCCGCCCGGAGGCGGCGAAAGAAGTTTCAATCATTTTTTCCGGCGACATGTGCGGCGGAAAAAATACTTCTCGCGGAGAGAACGTGCGCGCGGCGCGCGTGCGCTGAACGCAGCGTAATCCTGCCCGATTGACAAACCAGCGAAGCGTTTGTCAATCGGATGTTATAGCGATGTGCAGCTCGTCAAGCTGCTTCTGTTCCACTTCGGACGGGGCGCCCATCATGACGTCCTGCGCGTTCTTGTTCATCGGGAACGGGATAATCTCGCGGATGGAATCCTCGCCCGCGAGGAGCATGACCATGCGGTCCACGCCCGGCGCAATGCCCGCGTGCGGGGGCGCGCCATAGCAGAAGGCGTTGTACATGGCCGGGAACTTGGCCTTCACGTCGTCCTCGCCGAGACGCACCAGCTCAAAAGCCTTGACCATGATCTCCGGGTCGTGGTTTCGCACCGCGCCGGAGGACAGCTCCACGCCGTTGCACACAAGGTCGTACTGGTAGGCATAAATGTCGAGCGGATCGACCTCGCCGCGCTCGGCTTTTTCGAGAATCTCCAGACCGCCGTTCGGCATGGAGAACGGGTTGTGGCAGAACTCCAGCTCGCCGGACTCCTCGCCAATCTCGTACATCGGGAAGTCCACGATCCAGCAAAACTCGTAGCGCTCCTTGTCCATATGGCCGGGCACGGCGGCGCCCAGCATCTTCCGCAGCACGCCCGCCGTCTTCTGCGCAGCGGTCTTTTTGCCCGCCGTCACGCCGACGAAGCAGCCGGGTTTTAGAGAAAGGGCCTCGACAATCGCGTCGTGGTTCGGCGTGAGGAACTTTGCGATGCCGCCGGCGAAGTTGCCCTGCTCGTCCACCTTGAACCAGTAGGGCTTCATGCCGGACTGCACCTCCACGTCGGCGCAGAGCTTATCGACCGCCTTGCGCGCGAGGGCGCAATTTTCGACCACAACGGCCTTGACGGTGTTGCCCTCCGCGAAGGGCGCAAACTCGCTGCCCTGCACGAGCGCGGTCATGTCCTGCACGACGAGGTCAATGCGCAGATCGGGCTTGTCCGAGCCGTAGGTCTCCATCGCGTCGTGGAAAGAAATACGACGGAACGGCGCTTCGGACGCGACGTTGTACGTGCCGTACCTGGCGAAGATCGGCGGCAGCACGTCCTCCAGCACGGCGAACACGTCGTCCTGGCAGGCGAACGCCATCTCCATATCGAGCTGATAAAACTCGCCGGGGCTGCGGTCGCCGCGCGCGTCCTCGTCGCGGAAGCAGGGCGCGATCTGGAAATAGCGGTCAAAGCCCGCCGTCATCAGCAGCTGCTTGAACTGCTGCGGCGCCTGCGGCAGCGCATAGAACTTTCCGGGATGCTTGCGCGCGGGAACGAGATAGTCGCGCGCGCCCTCCGGCGACGACGCCGTGAGGATCGGGGTGGTGATCTCCAGAAAACCGTGCTCGGTCATGGCCTGCCGCAGGGCGGCCACCACCTGGCAGCGGAGGATGATGTTCTGCTTCACAGCGGGGTTGCGCAGGTCGAGATAGCGGTACTTCAGGCGCAGCGCCTCGTCCGCCTCGCGGCTGCGGTTGATCTCGAACGGCAGCTCGTTGTACCGGCAGCGGCCGAGCACCTCGATCTTATCCGGTACGATTTCAATGTCGCCGGTGGCCTGCTTGGGGTTCTTGCTGGCGCGCTCGCGCACCACGCCCTCGACCGCGATGGTCGATTCCTTGTTCAGGGGCTTGACGACCTGCATCATGTCCTCGGTCTCGATGACGACCTGCGTGGTGCCATAAAAATCGCGGACGACGACAAACGCAAAATTCTGCCCGACTTCGCGGACATTTTCCATCCAGCCGACGATGCGCACGCGCTCCCCGGCGTTTTCGAGCCGCAGCTCGCTGCAATTGTGGGTACGGGACTGAAACATAACTCCTACTTCCCTTTCTTTTGATTGAACGTCAGGATATCAGGATTCCTGAATGACCTTACCGGCGTTGCGCGCATCAATCGCGGTACGCAGCATCAAAAGCGCCTCGTCGGGCGTGACCGCCTGCTGCTCGCCCGTGGTCATGTTTTTCACCGAGCACTTGCCCTGCGCGAGCTCGTCCTCACCGAGGAAGATGACAAACGGGATGCCGAGCTTATCGGCGTAGGCCATCTTGGCCTTGAACTTCTTCTGTTCGCCATAGAGCTGGGCACGCAGTCCGGCGGCGCGCAGCTTGGTTGCGAGCGCGATTGCGCCGGAGAGATCGTCCGTCATCGGCAGAATCAGCACGTCGGCGGGCGCGGTAAGCAAGCGCTCCGAGAGCATGTTCTGCTCCTGCAGGACGTAGAACAGCCGGGTCAGGCCGATGGAGATGCCGACGCCGGGCAGGTTTTTGTTCGTGTAATATTCGGCCAGATTGTCATACCGCCCGCCGGAGCACACGGAGCCGACCTCCGGGTGGTCGGTCATGACGGTTTCGTACACGGTGCCGGTGTAGTAGTCCAGCCCGCGCGCGATGGTGAGGTCGATCTCGAAATTCTCCTCCGGCACACCGAAGGCCGGGAGATACTCCACCACGGTGCGCAGCTCGCTGAGCCCCAGGTCGAACACATCGTTTCTGCCCTGATACTGCGCAAGGAACGCGAGCTTGTCCGCGCTCGTACCGGGCGCCGAGATAAAGCGGAGGATCTCATCCGCGCGCTCGCCCGGCACACCGCACTCCTCCGTGAGCAGGACACGCACCTTCTCCGGGCCGATCTTGTCGAGCTTGTCGATCGTGCGCAGCACGTCGCCCGCGCGCTCCGACAGGCCGAGGATGGCGAAAAAGCCGTTTAAGACCTTGCGGTTGTTCACGCGGATGCGAAAGCGCGTCAGACCGAGCTTCGTGAAGGTCTGATAGATGATGGCGGGGATTTCCGCCTCGTTCAGGATATCGAGCGCACCGTCGCCGATGACGTCGATATCCGCCTGATAAAATTCCCGGAACCGGCCGCGCTGTGCGCGCTCGCCGCGCCAGACCTTGCCGATCTGGTAGCGGCGGAACGGGAACGTCAATTGTCCGTAGTTCGCAGCGACGTACTTCGCCAGCGGCACGGTGAGGTCGAAGCGCAGCGCAAGGTCGCTGTCGCCCTTCTGAAAGCGGTAGATCTGCTTTTCCGTCTCGCCGCCGCCCTTGGCAAGCAGCACCTCGGCAGCCTCGATGGCCGGGGTATCGAGCGGGGTGAAGCCATAGAGCGCGTAGGTCTCGCGCAGGGTGGCGAGCATTTTTTCCATCTGCATCTGCTTTTCCGGCAGCAGCTCCAGAAAGCCGGACAGCGTCCGCGGTTTGATCTTGTCCATAAGTGTGGGTCCTTTCCAAATCGGCACAAACGCGAAAAGCTGCCCGCTTCGGGGCAGCGCCTTTCCGCGTCGCCGGATTATTTTTTGGGGTTTACAATGTCGCGCCAGTCGAGATCGCCGCGGCTGAGTCCCTGAATGAGCACTTCGGCCGTGGCCACGTTGCTGGCAAACGGAATCTGACGCTGGTCGCACAGGCGCGCCATCTTATTCACCTCGTCAAAGCCGCTCTCGTTTTCCGCATCGCAGAAAAACAGCACGAGGTCGATCTCGTTGTAGGTGATGCGGGCGTCGATCTGCTGGCAGCCCTGCGAGGAGTGCAGGTAGGTATGGATGGGCAGGCCGGTCGCCTCGCTGACGAGCTTGCCGGTGGTGCTGGTGGAGCAAAGCTCATGCTTGGTCAGGATGCCGCAGTAGGCAATGCAGAACTGAACCATGAGTTCCTTTTTCCGGTCGTGGGCAATTAACGCAATATTCATTGGGAAGTCTCCTCTCTGGGTGGAATTTCGGGAAATGCTGTCGTTCAGCGTGCAAATGGCTACGGCAGCAGGGAAAGCTCGGTTTCGACCGAGGCATTGACGTTTTTCACGGTGAAGTAGGCGTCGAGCACATCGCGGGCGATGGAGGCGACGCTGGAGCCGGACACGCCGTGCTCCACCACGACGGCAACCGCAACCTGCGGATCGTCATAGGGCGCATAGCAGATAAAGATGGCGTTGTTGACCTGATTTTCGCCGAGCTGGGCGGTGCCGGTCTTGGCCGCGACAGGAATCTGATACGCGCCGAAGGTCTGGTACGCAGAGCCGCTCGGGTCGTTTGCCACGAGGTACATGCCGCGCTGCACAGCCGCCCAGTTATAGTCGCTGGTCTCTACGGTGCTGAGCACCTCGTGCTCCGCCTCATAGATCTGCTCGGTATAGTCATAGCTGCGCACGGATTTCAGGATGGACGCGGAGTGCCGCGCGCCGCCGTTTGCAATCGTGGCGCAGTATTCTGCCAACTGCAAGGGGGTAAACAGGCTGATCGACTGGCCGATGGCCGCCTGCAGCGAGTCGCCGAGATACCATTCCTCATGGTTGATCTCTTCCTTCAGCTTCTTCGTCGCCATCTGGCCGGTGGATTCCGGCAGCTCAATGCCGGTGGATTCGCCCAGACCGAACGCCGCGGCGTAGCGTGCGAGCGTGTCGATATTCATGCTGTCGCCCACCGTGTAGAAGAAAATGTTGCATGAGTCGCGGATGGCTTCGGTGACATTGTCGGCGCCGTGGGTGGCGCCGGAGCTGTAAATCCAGCATTTCGGCGCGTAGCCCTGCTCCTCATACTTCGTAAAGATGCCGCTGCAGGTGATCGTACTGCCGGTGTTGATGACGCCCTCGGTCAGCCCCGCGATGGCGGTGCAGGGCTTGAAGGTAGAGCCGGGAGAATACAGACCCTGAAGCGCGCGGTTCACCAGCGGAGAATTTTTGTCATTCGACAGCTGCTTATAATTGTCGCTGTCAAACATGGTGGAAAGATCGTAGGTCGGGTAGCTTGCAATGGCGAGCGGTTCACCGCTTTTCACATCCACCGCCACAACCGCGCCGGCGCTGGCAATGTCGTCGCTGGCGTTGCCCTCCTCCGCCTGCCGGCTTCGCATCCCTTCAATCCCGTTGGCAAGCGCGGTTTCCGCCGCGCTCTGCAGATCGAGATCAATCGTCAGGTTCACGTTATTGCCGGGAACCGGCTCCTCGGTGTAGATCGTGCCGGTAACGGTACCGGCTGCGTTTTTGGTCACGACGGCCTCGCCGTCCGTACCGTGGAGGTATTTTTCAAAGGCATATTCCGCGCCCTCCTTGCCGACGGTCGCGTCCATGGGGTAGCCCAGCGTGCGATAGACGTTCTGGTAGTCCTCCGGATCCATCGCGCGGGTGTAGCCCAGCAGATGCGCGGCAAGGTTCGTATTGTACTGCCGCACGTAGTCCACGGTCACATCGAAGCCGGAAATGCCGTTTTCCATGAGCGCGGAGATCAGCTCCATGCTCGCTTCCTTCACAAAGGTATAGTCCGGCAGGTACAGCCCGTCGATATACCGGGTCTTGATCGAGTAGCGCAGTCCGGCAATGATGCGCATATCCTCGGCGGAATAGTTGTTGTCGATCTCAAAGTTTTCGCGCAGGGCGCTCATCAGCTCCACAGCGCTCGCGTCCTCGTCCAGCTTCACGGATTTGAGATAGCCCTTGAGCTGCGTGCTCTGGGTGGTGTCCATCTCCGTATACTCGAACGGGGGCGACGTCGTCACCGGCAGCTCGTCGGTATAGGTATCGCCGCTGGCCCGCACGGCGCGCACCATTTGCAGCAGAACTGCGTTTGGGTCGTCCTGCTCAAAAAGGTCGTCGGTGTTGAACACAAGATTGTTGCAGCTCGTGTTCGACACGAGCACGCGGCCATAGCGGTCGAGAATATTGCCGCGCGCAGCCTTCACGCGCTGCGAAGAGGCCACGGTGTTGCGGCTCTCCTCATAGTACGCGTTGCCTTCCACGATTTGCAGCTTATACAGCGCCACGAGGAAGATCACGAGCAGCACGGCCAGCATCGCGGCCAACGCGGTGATTCTTCCGGTTCTGATGGGTCTTTCCATGGTTTTTCTAGTCCTTTCAGGGGAAAGCGAAAGCGGTCAGCGCTGCGCGCGGCGGCGGGCAGCGGCGCAGCTGATGTAGTAATACGGAATGGCGAGCGGCAGAGACAGGAGGCTCTGCAGCAGCGCCGTGCCGATGAGCGGCCAGAACGCCATGCCGTGGAAAATCCACAGCCGGAACATCTGGCAAAACGCCGTGAGCAAAAACGCGGCGAAGCTCACGCTCAGAAACGGCAGCAGCGCGCGGTTTACGAGATATTCCGCGCACATGCCCGCGCCGAAGCCGAGCACGGGAAACAGCGCCGTGAACAGCACGGTGTTCTCCGGGTAGCCCATGTCGCAGAAGAAGCCCGCGAACAGGCCAAACACCGCCCCTGGAACGCTGCCGTTGAACATGGCGACGGCGACGACCACAGCAGGCACGAACATCGCGCGCACACCGAACACGCGGATGCGTGCAAAAACGGTATTCTGCAGCAGGAGCGTCACGACCAGATACAGCGCGCACAGCGCGACGTGGCGCAGCTTTTCTTTTCGGATCAGATCACGCCACATGGCTCACTCCACCACTTCAAAGTCCTTAATGACGAACACCTGCACCACCGCGTTCAAATCGCAGGCAGGCCGGATCACACCATAGACCTGCTGGCCGCCGGCCTCGGTGCGCACATCCTCTATCATGCCGACGACGAGTCCCGCCGGGAACGCGCCGCCCTTGCCGGAGGTCAGCACCGTGTCGCCGGAGAAAATGCTCACGCCCTCGGTGAGATAGCCGAGCCGCACGCAGCCCTCCTGCATGAGGGTGAAGTCCCCCACGACCATGGCCGTCGCGCCGCTGTTCGACACGTAGCCGCCGACGCTCATATCCACGTCGATGACGGAGCGGACGGTTGCCCAGTTGCCGCCGACCTCGATGACCTGGCCCACGAGCGCACCGCTTTCGGTCATGACGCTGTCGCCCACCTCGATACCGGCGTCCGACCCCTTGCTGATGGTCATGATCGACGACCAGTTGGACGCGCTGTAGGACACAACCTTGGCCGATTCCAGCGCAAAGTCCGTGTGGCGCTGCTTGAACTCCAGCAGCGTGCGCAGCCGCTCGTTTTCCTCCGTGGCCTCGCGCCCCTCGCGGGCTTCCGCCTGCGCGGCGGCGAGCTGGTTTTTCAGCTCCTCGTTCTCTGCGGCGAGCTGGTCATATTTATAGATGTAGCCATAAATGCTCTCCAGCCAGCTCGCGGTCGTGGCCGCGGCCTGCTGGAACGGCTCGCGCAGCGCGCCGTCCAGATTCGTCAAAAATCCGGCCCGGCCGCCAAGGCTCCCCATGATGACCGCGGCAATGAGTACCACGACCAGCACGAGCGCGCCGATGCGGACGCCTTTTTTCTTTAAAAATGTTTTCCAGTTCAAATGAGCTCGACTCCCAGCTTTGCAAGCATTTTCCCAAGTCTGCACAGCGGCAGGCCCATGACGTTGAAAAAGTCCCCCGTGATGCCCTCGACGAACACGGCGGCGCGGCCCTGCGCGCCGTAAGCGCCGGCCTTGTCCATCGGCTCGCCGGTGGCGATGTAGGCTTCGATTTCACGCGCGGAGAGCGCGCGGAACCGCACTTTGGACGCTTCCACCTCCGTGGATGTTTCCGCGCCGCGCGACACAGTGACGCCGGTGAACACGGTATGCTCGTTCCCGGAGAGGGCGGAGAGCATTCGCACCGCGTCGTCGTGATCCTTCGGCTTGCCGAGAATTTCCCCGTCAAACCACACGATCGTGTCCGCCGCGATAATGACGTCCTCCGGCGCGCATTTCGCCGCAACCTCGCCGGCCTTCTGGCGCGAGAGCGCCGCGACGGTCTCTTCCGGCCCAAGGCCGGGCGCGGGGCGCTCCTCGCCGGTGGCGGGAATGATCTTCATCGGGCTGACTTTCAGCATTTCCAGCAGCTCCCGCCGCCGCGGCGAGCCAGATGCAAGAACAATGTTCAAGGTGTTATTCGACTCCTCTATAATACAGGCCGCGGGTCAACCCGTTCGGGCGGTAATCCGTAAGCCCCAGGTAGCTTTTGGCGACCTCCACGCACTCGCGCGGCGTCTCCGTCGTAAACAGCAGGCGCACGCCCCAAAGCCCGGCGGACTCATAGTCCTCGCGCTTGTCCGCAAGATAGAGCTTATGCGCGTTGTAGATCACATTGCGGCAGCCGAACGCGCGCACAACGGGAAACGCCGAGCCGCGCCGGTCCGTCAGGTTGTTTTGAATGTGGCAGTTGCAGCGCCCCGCGCTGTTGCGGATGACGCACTGCTCGGTAATCATGCACGGCAGGCGGCCATAGACGAGCATCTCCGTGTCCACCGCCTTGGCGAGATCGCGGATCTGCGCCATGCGCAGCTCAAACGACGCCGTGACAGACAGAAACCCCGCCTGACGCAGCAGCTCCTCCGTGTAGGAGTTGAACACGTTCAGCCCGAAATCGCCGCGAAGCTGCATCCCGGCGCGGCGGGCGTAGAAAATGTGCCCCATGTTGCCGACGAGCGCCTGCTGTACGCCGTGCCCGCGCGCGGTGCGCAGCAGCCCGTCCAGCTCCTCCGCCTGATCGTCCGTCACCACGCGCGGCAGCACCGCAACGATCTGCGTGCCCTGCGCCGCAAACGGCTCGATGCGCTCCGGCGCTTCGCCAAGCACCTCCACCGGGACATAGAGATAGTTCGGCTTGAGCGCAGCCAGCTCCGGCGTCATCTGCTCGGCGGAGAGCACCTGATAGATGCGCGCGGGGTCAGAGTAGTAATTTTTCCCCTGCGGCAGGGGTGGAACCGGCAGGCTCCGGCGCTCCGGCAGCGCGGCGCGCGCCTCCTTCAGCCCCGTGATGAGGCGGCGGCGCAGGTCGTTGATCGCGCTCGCCGGGAGATAGAGATCGGGGTCGATGCGGCACTCGGTGCCGGCGCTGTAATACGGGGTGCCCCCCGTCTTGGCAAATTGCCCGGCAAGGCTCTGCTCGCTCATGGCGGCACGCTCGGCGCGCTCCGGCACGGGGCCGGCCAGCACGGCGCGGTGCTTTTCGGGGTCCTCCACGGCGGCCATGACCGGCTCGCCCTGCCGCGCCATGACATAAAACTTCACGGGCACGCGGCGCATTTCGCCCTCGGCGTAGGCCTTGCGGGCGGCGGAGAACATCTTTTCCGCCGCGCGGTCGTTCTCCGCGCGCTTTCCGAGCATGTCCGGTCCCTTCTGCCCCAGCAGGTAGCCCTGCGTGAAGCCCTGGCGGGAAAAGGCCAGCTCCAGCTTTTCCTGCTCCGCCGGGGTGGGTGTGCGCCGCTCGCGGATGCACCGGGCGTACACATCCGTCACCACGGCGACGTATTCGGGGCGCTTCATGCGCCCTTCGATCTTCGCGCAGGCGACGCCCGCGTCCTCGAGCTGGCGGAGATAATCCACAAAGCAGTTGTCCCGCAGGCTGAGGGGATACTCGTCCATGCGTCCGCCCATGCTGTACTGCATACGGCACGGCTGCGCGCATGCGCCGCGGTTGCCGCTGCGCCGGCCGATCAGCGCGCTCATGTAGCACTGGCCGGAGTGGCAGAAGCACAGTGCGCCATGCACGAACACCTCCGTCTCGATGCTCGCGTGTCTGGAAATCGCACGAATCTGGTCGAGCGAAAGCTCCCGCGCCAGCACCGCCCGGGTGAAGCCCATTTCAGCGGCGGCCTCCACGCCCGCAAGGTTGTGAATGCTCATCTGCGTGCTCGCGTGCAGCGGAATATCCGGCACGGCCTCGCGCAGCACGCGCATCAGGCCGAGATCCTGCACCAGAATCGCATCCGCGCCGTAGTCCGACGCCTTGCGCGCCAGATCGGCGGCAGCCGTCATCTCCCGGTCGCCCACAAGGGTGTTGAGCGTGACGTAGACCTTGCAGCCGCGGATGTGGCAGTAGCGTACCGCCTTTGCAAACTCATCCTCTGTGAAATTGTCCGCGCTGCGGCGCGCGTTGTGCGCGCCAAAGCCCATGTAAACCGCGTCGGCGCCGTTTTGCACCGCGGCAATCACGGCATCCGGCGATCCGGCGGGAGATAGCAGTTCGAGCATAGACTGACTCCTGACAAGTGTTTGCACTTTTTTGACTTCTGATAGTTATACGGATGCATTATAGCACACAGACCGGTATTGCTACAAGTTAAAATTGATGCTATAATACCGCTGTAAATTTAAAACTACTATGAACAAAAGAGAAACCTGAGGAATCAAACGATGGAACAAGCCGAATACACGCTGGCGCGGCCCGTATGCCTGTCGCTTCCGGCGGAGGAGATCGACAAGCTGCTGCTGGAAAAGGACGGGGCGTGCGCGCTGGTATATCTGGCGCTGCAGCGCGCCGGCGGGCGCGCCGTGACCGCCGAGACCGTCGGGCTGACGGAGCAGGCGCTGCGCGGCGTGATGGCAAAGCTCGAGCGGCTCGGTCTCGTCTCCGCGCGGAAAGCGGCGCCCCTGCCCCCGGCGGACGAGCTGCCGCAGTACACGGCGGAAGACCTCGTGCGCCGCTCGAAGGAGGACGCCGCGTTTCAGGGCGTGCGGATGCACGCCGAGCAGCTTTATGGGCGCAAGCTCACCACGCCGGAGACGCGCACGCTGCTGGGGATGTACGACTACCTCGGCTTCCCCGCCGACGTGCTGATGGAGCTTGTGACCTACGTGTTCGAGGAATTCCGCGCGGAGAACGGGCCGGGGCGCGTGCCGACGATGCGCATGATCGAAAAGGAGGCCTACGTCTGGGCGCAGCACGAGGTGCTGACGCCGGAGCAGGTCAAGGCCTACATCACCCGCCGCCAGCAGCGCAAGGAACGCGCGGCGCAGGCGCTGGAAACCGTACAGGTGCGCGGGCGCGCACCCACGCCGACGGAGCGCAAATACATCGAGAGCTGGCTGGACATGGGCTTTTCGGACGGTGCGCTCGCCGAGGCGTATGACCGCACGGTGGTGAGCACCGGCGCGCTCAAGTGGCCGTATATGAACAAAATTCTCATTAGCTGGCACCAGAAGGGGCTGCACACGCCGGAGGAAATCGCGCAGGGCGACCCGCGCGGCGGCACACGGCGCGGCGCCGCAGCCGTCCAGACCGGCAGCACACCGCGCAATGATCTGGCGCGCGCCGAGCAGATGCTGCGCGAGATGAAACAAAAACGGAAGAAGGAGTGACCGCCATGGCGCTCGACGGAAAATACCTTTCACGCGCGCGGGAAAAATTAGAGCAGCGCAGAACCGCCAATGCGCAGGAGCGGCAGCGCCGTGAGACTGACGCCTACGCCCGCGTGCCCGGACTGCGCGACATTGACGGCACGCTGCGCGCGCAGATGATCGAGCTGCTGGGGCTGACGATGCGCCACGGCAGCGACCCCACGGACGAGCTGCGCGCTCTGGAGCGGGAGAATCTCGACCTGCAGGCGCAGCGCGCGGAGCTGCTGACCGCATACGGGCTGCCCATCGACTACACGGACGAAATTTTCACCTGCCCGGACTGCCGGGACACCGGATATCTGCGCGGTCAGCCGTGCCGCTGCCTGATGAAGCTCTACAACGCGGAGGTGACCGCCGACCTCAGCAGTCTGCTGCAATCGGAGGGCGAGTCGTTCGAGCGGTTCGACCTCACGCTCTACGACGACGCGCCGGGCGATTCCCCGCGCAAGCAGATGGCGCAGACGTTCGCGTTCTGCCGCGCGTTTGCGGAGGATTTTGAGCCGGGCTCGCCGAACCTGCTGCTGCAGGGCGGCACAGGGCTGGGCAAAACGTTTCTCTCGGCGTGCATCGCGCGGGTGGTGTCGGCGCGGGGCTACTCGGTGGCATATGAGTCCGCCGGCGCTGCGCTCGGCGCGTTCGAGACGGCGAAGTTCCAGCGCCTGTCGCCAGAGGGCGAACAGGCCGCCGCGCGCGTGGAGCAGTATCTCGGCTGCGACCTGATGATCCTCGACGATCTCGGCACCGAGATGATCTCGCCCTACTCCGTGAGCGCACTGTATATGCTCATCAACACCCGCCTCACGCGCGGCAAGACCACCATCATCAGCACCAATTGCTCCGATGTTGAGCTGCACCGAAATTACACGCCGCAGATCCTCTCCCGCATGGAGGGCGAATATCAGGCGCTCCCGTTCGCGGGGCGGGACATCCGGCAGGTACGAAAGGAGCGCGGACTATGAACCAGCATGAGATCACCGAGCGCCGCCCGCTGCTGGACGAGCGCGGCAATCTGACCGAGCCGGGCTACGCCAAGCGGCTGCTGCCCGTCTACCGCCGGGCGGACATCCGGGCCAATCCCCTGCGCATCAAGGAGTGGGACTACTACTGCGTGAACAACGGGCGCTTCGCCCTTGCGCTCACGATTGCGGACAACAGCTATATGGGGCTGGACTCCATCTCCCTGCTGAATCTCGACGAGGGGTGGGAGATCACGAAAAGCCCGATGTCGGCATTCCCGATGGGCAAGGTGGGGCTTCCCGAAACGAGCGAGCGAGGCGATGTGCAGAGTGGCGGCAAAAAGTACAACATCCTGTTCAAAAACGAGGGCGATAAACGCATTCTTATCGCGCAGATGCAGAACTTCGGCCCGGAGGGTTCGCTCTACGCGAAGGTGGAGCTGACCGGTATCCCGGAGGAGTCCATGGTCATCGCCACGCCCTTCCAAAAGGACAGGCACTTTTACTACAACCAGAAGATCAACTGTATGCGCGCGAGCGGCTTTGTCACCTACGGCTACCACAACCGCACCTACACCTTCGACCCGGCGGACAGCTTCGCCGTGCTCGACTGGGGGCGCGGCGTGTGGACGTATGAGAACACGTGGTACTGGGGCAGCGCCTCCGGCCTCGTGGACGGCGAGCCGTTCGGCTTCAACATCGGCTACGGCTTCGGCGACACGAGCGCCGCGTCGGAAAACATGCTGTTTTACAAGGGCAGGGCGCACAAGCTCAGTCAGGTCACGTTCCACATCCCCGGCGACGGCGGCAAACGCACGCCGGACTACCTGCAGCCGTGGACATTCACGAGCGACGACGGCCGGTTTGAGATGCAGTATCAGCCCGTGCTCGACCGCGCAAGCTGCACGGATGTGAAGCTCATCAAGTCCGACCAGCATCAGGTCTTCGGCCGCTTCACCGGCAAAGCCGTCCTGGACGACGGCACCGTGCTGGAGGTGAAAGACCTCCCGGGGTTTGCCGAAAAGGTCATCAATAAGTGGTAAGATCGAACCAGCGCCGGCCCAATCGAGCCGGCGCTGCTGTTTTGCGTTTTTAGTTTACATAATGTTGTTTACATAATTTTATAGTGTCGCTTTGAACGTTAGCAGTCTAAGCTCTTATCTTCAGTAAATATTCTTGATATACCTCGCCCTTAAGTTGACATAACTTATAATTGCATTCATAAACTACTCCGCCCGGCTGGGCGGAGTAGTTTTTATACCGTGTGGATGACTCGGTTGATCATGCCCTGCACCTCCGGGCAGGCGTTTGTGGTTGCAAGCTGAATCTTCGGGTTGTGCGCAGGAAAAACAACGAACAGCTCATGCGCGAAGCCCTGACCGATGCGTTCCACGCCGGAGAAGTCGAGCGATACTTCCTCAAATTTCGAAATCATCGCCCCGAGCCGCCGCGCCTCCGAGCGGGAGACCGGGTAACGGTTCGGGAAAATGTGCGCAACCGGAAGCTGCGTTTTGAAAAAGCCGCGATCGCTGTCAGAGTATAGATCCATAATTTCTTTCAAATCCTTATTCGAAATATCTTCCTGCCGCATCACGACGACCGTACCTCGGCGAAACGCTGGGTCATTGTCCGGAACCATTCCTTCTGAAAAAACGTCATGTGCAAATATTTTCCCCTCGGATAAAATGAAAAATTCATCTACCGCGCGGGACGTGAAGAAAATACCCTCGCCGGAATGCCGGGATTGATCCGTCGTAAATTTCCCGGCAAACAGCGTTGCAACAGCTTCATCCAGCGTAATGGAAGTACCGAGGGAGCGCTCACAATAGTTGCGAATCTTACTGAAAATGCCGACGCCGTCATCCATAATCATAATATCCGTAAACAAGGCGGTTTGCACCACATTGCAGCCGATGCTTTCCGCTTGCGCATGCTCGATGGCGTTGTTCATCATTTCCGTAAACGAATAGCGCCAGATGTCAAACACATTGCGATCGAGATTCTGGAGCAACGGCGCAATATCGCGGTCAAAAATGCGGTCTTCTTCCAGCTGATCGGCAGTATGATAGATAAAATGGTGATTTGTTGCGGCCAGTTGATATGGAAAGATCCCGTCCGCACATACCTGAATCGCACCACACGCGGCAAGCTGACGCACGTAGTTGTAAGCCGTCGTTTTGGAAATGCCATAGGCGTCCTGCGTTTTTGCAATATAGTCCCGATCCTGCTGGCTGATATGCTTCAGAAGATAACGCTTGATCTCTTCCCGCTTTTGCCTCGTGATAGACATTTCTGTTCACCTTCCCATCGAATCCTTTCCTTCTATTTTTTATATTACGCCATATCAGTGCAAATTTCAAGTCAAAATCAGTGGATTTTGTAAGCTTAATTTTTGATTTTTGTGAATATAAATGTACTCCCCCGCAAAAGAGCCGCCCGGCTGGGCGGCTCTTTCCTCGTTATGCACTTATCCCTCGTACTCGATCACATACGCAAGCTGGCCGCTGTAGAAGCGGGGATAGCTTCCAGCGGGGTCGCCGATGCAGTCGTTATAGTACCACGTACCGTCCCGATTGCTGAGCAGGACGTAGTCCTCGGCGGCGCCGTTCGTATCGTGGACGGACGGCTCGCCCTCAGCCCAGTTGTAGTAGCCGGACTCAGTGCTGTGCACCCATGCAAGCTCGCCGCTGTCCGTGCGGTACAGGCCAAGCCAGACATAGCGGACGCCCTGCTCCGCCGCAAGCGCGGTAACCTTCTGGAACTCCGCTTCGTCGTCAATGACGGCAAGATGGCCGCCCTTGGCTTCCGCGTCAGCCTCCGCCGTCTCCCATGAGGCATCCGAAACGACGATCTCATACGTAGAGACCTTCGGTTCCGGCTCCGGGGTGGGCGTCGGCTCCGGGGTGGGCGTCGGGGTCGGCGTGACTTCCGCAGACGGGGTCGGCTCCGGGGTAGGCGCCGGCGCGGGCTTTGCGCTGCCGAACACACCGAGCGACCGCAGGATCAGCACGGCCAGCACCACAGCGCAGATGACCAGCGCCGCGATGATGCCGCCCTTGTGGTTGTTCTTTTTCGGCTTCTGGTGGACTTCCTTGCCCTTCCAGTCATCCTTCGGCTCCGGCTTCTTTTCCGCAGACGGAGCAGTCTCCGGGGCAGGTTCCGGTTTCTCTTCCGGCGCAGTCTCCGGCTTCTCTTCCGGCGCGGGCTCTGCGGCCTTCGGCTCCTCCGCCTCCGGTACTTCCGGCTGCGTCGCTTCCTCCTGGACGGGTTCTGCCGCCTCCGGCGCTTCCCCGACAGGTTCTGCCGCTTCCGGTTCTTCCTCCGGCTCGTCCGCCGCAGCGTTCGCGCCGAGGATGCCAAGCATCATGCGCTCCACATCGGACAGCTCCTGCTCCGGTTTCTCAAACATCTCCTGCGCGGTGGGCGCGCTGTTTTTCATCTCCGCACGGTACTGCTGCAGCGCAGCACCAAGCGCCGCCGGCGTTGGATAGCGGTCCTCCTCGCGGTACTGCGTGGCCTTGCGGATGATTTCCGCGAGCTTCTTTCCCGCGCCCTTTGGCATACGCAGCTCCTCGCCGTTCATGCGGCGGCGCAGCGCGGCGGCGCGGTCGTTCGGCGTCGGCTCATGCTCCTGCGGGTAAAACGGCAGCTTGCCGCCGCTCACGCCCGCATACAAAAGCAGGCCGATGGAATACACGTCCGCCGACGGCGCGAGATCGCCGCTCCAGAACACCTCCGGTGCCATGAACTCCAGCTCCTCGGTGCTCCAGTCGCGCGTTCCGGCGCGCGCCTTGTCGCCCAGTGCGACCGCGTCCGCGCCGGCATAGCTGATGTTGCCGGGACGCACGCCGCCATGGTAGCCGTCCGTCCGCGCAAGAATCTCACACAGCGCTTCGCACAGCGCCGTCAAGTCCCTGCGCGTGAGGCGGTACAGCCGCGCGCCGAGGACACTGCTGTGATCAAATGCGTTCTGTTCCATACTGCACGCATTCCTTTCTGAAGTATTATGTCAACATAAAGATACTATCATAGTTCCGGCGTCAAGTCAAATCGGACGCTGGATTTTCAGGTTTTCTTCCCCAGCCGGCCAAACCACCGGAACGTCATCGGCCAGACGCCGCCGGCAAAGAGCACCATGATGAAATACCGCAGCAGATGCGCGGCGTTGTGGCCGCCGAACAGCGCGAGCAGCGGCGCTTTGAGCACGGTGCGCAGCGCAACGGTCAGCGCGAGGCCGAGCACGACCTTCAGCACCTGCGCCCACCAGACGGCGCGCACGTCGAAATGGACATACTTTCGGTCGATGAAATACGCGCCCGTCATGCCGAGGACGGCGCCGAGCAGCGTGTAGGCGTTCTTGCGCCCCTCCGCGAGATTCGCGGCGTCCACGTCCGCAGGAAACGGCCACAGCTCGGCATACAGCAGATACGCCAGATTCAGCACAATCATCACGCCGAAGAGCCAGTACATCGTGTTCGGCCGCTCCTCGATGCGCGAAAACAGCGGGT
The DNA here is from genome assembly GCA_018265835.1 of Oscillospiraceae bacterium. Lineage (GTDB taxonomy): Bacteria > Bacillota > Clostridia > Oscillospirales > Oscillospiraceae > CAG-103. The sequence continues at coordinate 20,168 of JABLYK010000018.1, read as the reverse complement.
AGAGCGCAAAGACGAGCACCAGCCCGATCCCGAACGACACGCCCACATCCAACGGCGTGTGCACGCCGAGGTACATGCGCGAAAACGCCGTGAGCACGACGATGACGGCGCAGACGATGCGCAGTCCCGTCCGCTTCGTCCAGCGCATCCCGCAGCCGAAGGAGGCGAACACATTCTGCGTGTGGCCGCTGGGGAACGAATACCCCGTCGCTCCGGCACGGGCGCTTTCCACGATGGTGAAATCGGGATCCTTTACCCACGGGCGCGGGATCCGGAACGCCAGCTTGAGAAACTGGTTCAAAATCGTCCCGGTAAAGCCGACCGTGAGCATGTAATAGCCGCAGGCCTTGCTGACGCACCAGAACATCGTGATCGCCACAGCCATGAACACCAGCTCGCCGCCGCATTCGGTGATCCACGCCATGAGCGTGTCGAGCAGCGGGGTGCGGATGGACTCGAGCGCATAGAGCAGTTGCATTACAATCTCTCCCTCTTTGCTTCTTCCTGCATTATAGCAAACGCGCACGGGAGATACAATTGTGAATTGACGCGCACACCGGAAAATGATAGGATAAATTCAGAAAAGCATCATTTTACAATGGAGGTCACATTTATGGATCTGGAAAAAACCATTCGCTCCCTGCGCGGGCGTGGCTTTGAAGTGACGCACTTTGCGACCGGTGCGGAGGCGGTCGATTATCTCGACGGCGCAATCCGCGGCACGACCGTCGGCATCGGCGGCAGCAAAACGATCGACCAGCTCGGCCTTTACGACCGGCTGACGGCAAACAACGAGGTATCCTGGCACTGGCGCGAACCCGGCTTCGAGACACTCGACCGGGAGCTCGCCGCAAAGGTCTTCCTCAGCAGCGCGAACGCCATCTCCGAGGACGGCGAGATCGTGAACATCGACGGGCGCGGCAACCGGCTCGCCGCCATGGTCTACGGCATCGGCAAGACCGTGTACATCGTCGCGGGCACGAACAAAATCTGCCCCGATTTCGACTCCGCACTCCACCGCGCGCGCAACACCGCCGCCGTGCAGAACATGAAGCGCTTCCCCGGCGAGCAGCCCTGCCAGAAGCACGACCGCTGCTTTGACTGCCGCGCCGCCGGACGCGGCTGCAACGCGCTGCTGGTGCTCTGGGGCGTGATGATGGATATGGCCAAAATTGAAGTCGTGCTCATCGACGAAGACCTCGGCATGTGACGCGAAAGCGAGGCATTTTATGAACGTATTCAAGCGGATCAAATGGACCTACGTGCTGCTGAGCGTATTCTTCCTCGTGCTCGGTCTGCTGCTGGTATGCAATCCGGATACGTCGATGACGACCATCTGCCGCATTCTGGGCGGCATTGCGCTCGCGTTCGGCGTGGTGAAGATCGTGCTGTATTTCGTGCGCGACATCGAGGGCGTCGCCGTCCGGTATGACTTTGCCGTCGGCGCGTTCACCGTCATCGTGGGCGCCCTGCTGCTCTGGCGCGCGCCCACGATGGTCGGCATTCTGTCCCTGGTGATCGGCCTGTTCATTCTGGTGGACTGCGTATTCAAGCTGCAGGTGGCCATCGACTCGCGCCGCATGGGCGCATCGTCCTGGTGGGTCACGCTGCTGTTCACCTGCGTGTGCATGGTCATGGGCTTTTTGCTCGTGTTCGACCCGTTCAGCGGCCAGCAGGTGCTTGCCACCGTCATGGGCATCTCCCTCATTGCCGACGGCCTGCAAAATCTCTGCACCGTCATCTACGCAGCCGTCTTCGTCAAGGACGTCAAGGCCGCCGTGCGCGATGTGGTTGATGAAGCCACCGCCGTGGAGACCACCGGCGAGGTCGTGGAGGACGAGGAACCCCGGCAATAACGCCGCCCGCCGCCGGCGCAAGCTGAAATTTTGCGGAATCGCTTTGAAAAACTTTACTTTCTGTGGATTTTGATGTACAGTGGGTCTGTAGATCGAAAGGGGGAGAGCGCCGTGTTGGAAGACAATTTTTTGCAGGTTTACGACAAATTCAAAATGGAATTTTTCCGCCGTCTGTTCTCGCTGGTGCGGGAGCGCGAGGGTTCTCTGTCCGCGATGGAAGCGTTTGCCGTGGAGGTCATTCACCAGATGAATGCACCGACGATCAGCCAGTTCGCGGAGTTTCTGGGCATCTCACAGTCCAACGCGACGTATAAGGTCAATAACCTTATCAAAAAGGGCTACATCGTAAAGGAAAATTCCGATGTGGACCGACGCGAATACCACCTGATGCTCTCCGAGAAATATTACAACTACAACGGTCTGATGCAAAGCTACATCCAAACGGTGATGCAGCGCATCCACGGCCGTCTCTCTGCGGAAGAGGTGGAGACGTTCGCGCGCATATTGGGCATCATCTCCGACGAGCTGATGCCGGAATGCAATCTTTGACCCACCATATCAGAAAAACGATACCCGGCGAGCTGCCGGGTATCATTTTTTGAAGGGAAGACAACGTGTCTTCCCTTTGCATACTGATACAGGGCATTCAAAGAATGCCCTGTATCAGACGGATAAAAATTGCTGGGAGGGGATAACCAATCCCCTCCCAGACCCGCCCCATGCATCTCTATGCAGGATCGGTCGGTTTGTAGACAGTCTGAAAAAGCGCGCCTCTATCTCCGGTTTTCCTCTCCCCAAACGCACAGGGCATTCAGAATTTTCATCAGGCTCTTGCCGCCGTCGCTGAGGCTGTACCCCACCCAATAGTATGGACACCTCCGGCCGGATGGGCAACATTGCCGCCGGAGGTTTGCAATTTTTTTGATTTCCGTTCATGTATTCGACACATGTACGCGTTAAGATGAGAATATGAAAAATTTTGTCTGGGGAGTGTAGCATATGCATGAGGTAAAGAAGCCGAAAAAGCCTCTGATCTTCTACTACGCGATCGTGCTCGCGGTGCTGCTGCTGTTCAATCTTCTGGCCATGCCGCTCATCAACGAGCACCGGGTCGAGGAAGTGGACTACGGCACGTTCATGGGCATGACGGAGCAGCAGGAGATCGGCAAAGTTGAAATCGAGGACGACGAAATCCTGTTCACCAATCAGGACGGCTCAAAGATCTACAAGACCGGCGCAATGGATGATCCCGGTCTGGCCGAGCGTCTGTATGCGTCCGGCGCGGCATTCACCAAAGTAGCGCCGGCCACGATATCCCCCCTGCTGAGCTTTCTGCTCACGTGGCTGCTGCCGCTGGTGATCTTCATCGGCATTGGCCAATACATGTACAAAAAGCTGCTGGAGCGCGCAGGCGGCGGCGGAAACTCCATGATGTTCGGCATGGGAAAGAGCAACGCCAAGGTCTACGTCCCCTCGTCGGAGGGCATCCGGTTTGACGATGTGGCCGGCGAGGACGAGGCAAAGGAAAACCTCTCCGAAATCGTGGACTATCTGCACAACCCGCAGAAATACGCCGAGGTGGGCGCGTCGATGCCCAAGGGTGTGCTGCTGGTCGGCCCTCCGGGCACCGGCAAGACGATGCTGGCCAAAGCCGTGGCCGGCGAGGCGGGCGTGCCGTTTTTCTCCATGTCCGGCTCGGAATTCGTGGAAATGTTCGTCGGCATGGGCGCATCCAAGGTGCGCGACCTGTTCCAGCAGGCCAAGGAGAAGGCGCCGTGCATCGTGTTCATTGACGAGATCGACGCCATCGGCCAGAAGCGCGACGGCCGCGGGCTCGGCGGCAACGACGAGCGCGAGCAGACGCTCAACCAGCTTCTGACGGAGATGGACGGCTTTGAGGGCAACAACGGCGTCATCATCCTCGCCGCGACAAACCGCCCCGAAACGCTCGACCCCGCGCTCACGCGGCCCGGCCGGTTTGACCGCCGTGTGCCCGTGGAGCTGCCCGATCTGCAGGGGCGCGTCGCCATTTTGCAGGTGCATGCGCGCAAGGTGCACCTCTCCGACGATGTGGATCTGAAGGTCATCGCGCGCATGGCCGCCGGCGCTTCCGGCGCGGAGCTGGCCAACATGATTAACGAGGGCGCTCTGCGCGCCGTGCGCAACGGCCGCAAGATCGTCACGCAGGCCGATCTGGAGGAGAGCGTCGAGGTCGTCATCGCGGGCTACCAGAAGAAAAACGCCATCCTCACCGACGAGGAAAAGCGCACCGTGGCCTACCATGAGATCGGCCACGCGCTCGTCGCTGCAAAGCAGTCGAACTCCGCGCCCGTGCAGAAGATCACCATCATCCCCCGCACCTCCGGCGCGCTGGGCTACACCATGCAGGTCGAGCAGGCGGACAAAAATCTCATGTCCCGCGAGGAAATCGAAAGCCGCATCGCCACGCTCACCGGCGGCCGCGCAGCGGAGGAGATCATCTTCCACCGCATCACCACCGGCGCGTCGAACGACATCGAACAGGCCACCAAGCTCGCCCGCGCCATGGTCACGCGCTACGGCATGACCGACGAGTTCGACATGATCGCCATGGAGACCGTGCAGAACCAGTATCTCGGCGGCGACACGTCGCTCGCCTGCTCCGCCGAAACGCAAAACGCCATCGACCGGAAGGTCATCGCCATCATCAAGGCCGCCCACGAAAAGGCGCGCAGCATTCTGGAGGAAAACCGCGCCCAGCTCGACGCGCTGTCCATGTACCTTTATGAAAAGGAAACCATCACCGGCGAGGAATTCATGGCGATTCTGAACCACAAATAACGCAAAGCCACACGGGGGAACAGCGCTGTTCCCCCATTTCCATTTAAAAAGCGCGATGCACGCGGCGAGCATCCCCCACCAGAGCCACGCTCACAAAAAAAGCTTGACACGGCCGGACAAGACTGCTATGATATTAGGGCGCTCCAAAGACAGCAGGTGGCTTTCAGCGGAAATCCTGCCGAGGATGCATCAGGATTTGATGACTATCTTTCTGTTTCCGGGGCTTTGCCGCGGAAATTTTTTTTGGGCGTGTTACTCTTTCCTGTGGAGGTGAAACACACAAATGCCGAACGCAAAAGTTCTCAGTGAGAAACAGGCAATCGTCGCAGCGCTGACCGAGCGTCTGCAGACCGCCAGCGCCGGCGTCTTCGTCGATTACAAGGGCATCACCGTCGCCGAAGACACCACCCTGCGCTCCGATCTGCGCAAGAACGAGGTCGAATACTCCGTCGTTAAGAACACCCTCGCCCGTTTCGCACTCAACAACGCCGGTCTGGAAGGTCTGGACGATATCCTCAACGGAACCACGTCCCTCGCCACCAGCACCGCCGACCCCATCGTTCCGATCCGCCTCATCCACGAGGCGTCCGTGAAGATGAACGACAAGTTCACCATCAAGGGCGCGTTCCTGGAGGGTAAGATCCTCTCCGAGGCCGAGATCGCCGAAATCGCACAGCTCTCCTCGAAGGATGCGCTGTACTCCAAGGTGCTGGGCACCATGCTCGCACCCATCACCAGTCTGGCCGTCGTTCTGGGCCAGGTCGTCGAGCAGATGGGCGGCTCCGTCGAAACGGAGGCCGAACCTGCCGCCGAAGAATCCGCCGCCGAGTAAGGCGCACCACTCAATTCAACATTTAGGAGGAAATTTATAATGGCTAGCGAAAAAGTCACCGCTATGATCGAAGAGATCAAGGCTCTCTCCGTTCTTGAGCTTGCAGAGCTCGTTCACGCGATTGAAGATGCATTCGGCGTTTCCGCCGCTGCTGCTGTTGCTGCTCCCGCAGCTGGCGCCGGCGCTGCTGCCGCTGTTGAGGAAAAGACCGAGTTTGACGTGGTCATGACCAGCTTCGGCGATCAGAAGATCAAGGTCATCAAGGAAGTCCGCGGCATCACCGGCCTGGGTCTGGCCGAAGCCAAGGCGAAGGTCGAAGGCATCCCCGCCGTCATCAAGGAGCAGGTCTCCAAGGACGAAGCCGAGGAAATCAAAAAGCAGCTCGAGGCTGTCGGCGCTGTTGTCGAACTCAAGTAAGTTTGCTTACACACAAAAAACCACGCACCGCAGCGCGTGGTTTTTTCAAAGTGAAGACAAGCTGTCTTCACTTTGCATGCTGATACGGGGCATTCTTTGAATGTCCCGTATCAGACGGATCAAAATTGCTGGGAGGGGATAACCAATCCCCTCCCAGACCCGCCCCATGCGTCTCTATGCAGGAACGTTCGGTTTGCCTGCAGGCTGAAAAACCACGCACTGCGGTGCGTGGTTTTTTCAAAGTGAAGACAAGCTGTCTTCACTTTGCATGCTGATACGGGGCATTCTTTGAATGTCCCGTATCAGACGGATCAAAATTGCTGGGAGGGGATAACCAATCCCCTCCCAGACCCGCCCCATGCGTCTCTATGCAGGAACGTTCGGTTTGCCTGCAGGCTGAAAAACCACGCACTGCGGTGCGTGGTTTTTTCAATCTCCGGAAAAAAGAATCCCCCGGAGCAAAGCTCCGGGGGACGACCGCCACACCCTTAGCACGCGGATGCAGTGGTCAAATCTTTTGCTTTAGAACAGGCTGTTGCTGATTGCTTCAACAATCTCCATAGCCTTCTTCTCGCCGCAGATATCAAGAATAAAAGAAGCGAGATCCAGACCGGAATGAATAAATTTACCCATGTTAAAACTACCCCTTTCTAAAGATTTCCGGCCGAAGCCGGATGGTTGTCGGTTTCCCGGTTACAGGTTTATTATAGCAGACCGAAAGTCGGGAATCAAGGGGCAAGTTCCCAAATTTGTTACTGTCCGTTACCGAAAAATGTGCCTTTTGTTACGCATACCGATCAAATGAAAACCCCGGAGCCGTAGCTCCGGGGTTCCGGCCACTGCAGTCCTTAGCACGCGGATGCGGTGGTCATGCATGTCTGACACGGCTTACAGCGGCATCGGAATGTAGCTCTGCACGGTGTCAACGATCGCCTGAGCTTTGTACTCATGGCAAACGCCGAGGATGTCGGAAGCCAGTTCCAGACCCCAAACTACGAAATTACGCATGTTGAAACTACCCCTTTCTGAAGATTTCCGGCCGAAGCCGGATGGTTGTCGGTTTCCCGGTTACGATTTGCATTTTACCAGAATTGGCGGTTTTATGCAAGCCCCTTTTTTCAAGAAAACGTCACTTTTTGTTACAATTGCAGATAAACTGGGCAATGATTTTCCGTTACACTTGGGATAAAATAAAAGAAACTTGTCACTTTTTGTATGAATTGTCACACTATGAATGGAGGCGTGCAGGATGAAGAAAAATCGAACCCGAAAAGCAATCGCCGATGCCTATCTCCAACTGCTGAATGACTATACGATCGACCGGATCACCGTCAAAATGATCACCGACCGGGTAGGCTGCAGCCGCAAAACCTTCTATTATTACTTTACCGACGTGTATAATCTGACGCAATATGTGTGTCAGCAGCGGATGCAGGCATTCATAGATGACAGCGCCAATTTCGACACGGTGCGCAAGGGCTTTCTGTCGCTGGCCGAATATCTTGGAAGTGACCGGCAGGTCATTCTGAACATGTATCACGGCTACGGCAAGGAGGAGCTGGAGCGCTTCTCCTGGCAGGCGAACTATCAATGCGCGAAAAACGTCATCACGCGCTATGCGCTGGAACGAAACATCGCGCAGGAGGATCTGGACGCCGTAATCCACATGTATACGGACATGCTGTTCGGAATGCTGGTCAATTGGGTCAACAATAATATGGCCACCGATTATATGCGCGCACTGGACATTGCGCTCTGCGCGCTGCCGAAGCTTCTGGACGGTTTGAGCGCGCCCACAGCCGACTCCGTCTCCGTATAACCCGCTTCCACCCCTGCAAAACCGCCGAAAAATCCACCGCAGACACAAGCACTTGTCTGCGGTGGATTTTTTCATTGCCGCCCGGCATTTCGCTCCCCGCGTCACCTCATCCGTCACGCTTCGCAAGCGCACCCCCGTATCCCCCAGACGCAGGCTTGACCTGCGGCTGGGTAAGGAAGAACGGGGAAGCGGATATGGAGACGTCGCGTTTACGCGGCGGCGAAATGCAGCGCGCCCGTTCTGACGTGTGGAAAAGTCTGTTGAAAATGTGGATTATGTTAATAGATGCAAGCCAGAAGCGCAGAAATTCTAACCGGTTTCGGCGAAAGATTCCATGTGTAGCAAAATTATGTTAACCTTAAATCGAAATTCAGCGTTGCACATGCCCGCGCGGTGCGGTATTCTGAAACTGAAAAAAATCAGAACATTCGCAAAAAAACACTTGACCTTCCCCCGGCTGGAAGGTGCACACTGAGAGCACAGGAGGTGACGCGCCATGCGCATCAACGAGGTGGAGCGGATCGTAGGCATGAGCAAAAAGAGCATCCGCTATTACGAGGAGGAGGGGCTGCTGAGCCCTGCGCGCGAAAGCGGCAACGGCTACCGCAGCTATTCGGATGCGGACGTGCGCACGCTGCAAACCATCCGCCTGCTGCGGCGGCTCAGCATTCCGGTGGATGAAATCCGCCGGCTGCAAAGCGGCCAGCTCTCGCTGTCGGACTGTATGCAGCGGCACATGATTGCGCTCGCGGCACAGTCACGAACGCTGTCCCAGACACGCGAGGTGTGCCGCCAGCTCTCCCACGGCGGCGCGGAGCTGGAAACGCTGGATGTGGAGGCGTGGATGCAGCGGCTCGACGCGCTGGAGCAGGGCGGCGTGCAGTTCCACGATCCAAACCGCGACCGGAAGCGGCAAAAAAAGGTCGCGCCGCTGATCGTGGCCGCACTGTTTCTCTCGCTGTTCGCGGCCATGTTCGTGCTGGTGATCGTCGGTGCGGCGGCACACGAGGTGCCTGTGGCAATCGCGGTCATCATCGACGTGATTTGTCTGGGCTTCACCGTCGGGCTGGTGCTTGCCGTGCGATCCCGCATCTGTGAAATTGAAGGAGGAGAAGAAGATGAAGCTGCTCAATATTGATTCCATTCCCGGCAAAAAAATCGAGGCCATCAGCCTGGTTCGGGGCACGGTGGTCTATTCCAAAAACTTCGGCAAGGACTTTATGGCGAGCATCAAGGGGCTTGTCGGCGGCGAAATCGAAAGCTATACCGAAATGCTCAACGAGGCGCGCGCCATCGCCACCAAGCGCATGGTCGATCAGGCCGAGGCGCTGGAGGCCGACGCCATCGTCAACGTCCGCTACGGAAGCAGCTCGCTCATGCAGAGCGCGGCGGAGATCGTCGCCTACGGTACGGCGGTGAAAATCCTCGGCGATGCCTGAGCGAATCTCAAACTTATCTTACTTTTTGTAAATTATACTTGACATTTTGTCGCCTCCGTAGTATGCTCAGACCATCTCAGTTCGGAGGCGGTCAAAATGGGAAAAAATCTTGCCTATGTCCTTGGCGTCATTGTCGGAATTCTGTTCGTCATGCTGTTCTGCGGCATCTTCGCAATCGTTACAAAGCGGCGCGGAAAATGCGCCAACGTGCAGTTTGATGAGCGGCAGATGGTCGCGCGCGGCAAGGCGTACCGGTACGCGTTTTTCACGGTGCTGTTCTATCTGCTGGCGTGGGGACTGTTTGAGCTGGCGACGGGCGCACGCCTGTGGGACACCTACACCGGCTGCTTTCTCGGCGTGTTTCTGTCGGTCACGGTGTTCGCCGTCGTGGCAATTTTGAACGACGCATACTTTGCCGTGAACGAGCGCCCGGCCACCTATCTCGGCATCTTCACGCTCGTGATGGTGCTGAATCTCGGCATCGGCATCTGGAATCTGATCACCGGCGATGATCCGATTGTCGAAAACGGGATGCTCAACTACCACAGCGTGAACCTTCTGGTCGGGGGAATGTTTTTGGTCATCCTGATTGTAGCAGCCATCCGCGTGTGGCAGGGTAAGCGTGAGGACGCATGAAGAACCTGAAGCTCAAGGCGGCGCGCGCGGCGCACGACTTGTCGCAGCAGCAGCTGGCAGAAGCGGTCGGCGTATCGCGCCAGACGATCAACGCCATCGAAAAGGGCGACTACAACCCCACCGTCAAGCTCTGCATCGCCATCTGCAAGACCCTCGGCTGCACGCTGGACGATCTGTTCTGGGACACGGAATGACGCGGACAACCGCATATTTTTACACGGGAGGAACCCCTTATGCTCCACATTGAAAACATCACCAAGCGCTACGGCGACAAGGCCGCCGTCGATCACCTGACGCTTTCCATCGCGCCGGGCGAGATCTGCGGCTTCATCGGTCACAACGGCGCCGGCAAAACCACGACGATCAAAATCTGCTGCGGCATCCTGCGGCCGGACGAGGGGCGCGTGCTTGTGAACGGTACGTGCGTGCAGGACGATCCCATCGCCTGCAAGCGCGTCATCGCGTACATCCCCGACAATCCCGATTTGTACGAATACATGTCCGGCATCCAGTACTTAAACTTCATCGCGGACATCTTCGCCGTGCCGAAGGCGGAGCGCGAAGCGCGCATCCGGCGGTACGCGGACGCGTTTGAGCTGACGGGCGACCTCGCTCAGCCCGTGAGCGCGTATTCCCACGGCATGAAGCAGAAGCTGGCTCTCATCTCGGCGCTGCTGCACGATCCGAAGCTCATCATCATGGACGAACCATTCGTCGGCCTCGATCCGAAGGCGGCGCACCTGCTCAAGCAGCTCATGCGTGAGCACTGCGACAAGGGCGGCGCGATCTTCTTCTCCACGCACGTGCTGGAGGTGGCCGAAAAGCTCTGCGACCGCGTGGCGATCATCCGCGGCGGCAAGCTCGTGACCGCCGGGACGATGGAGGAAGTACGCGGGGACAGCTCGCTGGAGGACGTGTTCCTGGAGCTGGAGGAGGCTTCCAATGTTTAAGGCTCTGCTGAAAAGCCGGCTGCTGGCCTACGCCATGTGGTTCACGGGCGGCAGCCGGGCAAAAAAGGCCTCCAAAGGCCGCTCCATCGGGTTTGCGCTGCTGATGCTGTATGCGTTCGGATGCCTCGCGTTTTTGTTCGGCATGTATTTCAGCGAGTTGGCCGGGCCGTTTTCCGCCGCAGGCATCGGGTGGTTCTACTTCGCGCTGATGGGTCTGGCGGCGTTCGCGGTGATGTTCGTCTTCTCCGCCTTCATGGCCAAGGCGCAGCTCTTTGAGGCCAAGGATAATGAGCTGCTGCTGTCGATGCCGATCCCGCCGCGGCTGATCCTCGCGTCGCGCATGGCGTCGCTGCTGGTGTATAACCTGATCTTCGGGCTGCTCGTGATTGTGCCGGCGCTCGTGGTGTGGCTGCGGGTCGCGCCCCTGCCGGTCATGGGCGTGATCGCGTTCCTGCTGGTGGCGCTTGGGCTGCCGCTGCTCGCGTGCGCGTGCTCGTCGCTGCTCGGCTGGCTGCTCGCCCTCATCACGGCGCGCGTGCGGCGCAAGTCGCTCGTGGCGACGGTGTTCTCGCTGCTGTTTCTCGCGGCGTATTTCTACGGCTACAACAAGCTGATGGCCGTCGTGCAGCAGCTCGCCATCACCGGTGTGCAGACCGCCACACAGTGGCGTTCCGCCGCGCCGCTCTACTGGCTCGGCGACGCGATCGCCAACGGAAGCCTGCCGCATCTGCTGCTGACGGTGCTGCTGTGTCTCGCCGGGTTCGCCGTGGTATACGCCGTGCTCTCCGCTTTCTTCCTGCGCATCACGACAACGAAGCACGCGCTGGCCAAGATCGAGTACCGGGAAAAAGCACTGAAAGTCTCCGGCGCGCGGCAGGCGCTGCTGCGGCGCGAATGGAAACGCCTGCTGTCCAGCTCGGCGTACCTGCTCAACGCCGGTCTCACTGTCGTATTCCTGCTGGCCGGAGCCGTTGCGCTCGTCATTTTCCGCAGGGACGTGTGCGCCATGCTGCTGGCGATGGGCGCGAACGGAAACACCTCTGCCCTGCTCGCGGCGGCCGCGGCGGTGTTCCTCTGCTGCATGCTGCTGTTCACCGCGCCGAGTGTCTCGCTCGAGGGGCGCAGCCTGTGGATCGTGCGCAGCGCGCCCGTCACCGGCTGGGAGGTGCTGCAGGCGAAGCTGAGACTGCACTTCACCGCCACTTTCCCGCCAATGATCCTGTTTTTGCTGGCGTGTTTGTGGGTATTTCGCCCCACTTTTGTGTATGGCATTCTGATGTTCGCCCTGCCGCTGCTGTTTGCGTGGTTCATGGGGAACCTCGGTCTGATTGAAAATCTCCGCCGCCCGAACTTCGACTGGACGGACGAGACCCGCCCGATCAAGCAGGATATGCCCGTGATGCTCACGATGCTCATCGGCATCCTCGCCGCCGGCGCGCCGACCGTGCTGTATTTCGCGCTGCTGTCGCCGTATCTTGCGCCGCTGCCGTATGTGGGCATCTGCACGCTGCTGGTGCTCGCAGCCACCGTCGCCACCTACCGCTGGCTGAAAACGAAAGGCGCCGCGATTTTCGACGCGCTGTAACCATGCCACACACGCAAAAAGGGAACGCCAAATGGCGTTCCCTTTTTTGTTTTTCAAGCGCGCACAAGCGCCTGCACGATGCCCTGCGCCATGAGCAGTCCCGCGCTGGACGGCACCCACGGGAGCGACCCCGGGATGCTGCGGCGTCCGGGCGGCGGGGCTTCGGGCTGTGACGGCGTAATCCCTTCCTCCGGGCTGAAGACCACGTCGTGGTGCTCGATGCCGGCGCGGCGCAGCTCGCGCCGCAGCACGCGCGCGAACGGGCAGCCGCTCGTCTCCGCCAGATCGCACAGCACAAACCGGCTGGCGTCCAGCTTGTTGCCGGTGCCGAGCGCGGAGAGAATGGGCACGCCGCGCGCGTGCGCCGTGCAGATCAGATCGACCTTGCAGGACACGAGGTCGATGCAGTCGGCGATGTAATCATACCGCGCGGCGAAAAACGACTCGCGCGACGCAGCCTCGTAGCGCGCGACCATGGGGTGGACGACAATTTCCGGGTCGATATCCCGCACGCGCGCGGCCATGACCATGGCCTTCGGCTGGCCGAGCGTGGAGTGCAGGGCGCAGCACTGGCGGTTCAGGTTGCTCTCGCCGACGACATCCTCATCCACAAGCGTCAGTTCCCCGACGCCCGCACGCGCCAGCGCCTCGGCACACCAGCTTCCCACGCCGCCGAGCCCGAGCACGGCCACATGGCTGCCGCGCAGCCGCTCCATCGCCGCCGCGCCGAGCAGCATTTCCGTCCGAATGGTTTGCTGCCGCACGGTCAGTCCTCCCGCTCGAACGAGACGACGAATTCGTCGCCCTCATATCCGGCGGACACGACCGTCCAGCCGGTTTTCTCTTCCGCCGCCAGCAGATCTGCCAGCGCGGATGCAGAGAGCTTCCGCGCGTCGTACCGCTCCGTTTTCGTCTTGTGTGGCATCTGTTGCACGCTCCTTTCCAACCAAATGGCGCCGCTGCGCGGCGCCACCTTATGCTCCCGTCTCGCGGAAAGACCCAGCGCAGCGGTCTTCCCGCGAGTTGCGAAGAATGACGCAGCCAGTCAATCTCACGCCGCTTGCGGCGCGGGATGACCTTGCTGCCTCGCAGGGAGACCCAACGCAAGTGGTCTCACTGCGAGTTGCGAAGAATGACAGGGTCGGTCAGTGGGGCGGCGTTTACGCCACCCCACGACCTTACCCTGTCATTCTGAGCTTATCCGACGTATTTCATTGCGTGGCACTGCTCCGCGCTCCAGTCGGCGAGATATTCCTCCTGCCATGCGCTGTAATCGTCGCTGCGCAGGAGCTGGTCGGCCAGATAGTCGCAATAGCGCATGCCCTCACCGACGAAATAGACCAGATGGTAGCCGGCATAGCTGCTGCTCTCGCCATAGACGATGTCCACATCGCCGCTCTGACGGCTGGGGTCAAAGCAGAAATCGTTGAATTCCTCCACCATCTGACCCTTGTAGATGTTCTCATACAGGCCGCCGTTGGTGTTGGAGCCGGTGTCCTCGCTCTTGTCATTGGCAAGCTGCGCAAAGCTGTCCTCGGTCATGTCGCCCTGCTTCCACTCGTCATAAATCGCCTCGATGCGTTCCTTCGCAGCGGCCTTCTCCTCGTCGGAATAGGCGCCATCCTCGTCCGCATCCACGGCCTGAATCAGAATGTGGCGCACGGAAACGGTGTTATAGTCGTTCGTGCCACGGCCCTGGAACAGGACCACATAGTAGCCGCTGCCCGACGCCTCAGCGGTGGTGACGTCGTTCGCGGCGCGGTCGGCGCTGTAGATCCACTCGGAAAACGGCATACTGCTGAGGTTCTTGCCGGAATTACTTTCGACGGCAGTCGGCTCGGCCGGCGTCGTCTCGCCGGTGGCATTGCCCTCGGAATCCTTCACGGCGGTGGCGACCCCGTACTCGGCAACCGCGTTCTTGAAGCTGTCCGCATCCTGCACGCCGGCCGCAATCTGCTCGGCAGTCGCTTTGGCGGCAGCCATCGTCTCGTCCGTCGGGGCGCTGGTGCTCTTGCCGTCGGCATCCGTGCTCTCAACCTTCTCCGCCTGCACCAGATAGTACAGATAGTCAAAGGTGTCATACTCGTTGGCATGCTCGGCATACGTCTCCTGAATCTGCCCGTCCGTGTACGTATAGCTGTTGTACTGCGACTCGGCATACTTCGAGGCCAGCGTTTCCTGCTCCATCAGATTGCGCATGACCTTTTTCGTCACGCCGTGGCCGTATACCGCGGCCAGATACTTATTCGCGGAGCTGTAGCCGTAGTTCTTGGCGGAAAGCTCCAGCTGGGCAAACTGCTCGTCGATGCTGTGCTGATCCTCCTCCGTGAGGGTCATGCCCGCATCCTCGGCGCCCTTGCACATTGCGGTCACCTGCACGAGCTGCTTCACTGCGGCGTCGCGGAGGTAATCGTCCCACGTGTCAAACGAGCTGTCATAGGTGCATTCCTGCTGATCCAGCGGCTTCTGCCTGTCGATGGCGCCGTAGTTCATAAACTGGTTGCAGATGCTCATATAATAGTAGTTGACGTCAGCCGCGGAATACTTCACGTCGCCAACTTTCACGGCGGTCTGCGCGGTATAGAACAGGTTCGAGTTTCCAATGAGGATGGCGGCGATCAGCAGCACAACGATGATCGTACCGACCGTCCACCGGATCTTGCTCTTTTTGCGCTCCTTGGCCTCTTTCCCCGCGGCGACCATGCGCCGTTCGGTGCCCAGTCCGCGCTCTTCCACGCGTCTTTTTTTGTCCTGAGATGCACTCATGCGTGATTCACCTTAACCTTTGTGAGATAGATGCTGCAATGAAAAACAGAATCCGCTATTATCATTAGCGATAGCATTATACCGCACTCGCTTTCCACTTTCAAGTGTTTTCACTGCGTTCCAAAGATTGTGCAGGTTTTCCGGCGCGGCGGCGGATGACGCAGCAGTGCTTCCCTCTTGTCTCGCGCCGCCGCGCGTGGTACAATACACAGGTTCATCCAAACTTGTCAAAAAACCTCGTAGAGTTTCGCCGTCGGAGCGGCGAAAGAAAATTCAATCATTTTTTCCGGCGACATGTGCGGCGGAAAAAATTCTTCTCGGCCTGCAAACGTGCGCGCCTGCGGCGCGTGCGCTGCAGCAGGCCGCAATCCTCCTTGGCAAAAAAGCTTGCTTTTTTGCCAGACTTGGAGAAAGGAATCCCCCATGGCCAAAAAAGCACCGAAAAAACTGCATAGCTTCCGCATCGCGCTCGCCGTGCTGGTGACGCTCGCCGCGCTGTTTGCGCTGCTGTTTGCCGACAGCGCAAACCGGCTCGTCACGACGGACTACACCGTCACGTCCGCGCGGCTTCCGGCGGACTTTGACGGCTTTCGCATCGTGCAGCTCTCCGACCTGCACGCGGCGGAGTTCGGCAAGGACAACGCGCGGCTGGTGCGCGCCGTTGCGGCGGCGCAGCCCGATCTCATCGTACTCACGGGCGATTTCATCGAAGCCGAAGACCAGATCCCGGTCACACTCGCGCTCGCACGGCAGCTCGTGCCGCTCGCACCGGTGTATTTCGTCAGCGGCAACCACGATTGGGCGTCCCACGCAATCGACGCGCTGTTCGACGGTCTTGCGGACGTGGGCGTTACCTGTCTGCGCAACGAATTTGTCACGCTGCAGCACGGCGCCGGCAGCATCGTCCTCGCGGGGGTGGATGACCCGAACGGACGCGCCGACATGCCGACGCCAGACAGGGTCGCCGCTGCGGTGCAGGCGGAGCACCCCGGCGCGTTCACTGTGCTGCTCGGCCACCGGAACTACTGGGTCGGGGAATATCCAACGCTGCCGGTGGACGTGATCCTCTGCGGCCACGCGCACGGCGGCGTCGTCCGTCTGCCCGGCGTCGGCGGCCTGATCGGCACCGACCGCACACTGTTTCCGGACTACACTGCCGGCATGTTCGCCTCCGGGCAATATCAGATGATCGTCTCGCGCGGTCTCGGCCAGATCGCGCAGCTCCCGCGCCTGCTGAACAATCCCGAAATCGTGTGTCTCACATTGCGCACCACGAATTGATTTCGTGCAATTTTTCACCTCCGGATGCATAGAATGACCGTATGCGAAAACTTACGGGGGTGAAGAGATGGAGACCGATTTGGAAGACTGGATCTTCAGCACAGAGCGCTGCGAGCCAAGCAGCCGATAGACAGCGTCCATGCATTATGTTAACTGTATATCGCAAAAAATGCAGGTGAATGTAAGATTCACCTGCATTTTTCATGATAAATTATGTCAACCGTTCCCCATCAAAAGGCTGGGCGACAGCGCGGGATTGTTCGTGCCATTGTACTCGACGATGCACTTGCCGGCGCGCAGCGCCGCAGCGGCGGACGCGCGCAGATCCAGCCCGTGCACGAACGACCACACGAGCGCCGCCATCACCGCATCGCCGCCGCCGGTGGTGTTCACCAGCCGGGTCGGCAGGCACGGGAGATGTACGAGCGCGTCCCCCTGCGCAGCCAGAATCCCGTCCGGCCCCATGCTGAGAAACACGCGCTGCACGCCCTGCGCAAGCATGGCGCGGGCAATGCTCTCCGGCTCCGCTTCGCCGGTGAGATTCTGTCCCTCGGTGAGATTCGGCTTGAAGGTATGGATGCGCCCGAGCGTGGCGCGCATCCGCTCCGCCTTCGTGACCGACACGGGGTCGGCGAAGAGCGGCGCAGTGCAGTGCGCGCCGAGCCACGAAATGGTCTCCTCGGTGAGGTTGCCGTCCATCACCACCGCAGCCGCGCCGTTGAGCACGTCGAGGTGCGATGCGAGATAGTCCGGCGTAATGCAATTGGAAATGTCCGTATCGCAGATGGCGAGCTGCATTTCGCCGTGCTCATCCGTGATGTACAGATACGACGACGTGCGTCCGCCGCGGATCGTCTCGGCGCAGGAGAGATCCATGCCGAGCGCCGCGCAGTCGCGCCGGAGTGTTTCCGCGTATGCGTCCTCGCCAAAGACGGTGAGGAAGGTCACATTCTCCCCCAGCAGGCGCAGATTGTGCGCAATGTTGCGCCCCACGCCACCGGGCGTGAGCTGCAGGGTGCCGGGGTTCGAGTCGCGGAAGATCAGCTTTTTCAACGGGCGGCCGCAAATGTCCATATTCACGGCGCCGACCACTACCACATACTGCCCCGCGCTCATTTGACCCTCCAGATGCGCTGCGCATATTCCAGCACAGCGCGGTCGGCGGCAAAGACGCCGCTCCCGGCGGTATTCACGAGCGACAGGCGCGCGCGCTCCGCCGGGTCGGAGATCGTGGCGTACAGGCGGTCATGGCAGTTTACATAACTTTCAAAGTCCGCCAGCAGCAGATACGGGTCGCCGCCATAGAGGAGCTGCCCGGCAAGGTCGGAATAGCTCTCGCCGTCGGCGTAGCCGCGGTTCATGCGCTCCAGCACGCTGCGGAGCGTGTCGTTGTTCCGGACGCAGTCAAGCGGATTGTAGCCGCGCGCGCGCAGGGCGTCGGCCTCGTCGGCATGCAGGCCGAAGAGGAACATGTTCCGGTCGCCCAGCCGCTCGTACATCTCGACGTTCGCGCCGTCGAGCGTACCGATCGTGACAGCGCCGTTCATCATCATTTTCATGTTGCCGGTGCCGGAGGCCTCCTTGCCGGCGGTGGAGATCTGCTCGGACACCTGCACGGCAGGCATCAGCACCTCGGCCACGGAAACCCGGTAGTTTTCAAGGAAATGCACCTGAAGCCGCCCCTTACAGACGGGGTCGGCGTTCACGTCCGCCGCCAGTGAGCAGAGCAACTGGATGATGCGCTTGGCCACAGCGTAGCCGGGCGCGGCCTTGGCGCCGAAGACGAACGTGCGCGGCACAAAGTCCTGGTTGGGGTCATCGTGCAGGCGCTGCTGCAGCGCGGTGATGAGCATGGCGCACAGAAGCTGGCGCTTATACTCGTGCAGGCGCTTGACCTGCACGTCGAGGATCGCGTCCGTGTCGAGCGCGAAGCCTTCCCGCGCAGTATATTGTGCAAAGCGCAGTTTGTTTTCGCGCTTGATCGCTTCCACACGCGCGAGCACCGATGCGTCTCCCGCGAAGTCGTTTAGTTTCCATAACGCTTCCGGGTGGAGCAGGTAGCCGTCGCCGCCCAGCAGGTCGCACACAAGGCGGTGCAGCCCCGGATTGATCTGCGCGAGCCAGCGGCGATGGTCAATGCCGTTGGTGACGTAGGTGAACCGGTCGGGCGAGAGCGCGCACACGTCGCGGAAGAGGTCGTTTTTGAGGATGTCGCCGTGCAGGGCGGACACGCCGTTGACGGTCCTGCACGCGGCGAGGCAGAGGTTTGCCATGTGTACCTTGCCGCCGGCCAGAATGAGGTTGCGCCCGACGCGCGCGTCGTCCCCGAACTGGCCGCGCAGGTACTCGCACCAGCGGCGGTTGATCTCGCAGATGATCTCCCACACGCGGGGCATCTGGCTCTGGATCAGGCCCTGCGGCCACGTCTCCAGCGCCTCAGACATGACGGTGTGGTTCGTGTAGTTGACGCAGGCTGTGACGATGTCCCACGCCTCGTCCCAGCCGAGGCCGTCCTCGTCCATGAACAGGCGCATCAGCTCCGGGATCATGAGCGTGGGGTGCGTGTCGTTGATCTGGATGACGTGATGCTCCGGGAAGTTGCGCACCGTGCCGTACCGCGCGCGGTGGTCGCGCACGATGCTCTGCGCCGTGGCGGATACGAAGAAATACTGCTGGCGGATGCGCAGGGTCTTGCCCTGAATGTGATCGTCCGCCGGATAGAGCACCTTGGTGATGACCTCGGCCATCGTGCGCTGCTCCATGCTCTTGACATAGTCGCCGGTGGCGAACAGGTACATGTCCAGATCGTTCGGGCTGTGCGCTTCCCAAAGCCGCAGGGTGTTCACGCGGGTGTTGCCGTAGCCCGCGACGAGCATGTCGCGCGGGACAGCCAGCACGCTCTCATAGCCCTTCAGCTCGCCGTGGTAGTGGCCGTAATTGTCCCACTGCGCCTCCACGTGGCCGCCGAAACGCACCTCGACCGTGTCCTCGTACCGCGGGACGAGCCAGCCCTCAGCCGCGGTGCGCCAATTGTCGGCGACCTCGGTCTGCCTGCCGTTTTCGATCTTCTGGCGGAAAATGCCCAGCTCATAGCACAGGGAGTAGCCCGTGGCGGGAATGTCCTGCGTGGCAAGGCTGTCCATATAGCACGCGGCGAGGCGGCCAAGGCCGCCGTTGCCAAGACCGGCGTCCGGCTCGGTTTCGAAAATATCCGCCGCGCTGCGCCCCATGTCGTTCAGGGCGCCCTCCAGCGCCTCGGCCACGCCGAGGTTGAAGGCGTTTTTCATCAGCGACCGGCCCATGAGAAACTCCATGGACAGGTAGTGCACCTCGCGCTCCGGCTGCACGCTGCTGTCAAAGGTGAGCACGCGGGACATGATCTCGCGGATCACGATGGCGCTGGCCTGAAAGACCTGTTCGTCCGTCGCGTCCAGCGCCGTCACTCCGTAGTGCGCGCACAATTTGTCTTCGATCGCGCTGCGCAGCTCGTCGCGGGAAATCTGGTTGGTTATACTCATAGAGGATCGCTTCCTTTTTTGGAGCGCCGCGCGCTCCGTGAATTTTGTGGTGATCAGACGGCGGATGCAGGGGGTGCGGATTGCCTTTCTCAGGGGCCGATGCACTCCCAGAACGCTTTGTCGCCGCCGTTGGCGGCTCGGGCACCCACATCGGCCCGCAGGCACACGCCGCAGTGCGCAATGTGGCTGGTTCTATCCACCCCATTTCTTTCTGCTCGTGCAGAGCGTCAGAGTGGACACGTTCCATTG
>JABLYK010000017.1 GCA_018265835.1 Oscillospiraceae bacterium | reverse complement strand
ACGTAGATCTACACCTCTGGCGACTATAAGTTCGTCAAGAAGATCGCGCAGCAGTCTGAGACTGGCTCTGCGACCACGATCATTTCCGGCATCGCTGTCGGCATGATGTCCACTTGGATTCCCGTGGTTCTGATCTGCGTCGGCATCTTCATTTCCTATCACTGCGCCGGCCTCTACGGCATCGCGCTCGCCGCTGTCGGTATGCTTTCCACCACCGGCATCACCGTCGCTGTTGACGCGTACGGCCCGATCGCCGACAATGCCGGCGGCATTGCTGAGATGAGCGGTCTGGATCACTCCGTCCGCGAAATCACCGACAAGCTGGACGCTGTCGGCAACACCACCGCCGCTATGGGCAAGGGCTTCGCAATTGGCTCTGCCGCGCTGACGGCTCTGGCTCTGTTCGTTTCCTTCGCGGAAGCTACGGGTCTGGCAGATGCAGAAATCAGCCTCCTCAGCCCGAACGTCGTCATCGGCCTGCTGATCGGCGGTATGCTCCCGTTCGTGTTCTCGGCCATGACCATGGACTCCGTTTCCAAGGCTGCTTATAAGATGATCGAAGAAGTTCGCCGTCAGTTCCGCGAGATTCCCGGCATCATGGAAGGCAAGGCAAAGCCGGACTACAAGACCTGCGTTGCGATTTCGACCACCGCTGCTCTGAAGGAAATGCTGATTCCCGGCATCATGGCAGTCGTCGTTCCGCTGCTCGTCGGCTTTGTGCTTGGCTCCGCCGCGCTCGGCGGCCTGCTGGCCGGCGCGCTGGTCACCGGTGTTATGATGGCCATGTTCATGTCCAACTCCGGCGGCGCATGGGACAATGCGAAGAAGTACATCGAAGAAGGCAACCACGGCGGCAAGGGCTCCGAAGCGCACAAGGCCGCTGTTGTCGGCGACACCGTCGGCGACCCCTTCAAAGATACTTCCGGTCCTTCCATCAACATCCTCATCAAGCTGATGACGGTTGTTTCCACCGTGTTTGCGGCTCTGTTCTCCGTGAGCGGCATCTTCTAATATGAAATTGAAAACGCCCGGTGTTTAGCACCGGGCGTTTTTGTATGCCTTTATACGATTTGGAAGAGATAAAATTTCAGATAATCCGTCTCCGGGACGTTCCACAGGATCGGGTGGTCCGGCCCCTGCTGGCGCGCTTCGATCTGGCGGAGCGACACCTGCGCATCTTTGGCTGCATCCGCAAGCATTTTGCGGAACAGTTCGTCCGTCATGAAATGCGAACAGGAGCACGTAGCGAGATATCCGCCGCGCGGCAGAACCCGCATGGCTTTGAGATTGATCTCCTTGTAACCGCGGATCGCATTCTGCACCGTCGCACTGCTCTTTGTAAACGCCGGCGGGTCGAGGATCACAAAGTCATACGCGCCGCGCTTTTCCGTTGAGAGCTCCGTCAGCAGCTCAAACACATCCGCGCAGCGATATTCAATCTTCTGATCCAAGCCGTTGAGCTGCGCGTTGTGCCGCGCCGTTTCCAGTGCGTCCTCCGAGACGTCCACCGATACCACGTACTCCGCACCGCCGGCTGCGCAATTGAGGCCGAACGCCCCGGTATGCGTAAAGCAGTCCAGAACGCGCTTGCCCCGCGCAAGCTGCGCGGCCGCGCGCCGGTTGTACTTTTGATCGAGAAAGAAACCGGTTTTCTGGCCGTTGATATAATCCACATCATAGCGAATGCCGTTTTCCGTAATCTCCACATGGCCGGGCAGATCCGTGCGCAGCCCATCCAGCGCAAGGAACCCCTTCCCCTGCTCCAGTCCCTCCTTGGCTCGGAGCTTCACGTCGTTGCGCTCATAGACAGCGTCGATCTGCTGGCCATACTCCCGCAGGATGCGCACCAACGCGGAGAACAGTCCTGTTTTGATCCGTTCGATGCCGAGCGAGAGCACCTGTGCCACCAGCACAGACTCGAACCGATCCACGGTCAGCCCCGGAAAACCGTCCGCTTCGCCGAAGATCAGACGGCAGTTGGAGAAATCCGCGCCCATCACCGTCCGTCGGTAATCCACGGCATAGCGCAGCCGGCGCTCCCAAAACGCTTCGTCAAACTGATCGTTCTTGTTCCTTGAAAGGATGCGTACCCGGATTTTTGACGCGCTGTTGAAAAATCCCGCGCCAAGCCAGTGCCCGCTTCGAGTCTGCACATCGACGACGACGCCGTCTACGCAGTCGCCGCGTGTTTCCAGCACCTCTTCGCCATACACCCAGGGGTGGCCGCCGCGCAGGGCGCGCGCCGCTTTGTCCGTTACCGTCAAAACAGGATAGGTTCGTTCCATAGCTGTCTCCAGATTTCTGAATTTTTTCTTATTTTACTCCTTTGTCCGCATTGCGGCAAGTGCGGATATTTACATTTCCCGTCGTCTCGTTTATAATGTTGCCCGAAGTAGGTGAATTGTCATTATGAAGCGTTCCCGTTCCGGCATCTTTCTCATCGTCGCCGCCATTGTCGCGCTGCTGCTCGGCATTGGCGTGGGCATTCTCGCACACAATGCAATCGTCAGCAGCAGCCTTACGCTTCCGACTCTGGAGGCTCCCCAGCCATCCGCAAATACACAGACAGGCGCACCAACGACGCCAAAGGCAGAGAAGCCGAAAACGTTCGTGATTTCCATGGTGGGCGACTGCACGCTGGCCTCCAGCCAGTATAACAACGACTACGATTCCTATATCAACAAGCACGGCCTCTCGTGGCCATTTTCCGGGACGGTGGAATCGCTCAAAAACGACGAGTTCACGCTTGCCAATCTGGAATGCACCTTCTCCGACCAGTCGCTGTCCTCCTCCTCGCTGTTTCAGTTTCAGGCTCCGGCTTCCTATGCGGACATTCTGAAAAACGGCAGTGTGGAATCTGTGACGCTCGGCAACAACCACACCTATGATTTTGGAGAAAAGGGTCTGACCGATACAAAGGCCGCGCTCGACAGTGCCGGAGTCGGCTGGACGGGACCCGGCGAGTCCAAGGTATATACCACAGAGCACGGTCTGAAAATCGGCGTATACTGCCCCGGCTGGACAGGCCTGAGCGAGCGCAACATCGTCAGCGGCATCGAAACGCTCCGGCAGGCGGGTGCAGACGTCATCATCATGTCCGTACATTGGGGCACAGAGGGCAGCTACACTGTCACAGCCTCGCAGGAGCAGTTTGCGCATATCGCCATCGACGCCGGCGCGGACATCGTCTTTGGAACACACCCGCACGTGCTCCAGAAAACGGAAACCTACAACGGCGGATACATATTCTACAGTCTCGGCAACTGGAGCTTCGGCGGCAATACCGCCCCACGCGACCGGGATACTGCCATCGCGCAGGTGACCGTAGTGCAGGAGGCCGACGGCACGGTTGAGCTGCAGGAATTCTCACTGATCCCCTGCTGCCTGTCGAGCACGGGCGGCATCAACGACTACCGCCCCGAACCGTACAAAAAGGATTCCGAGGAGTATGCGCGCGCGATGAGCAAGCTGGACGGAACATTCACCGGGCCGGATCTCAACGTGGACTATTCGTTCCTGAACGGCTGAGTCCTGATTTTTTTGATAGAAAGCCACGACGCAAACCATGCGTCGTGGCTTTACATATATTTAACACAATGCTCCTTTTGTATTTTACCTGCCGAGGATAGGATAAAACCGTACCTCAGAAATCAAATGAAATCAAAAGGAGCACAAATATGAAAAGAATTGCTACCATCACATTGACCGCAGTCCTGGCGCTGGGTATGCTGGCAGGCTGCGGCAGCAAGGACGATGCGGCGCCGAGCGAAGCGCCCAAAACCGAGCTGAGCGGCACCGTCTCCACCGACGGCTCCACCTCCATGGAAAAAGTCATCGGTGCACTGGGTGAATCCTTCATGGAAACCAATGACGGCGTGACCTTCACCTACAACCCGACCGGCTCCGGCAGCGGCATCTCCGCCGTAGCCGAAGGCCGCTGCGACATCGGTCTCTCCAGCCGCTCGTTGAAGGCGGAAGAGATCGCGCAGGGTCTGACCGAAACGAAGCTCGCGCTCGACGGCATCGCCGTGGTCGTGAACCCCGAAAACCCCGTGGAAGACCTGACGCTGGAGCAAATCGCGCAGATCTATACCGGCGAGATCACCAACTGGAGTGAAGTCGGCGGCAGCGATGCGGAGATCGTTGTGATCGGCCGCGAGGCCGGCAGCGGCACCCGCGACGGCTTCGAGTCCATCACCGGCACCGGGGAGGCCTGCCAGTACCGTCAGGAGCTGACCTCTACCGGCGATGTGATTACCACCGTGGCGCAGAATCCGGATGCCATCGGCTACGCCTCCCTCGCCTCTGTGGAAGACAGCGTGAAGGCGCTCTCCGTTGACGGTGTGCAGCCCAGCGAAGGCACCGTGAAGGACGGCAGCTACGCCATCCAGAGACCGTTCGTCCTCGTCACCCGCACCGATGAGCCGCTCTCCGATGTGGCACAGGCCTTCTTCAACTTTGCTACCTCTGCAGACGCAAGTGCGATCATCTCCGGCGCCGGCGCCGTAGCGCTCTTTTAATCCATACGGCCTATGTCTCGCGGCGGGTCCTCTGCAAGGAAGATCCGCCGCCCAGCCATACAAAGAGGAAGAACCATGCTGAAACAAAACAACAAAAACAAAGTGATCGAAGCGGTCATCCATATCATTTTCCTGCTACTGGGTCTTGTTGCGGTCGGCTTTGTGCTTCTGATTACGATCTATCTGATCATCTCCGGCATTCCGGCGATCCGGCAGATCGGACTGATCGACTTCCTGTTCGGAACCAAATGGGCTTCCACCAATGCGGAGCCGGCGTTTGGAATTCTGCCGTTTATCCTCACCTCTGTCTACGGTACGGCAGGCGCGATCCTGCTGGGCGTGCCAGTCGGATTTCTCACAGCGGTATATCTGTCCAAAGCCGCGCCACCGAAGGTCAAAAGCATCATGGAACCTGCTATCAGCCTGCTGGCCGGGATTCCTTCCGTCGTGTACGGGCTTGTGGGCATGATGGTGCTTGTGCCGTTGATCCGCAACGTGTTCCATGTGCCGGATGGCGCGAGCCTGCTGGCGGCCATCATCGTGCTCGCCATCATGATCCTCCCCTCCATCATCAAGGTCTCGATCACCGCTCTGGATGCGGTACCGCCCGAATATGAGGACGCGTCGCTTGCGCTGGGCGCAACGCCGATCGAAACCTACTTCCGCGTATCCGTTCCGGCGGCAAAAAGCGGGATCGCCGCAGCCGTCGTACTTGGCGTCGGCCGCGCGATCGGCGAAGCGATGGCCGTCATGATGGTCGCCGGCAACGTGGCAAACATGCCGTCGCTGTTTCAAAGCGTCCGCTTTCTGACCACCGCCGTCGCCAGCGAAATGTCTTACTCCGCCGGCCTGCAGCGGCAGGCGCTGTTTTCCATCGCGCTGGTGCTGTTCCTGTTTATCATGCTGATTAACGCAGTTTTGAACCTGCTGCTGAAACGAGGTGGCGACAAATGAATCTGAAACGCTCCGGAAAACGCAAGGTCTATATCGCGCTGATGCGCAGCCTGATGTGGTTTGCAGCTGCGCTGTGCTGTGCGCTGGTGCTGTTTCTCATCGGTTATGTGCTGTGGAAGGGACTGCCCCACATCACATGGGAGCTGCTGTCCACAAAGCCAAGCTACCTTTCCGGCACCATCGGCATCCTGCCGGACATCCTCAACACGCTCTATATCGTCATCGCCTCACTTATCATTGTGCTTCCGCTGGGCGTCGGCGCGGCAATATATCTTACCGAATATGCACAGAACAAAACAGTTGTCGGCGCCATTGAATATGCAGCCGAAACGCTCTCCGGCATTCCGTCAATCATTTATGGTCTGGTGGGCATGCTGTTTTTCTGCCAGTTTCTGAATATGAGCACCTCCCTGCTGGCCGGTGCGCTGACGCTCGTGATCATGAATCTGCCCACCGTCATCCGCACCACGCAGGAGAGTCTGAAAACCGTGCCGCAGAGCTATCGTGAGGGTGCGTTCGGTCTTGGTGCGGGCAAGTGGCACGTCATCCGCACCGTGGTTTTGCCCGGCAGCATCGACGGCATCATCACCGGCTGCATTCTTTCCGTCGGCCGGATTCTGGGTGAATCCGCCGCACTGCTGTTCACCGCGGGTTTTGCCCACGCGCTCAATGGCTTCTTTGACGGCCTCACAAGCTCCGGCGCAACGCTGACCGTCGCCCTGTATTTCTATGCAAAGGAGGAGGGCGAATTTGAGGTGGCGTTCGCCATCGCCGCCATTCTGATGATCCTGACCTTTCTCATCAATCTGGCCGCTGTTCTGGTCGGAAAAAGCCTCAAAAGGAGGAACGGCGCATGAACATCCTAGAAATCCAAGACCTCTGCCTGTGGTACGGAAACACCCAGGCACTGAAAAACGTCAGCATGGAGATCCCGGAAACAAGCATCACCGCGCTTATCGGGCCTTCCGGCTGCGGGAAATCGACGTTTCTGAAAACGCTTAACCGCATGAACGACCTGATCCCGGGCGTGAAGATCACCGGCAGCGTCCAATATCACAATCAGGACATCTATGCGCCCGGCGTGGATGCGACCGCGCTGCGCAGGGAGATCGGCATGGTATTTCAAAAGCCGAATCCGTTTCCGATGAGCATCTACGATAACATCGCCTATGGCCCGCGCACGCACGGCATCAAAAACCGCGCGAAGCTCGACGACATCGTGGAGCGCTCCCTGCGTGACGCAGCCATCTGGGATGAAGTCAAGGACCGGCTCAAAAAGTCCGCGCTCGGTCTCTCCGGCGGGCAGCAGCAGCGGCTATGCATCGCCCGCGCGCTCGCTGTGGAGCCGGAGGTGCTGCTCATGGATGAGCCAACCTCGGCGCTCGACCCCATCTCCACCGCCAAGATCGAAGAGCTTGCAATGGAATTGAAAAACCGATATACTATCGTTATCGTAACGCACAACATGCAGCAGGCCGTTCGCATCTCGGATCACACCGCGTTTTTCCTCCTCGGCGAGCTGATCGAATACGGCAACACGGAGCGGCTGTTCGCCCAGCCGCAGGAAAAGCGCACCGAAGATTACATCACCGGGAGGTTTGGCTGATGAGAGCACGATTTGACGAGCAGCTTGCGCTGCTCAATCAGGAAATGATCGCCATGGGCGCCCTGTGCGAAGAAGCGATCGCGCTGGCTGCAAAGGCGCTGCTGTCCGGGGACGCGAAAATGGCCGAGTCGGTGCGTCCGCTCGACAGCGAGATTGACCAGAAGGAGCGCAACATCGAATCGCTCTGCCTAAAGCTGCTCTTGCAGCAGCAGCCGGTCGCGCGCGACCTGCGCCAAATTTCTGCCGCGCTGAAAATGATTACCGACATGGAACGCATCGGCGACCAGGCGGACGACATTTCGGAGATCATTCCCTTCCTGCACGGCCGTACCGGCGGCGAGTGTGAATACATCGCAGAAATGGCGCGCGCCACCATCCGCATGGTCACGGAGAGCACCGACGCCTACGTCAAACGGGACGTCGTGCTGGCAAGAGCCGTGATCGAGCATGACGATCTTGTGGACGACCTCTTCAACAAGGTCAAGCAGGCGCTGATCGGCATGATCGCCCAAAATCCGCAGGACGGAGAATTTGCCATTGACCTGCTGATGATTGCCAAGTATTTCGAGCGCATCGGCGACCATGCCACCAACATTGCCGAGTGGGTGGAGTTTTCCGTCACCGGCGTGCACAAAGGAGAAAGCGAACTATGATTTTCTGTGTGGAAGACGACGCCAGCATCCGTGATATCGAAGTATACACGCTCCAGTCCACCGGCTTTGAGGCGGAGGGCTTTGCAGACAGCGCCGCCTTCTTTGCCGCACTCAAGACGAAGACACCGCAGCTGGTGCTGCTGGACGTTATGCTGCCGGGCGAGGACGGCGTGACCATTCTCAAAAAGCTGAAGGCCGGCGACAGAACCCGCAACATCCCTGTCATTATGGCCACGGCCAAGGGCGCGGAATTTGACAAGATCGTGAGTCTCGATCTCGGCGCGGACGACTACCTTGTAAAGCCCTTTGGCATGATGGAAATGGTCGCGCGTGTGAAGGCCGTGCTGCGCCGCGCCGCGCCCAAGGCGGATTCGCAAATTCTCTCACTCGGCGGTTTGACGATGCGCACCGGAGAGCACATCGTCACGGCGAACGGCACGTGCATCGCGCTCACGCTCAAGGAATATGAAATGCTGAAGCTGTTTTTGTCCCACCCCGGTCTGGTGTTTACGCGCGACCGGCTCTTGTCGGAAATCTGGGGCATGGATTATGACGGCGAAACGCGCACGGTCGATGTGCACATCCGCACGCTGCGGCAAAAGCTCGGCATATGCGGCGCATACATTGAAACAGTGCGCGGCGTCGGTTATCGGATGGAGGTGCCGTCTGCATGACAAAGCGGATTTTCCGTTCCATCTTTCTCGTCGCAGTCGCCGTCCTGCTCGCCTGTCTGGTTCTCATCATGGGCGTGCTGTATGAATACTTCAACACCATGCAGCGCAACACGCTGGCCGCACAGATGACACTGGCGGCGCAGGGCGTGCAGAACGAGGGTCTCGGCTATCTGAACGGCCTGGAGGAGAGTGCCTATCGCCTGACATGGATTCAGGCCGACGGCACGGTGCTCTACGACAGTCAGGCAGATGAAACAGCCATGGAAAACCACGCCGGCCGCGAGGAAATTCGGGAGGCGCTCAGCACCGGCGTCGGCGAGAGCGAACGCACCTCCGCCACACTGGCCGAAAAGACGCTCTACCGCGCTGTTCGACTTTCGGATGGATCCGTGCTGCGCATCGGCGTGACGCAGTACACGGTCGTAACGCTGCTGCTCGGTATGCTACAGCCGATTGCCATCGTGCTGCTGGCCGCGATTGTCCTTTCAATTCTTCTGGCAAAGCGCGTATCGAAGCAGATCACGGAGCCGCTCAACGCGCTCGATCTGGACCGTCCGCTGGAAAACGAGACATATGAGGAGCTCTCCCCCGTACTCACGCGCATTGAGCGGCAGCACCGCCAGATCAACAGTCAGCTCGAACAGCTCCGCCAACGGCAGGATGAATTTTCCGCCATCACCGGCAGCATGAGCGAGGGTCTTGTGCTGCTCGACGATAAGAACACCATTTTGAGCATCAATCCCGCCGCAGCGCAGCTCTTCGGCGCAGACGCCGCCTGCATCGGCCAGAACATGCTGACCGTAGATCGCAGTCTCGCCATGCAGAAGCTGATTGCCGAAGCGCAGGACGGTACGCGCGGCGAAGCGGTTCTTTCGCTCGCCGGCGGCACATACCAGATCGACGCAAGCCCCGTCACCTCCAACGACAAGCGCATCGGCGTGTGCATTCTCGCCTTTGACGTCACAGAAAAGGCGCAAGCCGAGCAAATGCGGCGCGAGTTTTCCGCAAATGTCTCGCACGAGCTGAAAACGCCGCTGCAGTCCATCATGGGCTCGGCGGAGCTGATCGAACATGGTCTTGTGAAACAGGCGGATCTTCCCCGCTTTGTCGGCCACATCCGTTCCGAAGCCGGGCGGCTCGTGACGCTGATCGACGACATCATTCGCTTGTCCCAGCTGGACGAGGGCGGAGAACTTCCGCTCGAGTCCGTGAACCTGACCGCTCTGGCCGGAGAGGCTGCGGATGCGCTCTCAGGCGCGGCGGGCGCGAAAAACGTGACCATCACCGTAGAAGGCGCGCACGCGGAGATGCAGGGCGTGCGCCGGCTTCTGTATGAGATCGTGTACAATCTCTGCGATAACGCCATCAAATACAACGTGGACGGCGGCAGCGTGAAGGTGTCTGTTTCCACGGAAAATGACGGCGTTCTCCTCTCGGTCGCCGACACGGGCATCGGCATCCCTTCCGAAGCGCAAAGCCGGGTCTTTGAGCGGTTCTACCGCGTGGACAAAAGCCACTCCAAGGAAAGCGGCGGCACCGGGCTGGGGCTTTCAATCGTCAAGCACGCCGCACAGCAGCACCATGCGGACATCCATCTGGAAAGCGCCCCAGGCAAGGGTACCACCATTCAAATTCATTTCCCGAATGCCTAAAAAACAGCCGGAACACACGATCAACGGTGCGTTCCGGCTGTTCTCTTTTCTTTTCAATTGACCGGCAGCGGGATACGCTCCTTTAAGAGCACCTTGCCGAAGCAGCAGAGCGTAATGCCGGATGAGGCGGGAATCTCCACATCTGCATCCTTCCGCGCGCGGTTGGCGGAAAACAGGTAGACATTCCCCAGATAGTCCTGACAATACTGCTTGCACTTCATATCGCCATCCACAAAAAACAGACCAACGTCGCCGTCGCGGATGGTAGCGCCGCGCTTGACGAACACAATGGAGTCGTCGTGGATATAGGGCTCCATGCTGTCGCCGGCGATGCGCACTGCAAAATCGGCCTCCGTGCTCGCCTCCACCTCATAGTCCTCATAATCGTCTCCCAGCGCGGGCGAAGCATATCCGGCAGCTGCCGGCGTTGCGTACAGCGGGATAATCTTCGTTGCACGCGCCTGTACTTCCGCCTGTACCCGGGCTTCCCGCTGTATGCGCGCAAGCTCGGCGTCCACAACCGTCAGTGTAATTTCACGGCCATGCGCGTCCAGCGCGCGCAGCTTGCGCAGCAGCTTCTGCTCCTCCGGGCTCATCCGCAGCGCATCGCCCCGCTCGCAAAACGTCTCAACCGGCACGTCCAGTACATCACAGATGCGCAGCAGCAGATCAAAATCAATCTTCATATTGTCCCGACGAATGATACTGTACAGCGTCTGCGCCGAGACATTCGTCCGGCGCGCCAACTCGCTGACATTGATATTCTGCTCCTCCAAGAGCCGTTTCAGTGTGGTTCCGATCATACCGCAGCACCCCTTTTCCCTATCATAACCGTCCGCAGGAAATATGTCAACAAATAATCTTCGCAGGAAAATTTATGAATATGCAAAATCCGACCGCTTTTTGTGGAGGCCTGCCCAACCTCCCCAGCACGTACCATCCCCGCTTTTCATGCAATCTGCATAATTTTTTTGAGCGTTCTACCGATCCTTTTCAGAAATGGTTTACTTTGCTGTGAAATTGTGCTTTAATAGTAATAAATGCGGCATGATAGTGGTTAAGTCATTACCGCGAAATAAGGAGGAAAAAAGATAATGGTACAATTTTCTAGCAGAATGAATCTCCTGAAGGGCTCCGCCATTCGTGAGCTGCTCGCTCTGGCGAATAAGCCGGAAGTGCTGTCGTTCGCCGGTGGTATGCCCGCCCCGGAACTGTTCCCCGTTGAGAAAATCAAAGCAGCGACCAATGCTGTGCTCGATGAGCAGGGCAAAGTTGCGCTCCAGTATTCCAGCACTGAGGGCTTCCCGCGGCTGAGAGAGCAGATCGCGGAACGTATGGAAGCGAAGAACGGCATCAAGACCTCCGCCGCCAACATCCTCATCACCGAGGGCAGCCAGCAGGGTCTGGACTATTCCGCGCGCGTGTTCCTCAACAAGGGCGACGTCGTCCTTCTGGAGAGCCCCTCCTATCTCGGCGCAATCAATGCGTTCAAGGCCTGCGAGCCCACCTTTGTCGAGATCCCGACCGATGACAACGGCATGATCATGGAAGAGCTGGAAAAGGTTCTCGCCACCACCGAGAACGTGAAGATGATCTACGTCATCCCCGACTTCCAGAACCCCTCCGGCCGTACCTGGCCGCTGGAGCGCCGTCAGAAGTTCATGGAGATCATCAACAAGTACGAAATCCCCGTCATTGAGGACAATCCGTACGGCGAACTCCGCTACGAGAACGAGAGCATGCCCGCGCTCAAGAGCCTGGACACCAAGGGTCTTGTCGTTTTCCTCGGCACCTTCTCCAAGATCCTCGCCCCCGGCTATCGTCTTGGCTGGGTCTGCGCGGATAACGAGATTCTGAAAAAGTACAACTTCATGGCGCAGGCTGCCGCTCTGCAGGCTTCCTCCGAAGCGCAGCTCGTCGTGTCCAAGTTCATCGACATGTTCGACCTGGACGAGCACGTCAGCACCATCCGCGAATGCTACAAGCATCGCCGCGACGTAATGCTGGAGACCATGGAAAAGGAATTCCCGCCTGAGGCAAAGTTCACCCACCCGGATGGCGGCCTGTTCACCTGGATCGAGCTGCCGGATTACATCGACACCAAGGAAATGGCCGCACAGTGCCTGGAGCGGAACGTCGCTTACGTTCCCGGCGAGGGCTTCTTCCCGAACGGCGGTCACGACAACTGCATCCGTCTGAACTACAGCTGCATGCCGGATGATAAGATCGTCAAGGGCATGACCATTCTTGGCGAAGTCATCAAGGCAAACATCAAGAAGTAAGATTTCTGAGCAAAAAAATTCCCCTCCCGATGGAGGGGAATTTTTTGCATATGGGTAACGTCGGCAAGCCCGTAATTCCGCAACACGCCGGTTGCGCGGCGGCGGAAGAATTTCAGAAAAACAGCGTATATCCAGCACGCTTCACAGCAGGTGCCGCTCCAGAAACATGGCGACGCCGTCCGCTTCATTGGACGATGTCACGAAGTCGCACACGGCCTGAACCTCCGGCGCGGCATTGCCCATTGCAACGCTTGTTCCGGCGGCTGTAAGCATGGCCAGATCATTGGAACTGTCCCCAAACGCGACCGTATCCTCGATCGGGACATGCAGATGGTCTGCCAGAAAGCGCAGCGCATTGCCCTTATTCGCATTTTTCCAGTTGAGTTCCAGATTATTTCGAAAAGACGACGTAACCGCAATGTCCGGAAATTGCGCCGCGATCTCCTGCACTGCCGCGCCGCGCTCGTCCAGATTCCGAAAGCACAGCTGCACCTTCTGAACCGTCTTTACCCGGTCCTGGATGAACTCCCGCAGATTTTCGACTGGTGTCCGCGTTTTTTGGATCAGCTGGACCACTTCCTCGTCTGCGTTGTAATATCGCACACGCTCCAAAAAATCACGGTCTACCCAGCCGGTATTCTGCCAGTAGCAGTCGTACATGGCATCATAGCGCGTAACAAATTCGAGCAGCTCCAGTGCGCGGTTCTGCGGAATCTCTTCGCAAAGCAAAGTTTGCTGCTGTTGGACATCGGAAACGTTGGCTCCATTGATGGAAATGACATAGCGCACAAATGGGAACGCCAGCACCTGCTCCGGAATGGCTTTCAGCGCGCGCCCCGTCGCCGGGACGATCCAGTAGCCCTGCGCCACCGCTGCCTGAAGCGCCGCGGAATTCCGCGGCGAAACCATTTTTTCGCTGTTGAGCAGCGTTCCATCCAAGTCAATTGCAAGAATCTTCATATTACAGTCTCCAAAAGCTGAGATCATGCGGGCCGTTTGGAACCCGCTTATATATGTACTATACCGCTGCATTTGTGCGTGGTCAAGTCTATCTGCAAGCCGGTTTGCCCTTCCCGTTCTAAGGAAGCGGCCTCTTGACAGGGGAAATTCTATAAGCTCTGTTAATCATTATAATTTACCGCGCACGATCCGGTATCTTTTTGGCGTCTTGCTTCCTCTGCAAGCGCCGGGTTGGTCTTCGGGTCGAACGACATCCTACCTTCAAGATACAGATCTGCAATCTGCTCCGCCCTGTACTCCGGCGTGTTGGCGGACTCCATCACGGTTTGCCCGCCCTTCATCGTTCTCCGGCCTTGCAGATTTTCCGTGGGCAGAGAAACGTTCCGTGCCGCATTCTCGCCGGGATTGTGGAGATTTTCCGCGTCATTCTGCCACTGGGCATATGGGGATTCTGCAAATCCGCGCGACGCCGCGCCCGTACCCGGCGGCAAACTCCGCTCGCCGCCGGAAAGCGCGCTGTCCAGCTCTGCAATCAGTGCATTCACGTTCGGGAAAAAGTTTCCCCACTGCTCCGCGACCGCGTCGCCCTGCTGGTACAGCTCATAAAAGCGTTTCGCAAATGCATCGTCACCGCCCAGTGCCGCGCGAATCATTGCGGTCTCTTCGTTCCCGCTTGCATTGGCAGCGCGGATAATCAGTTCGGTTGCGGTTCTCTGCTGTTCTCCGCCGAGGTCTGCCCCGCCCGTTCTCTGTTCCGCCGCGCGCCCTCCGCTATAATCCAGTCCGCCAACTCCGCGATTTCCGCGTCCGTCTTGTGTAGATGCTCCGGCGCGATCTCCCCGTCGTTCCGCGCGTCGATCAGCAGTTGAATCAGAAATTC
The DNA here is from genome assembly GCA_018265835.1 of Oscillospiraceae bacterium. Taxonomy (GTDB): domain Bacteria; phylum Bacillota; class Clostridia; order Oscillospirales; family Oscillospiraceae; genus CAG-103. The sequence goes on along the minus strand of JABLYK010000017.1, from coordinate 28,517 downwards.
CCGATGATCCATCGTTCGCCCTCCAAACCACGGGGCCGTCGAAGCCGTCCTGCATGCTGCCGTCTGCCATCACGATCAGTCCGGTCTCGTTGAACACCTGACTCGGCGTTGCACCGTCCGCCAGAAGCGCACGCGCCCGCTCCACGTTCCCGTTTGTTGGCTCTACGATACCATCCGCAGGCGCGCCGGTCAAGCCCGAAGTCTGCGCCTCGCCGTCGGTAAACCCGCGTTCCGCCGCGCCAACGCCCTGTGGAAAATTGCTATTGCTATTTTCCGGGGAATCGGTTATACTAGTAATAATAGGAGTATTCGCATTTTCGGTTTTGGCCGTCAACGCCGGGGCACTTGCATCGGTGGTTTGCGATGCTCCTAAGCCAGATGAGGCATGCGCGCGCTGTGGCGTCTTGGGCGTAACCTGCGGGGAATTCTGTTCCATGTTCAGGACTGTGCCCGTGTCTCCTCTGGCATTCTTTTTGCCAATGTACGCGCTTTCAACAGCAAGGACGCGCGCCTTGCTGTCTGGAGCTGCTTCAACGGTGTAATATGTGCCGTTTATTTTTTTGGAGAACAGGATTCTCTTTGCGGGCGTACCGTCCGAGTTCTTCCAGACGTTGCTGACAGACGGTGTGCCGTCATTGTTCTTTAACAGCTGCACATCATTATAGTTTTCAAGTACATAGCGGATCCGCGCGAGATCGTTATCATCCGACATGCTACGGTCTGCCTGCCCGTCTTTCCCATGGCGGTTTTCAATATGATCTACCGCGCTCCCTGTGAGTATGTTTTGAAAGCCTTGTACGTCAACACCGGAAATATCGCGGATTTTCCCAGCCGTCCTTTGCGTAACAGGAGAAATTGTATACCGCACAGAGTTCCGATATCCCGGATTTGTCAGTGCCCGGACTTTCGTAATGAAGCCCTTTATCCCATCATCCACCGCGCCCTGATATTCGTCAATCACGCGCTGCTCAACCGCCGTGTGCTTTGCCGGATCGGTGTTCACCGCCGTACTCTCCGCATTGTTGCGCTGCGCGTAGTCTTTCAACAGCTGCGCGCCGTCTGTCTGCGTCCCGTTCTGGCGCTGGAGATTGCGTGCCGCCATGTCAAGCGTGTAATCCGAAGCGCCGCGCTCCGCCATGTCTGCAAGCGCGCGAACGCTTTCCTCTGGTTGCAGGACTGAAAAATTTTTTTGAAAAAATGGCTTTACATACGCCGACGTATATTCTATATTGACATCAAGCAAGGGGCGAGGCGGCCAGCCACACCACCCGGAAGGGGGGTGAGCAAGTGCCGATTACGATCACGTTTCATGTATTTACATACACGATAACGATAACCGTAAAAAGCAAGAACCGCCACCCAGCACGGTAGCGGTTCAAGACTTTAAGTTTTAACCAAACGCCAACGGGCTGACCGCAGGTCATCGCCCCTTGTGGTTTGATTATAGCATCGAGAGGGGGCAGAAGTCAATAGGCAAGACATCAAGCGAAATTAAAAACCGCTGGAACGCAAACACCTACAAGCGTTACACTGTAAGCCTCCGGAAAGATGAAGACGCTGAGTTAATCAATTTCGTCGAGCAGGCAAAGCAGAACGACGAAAAAATTATAACACGAATCTTCCGCGCCGGAGTCGAAAAAATAAAAAATGAGGGCATCTAATTGCCCTCAAAAACACAGCATACTTACAACGTATTTAAGAGCTAAAAGGAGGCACACAAAATGAAAAAATATTACATCAGCTATTACCGTGACTTCGGAAATACCTACAATCTGTACTGGGCTGAGACGTCGGAGCAGATCGCAGCGCTTCCCAAAAATGCGAGGAAGATCACCCGCCGCGAGGCTAAGAGAAAGTGCGCAGAGGAAAAATCCGCCCGGAGGCATGACCCGAGCTTTAGCGGCTTCGCCAGCGCCGTGATTCTTCCGGCAGATTACAGCGGCGAGAAAGATTGGCGCGACGATCCGGCACACTACAGGATGAATGGCTGTCGAGCGCATCTAAAATCCAAGCCGAAACGCCATTTCGGTGACAGAGATTTGACAGAACTTTTTTGTGTTTTAGTATGTTTTTATTGGTTTTAATTCGTATGTTTTTGCAGATAGAAAAATCCCTGTAACCGTTGAGATTACAGGGATTTTTCAGTGTTTTCAATTGGTGGAGACTAATGGGCTCGAACCATCGACCTCATGCGTGTGAAGCATGCGCTCTAACCAGCTGAGCTAAGCCTCCATACAGCGCAAAGCGCTGAACTGTGGTGACCCGTACGGGATTCGAACCCATGTTACCGCCGTGAAAGGGCGGTGTCTTAACCACTTGACCAACGGGCCATAAATTGGGATGCCAATTTGGCATCCCATGGTAGCGGCACCTGGATTCGAACCGGGGACACTTCGGGTATGAACCGAATGCTCTGGCCAACTGAGCTATGCCGCCATATCGGCGCGTTGAGCGCCAAACGCAAGGAGCATTGTATCAAACAATGCCCCTTTTGTCAACAAGTTTTGTCTCGATTTTTATTTTTTTTGCGGCAGGTATTCCATCGGAGACACGCTCTCGCCGTTCAGAGAAACGGACAAATGCAGGTGGCTTTCCTGCGCCGATTCGCAGGCTGCCGAAGCGCCAACCGAACCGATGGTGTCCCCCGCTGCAACCGCGTCGCCCACATAAACCGTCGGGATCTCCTCCAGATTCGAGTAGACGCACTGCAGGCCATTTCCGTTTTCAATGATGACGGTCGTACCGTACAGATCGTCGTAGTAGACCTTGGTGACCGTGCCAGAGGTCATCGCGGACACGGGCGTGCCAAACTCCGCTGCAATATCCACGCCATCGTGCGTGCGCCAATCGGACATCGTCTTGTCATACAAAAGCGCTGTCATGCTGTAGGGGTAGAGAATCTCCCCTTCTACAGGCCACACATAGGACGCTTCCGCGGCTGCCGGCGTTTTTTCATCCTCCGGGACTTTTTCCGGCTCCTGCACCGGAGCCGTCGTGGGCGGAACCGGAGTCACTTCCGCCGGGGTTGGCTGGGGGGTGACGGCGCTGAGCACCGACGTGGAATTCTGCCCCTCGTTCGGAGCCATAGCCTTTGTTCCAGACAGCAGAGACCACGCGGACACGCCGATGATCGCCGCACACAGAACAAGGACTATGTAGAAGCCCCTGCCCTCGATAAAGTGCTCCAGCTTCTTGCCGAAGCTTTTCTTGGAATCCATTCTGTTTCCCTCCATGAAAAAGGTGTTTACACGGCTAGTATCGCCTGTGCAAACACCTTTTATACATTTCAGGAAAATTTATTGCTTTACTTTTTGGCGCTGAAAAATGCGTCCTTGCCGGGGTACTGCGCCACGTCGAACAGCTCGTCCTCAATGCGCAGAAGCTGGTTGTACTTCGCAACGCGATCCGTTCTGGACGGCGCGCCGGTCTTGATCTGGCCGGCGTTGACGGCAACGGAGATATCCGCGATCGTAGTGTCCTCCGTCTCGCCCGAGCGGTGGGAGACGACGGCGGTCCAGCCCGCTCTGTGCGCCATCTGAATGGCGTCGAGCGTTTCGGTCAGGGTGCCGATCTGGTTGAGCTTGATGAGCACGGAGTTCGCCGCGCCCAGCTCAATGCCCTTCTTGATGCGCTGCACATTCGTGACAAACAGGTCGTCGCCGACGAGCTGAATCTTGTCGCCCAGACGAGCCATCAGCATCTGCCAGCCTTCCCAGTCGTCCTCGGCCATGCCGTCTTCCAGAGAGATAATCGGGTATTTTTCCACGAAGTCCGCATACATATCGACCATTTCCTGACGGGTCATGACGGTGCCGCGCTTCGGCAGATGATAGCAGCCATCCTCGGCATTGAACCATTCGGAGCAGGCGCTGTCAATCGCAATCATGAAATCGTCATACGGCTTATAGCCCGCCAGCTCAATGGCCTTGACCAGCGCCTTGAGCGCATCCTCGTCGCTGTCGAGATTCGGGGCATAGCCGCCCTCGTCGCCCACGCCGGAGGCCGGAACGACCTTTTTCAGCACATGGAACACCTCGGAGCACATGCGCAGTGCTTCCCGGAAATTCTCCGCGCCGACCGGCATAATCATGAACTCCTGAATATCGACGTTGCTGCCAGTGGCGTGCGCGCCGCCGTTGAGCACGTTCATCATCGGCACCGGCAGGGTCTTGGCGTTGCAGCCGCCAATATAGTTGTACAGGCTCTGACCCGTGGCGGCGGCGCCGGCTTTCGCACAGGCGAGGGACACGCCGAGAATGGCGTTTGCGCCCAGACGGGTCTTGTTGGGCGTGCCGTCCAGCTCGATGAGCAGCTTATCAATGGAGGTCTGATCCAGAACATTCAGCCCCATCAGCGCTTCGGCGATCTCCACATTGACATTTTCCACCGCCTTGAGCACGCCCTTGCCCAGATAGCGGCTCTTGTCGCCGTCGCGGAGCTCGCAGGCCTCATAAATACCGGTGGATGCGCCGGACGGAACCGCCGCGCGGCCGACCGTGCCGTCGTCGAGCGTAACTTCCACTTCCACAGTGGGATTGCCGCGGGAATCGAGAATCTCTCTTGCGCTGACATCAACAATTTCAAAATAATCCTTCATAGCGTACTCCTTTTATCATTCTTGCAGAATCAGGCTCTCGCCTGTCATCTCTTTTGGCTGCTGCAAATCCATCAGATCCAGAATCGTCGGAGAAATATCGGCCAGACGCCCGCGCTCGCGCAGACGCGCCTCCCGACCAACCAGCACAAACGGCACCAGATTCGTCGTGTGCGCGGTGTTGGTACCGCCGTCCGGCTCAACCATGCGGTCGGCGTTGCCGTGGTCAGCTGTGATGAGGAGCGTGTACCCCATTTCCCGGGCAACCGCAACGATCTCGCCCAGGCACTGATCCACGCACTCCACCGCCTCGACCGCGGCCTGCATCACGCCGGTGTGGCCGACCATGTCACAGTTGGCAAAGTTGCAGATCACAAGGTCGTAGTCCCCCGTACGCATCCGCGCGGCCAGCTCGTCCTTGACCTGCACCGCGCTCATCTGCGGGATGAGGTCGTATGTGGGAAACTCCCGCGGCGACGGGATCAGCACGCGGTCCTCGCCAGGGTACTGCGTTTCACTGCCGCCGTTGAAGAAGAACGTCACATGCGCATACTTCTCCGTCTCCGCAATGCGGAGCTGGCGCAGCCCCTGCGCACTGATGAGCTCGCCCAGCGTGGCGTGCAGCTCCTCCGGCGGGAAGGCAATCGGCAGCTCCGAGAGCTTCTCATCGTAGCGCGTGGTACAGACGTAGTGCAGCGGGCAGACCGTCTTCCTGCGCTGGAATCCGTCGAAATCGCGCTGCGTGAGCGCGTAGGTCATCTCTCTGGCACGGTCGGGCCGGAAGTTCATAAAAATCACGGAATCCCCGGTCTGAATCATGCCGTCCGGGTCGCAGACCACAGGCTTGACGAATTCGTCCGTCACGCCCGCAGCGTAGCTGGCTTCCACGGCGTGCACAGGGTCGGCATCCTGCTGCCCTTCTCCGCAGACGATGGCGTGATAGCCCGCCTCGATGCGCTCCCAGCGTTTGTCGCGGTCCATGCCGTAAAACCGGCCCTGCAGCGTGGCGATTTTCCCCGTGCCCAGCTCGTCACAATAGTCCCGAAGCTGGCGGACATAGCCGGCGCCGGTCGAGGGGCCGACATCACGGCCGTCCAGAAAACAGTGCAGGTACACGCGCTCCAGCCCGCGCTGCTTTGCCATCTTCAGGATGGCGAAGATGTGCGCAATGTGGCTGTGAACGCCGCCGTCTGACAGCAGACCGAGGATATGCAGCGCCTTACCGCTTTGCGCGGCACTGTCCATTGCCCCGGCATAGACGGGGTTTTCAAAAAACGTGCCGTCCGTAATCGCGTTCGTGATGCGCGGCAGATCCTGAAACACCACGCGGCCGGAGCCAATGTTCGTGTGGCCAACCTCGCTGTTGCCCATCTGGCCGTCCGGCAGACCGACATCCAGCCCGGAGGCGGAGAGCTTTGTGTGCGCGCAGCGCTGCAGCAGGCTGTCCATCACCGGGGTCTTTGCCGTCCAGATGGCATTCCCGGCATTCGGTTCCCCGATGCCGTAGCCGTCGAGGATGATGAGCGCAACCTTATTCATGCGCATCGCACTGTCCCTGCGCAGTGGCCGCAATGATCTTGGAAAAATCCACGGGTTTGAGCGAAGCGCCGCCGATCAGGCCGCCGTCGATATCCGGCTGCGCAAGCAGCTCAGCGGCGTTGCCGGCGTTCATGGAACCGCCGTACAGAATGCTGATTCCATTCGCAACCTGCTCGCAAAACAGGCCGCACAGCACTGCACGAATGGCGGCGCAGACCTCCTGCGCCTGTTCGCTGGTGGCGGTGTTGCCGGTGCCGATGGCCCAGAGCGGCTCATATGCAACAACGCAGGACGCCGCCTGCTCCGCCGTCATGCCGGCGAAGGCTGCAGCGATCTGATATGCGACATATTCGCGGGTCAGGCCGTTCTCGCGCTGCTTCAGGCTCTCGCCGACGCAGATAATCGGGGTAATGCCGTTGGCCAGCAGGATCTTGGCCTTTTCATTGACCATGAAATCGTCCTCACCGTGATAGCTGCGGCGCTCGCTGTGGCCGACGATGCAGTATTGCACGCCGAGGTCAGACAGCTGCGCGGCAGAAACCTCGCCGGTGTACGCGCCCTTCTCGTGCTCGGACACGTCCTGTGCCCCGACGCCGACAACGCCTTCCGCGCAAATCGCAGGGATCAGCGGGAACGGCGCGCAAACCACCACATCGCAGCAGCGTGCGGCAGGCATGGCTGCCTTCAGCTCGTCCAGATACGGCGCGATCTCGGACACACGCTTGTTCAGCTTCCAGTTCCCGGCGATGATCGTTTTTCTTCTGATATTCATAACGAATCTCCTTCTGTGATGTTAGAAATTACTTGTCCAGCAGGCACGCGACGCCCGGCAGCTCCTTGCCCTCCAAAAATTCCAGAGAAGCGCCGCCGCCGGTGGAAATGTGCGTCATCCGGTCGGCGTAGCCAAGCTTCTCGACCGCAGCTGCCGAGTCGCCGCCGCCGACGATCGTCACAGCGCCGGACTCAGCCAGCGCCTTGGCGATGGCCTCGGTGCCGACGGCAAAGGCCGGGAACTCGAACACGCCCATGGGGCCGTTCCACACGACCGTACCGGCGTCTTTGACCGCGTCGGAGAACAATGCGATGGTCTCCGGCCCAATGTCGAGTCCCATCCAGTCAGCCGGGATCTCCATGGACGGCACCACCTTGCGGGTGCAGTCCGCTGCAAACGTGTCGCCAATCGCGGTGTCCACAGGCAGCAGCAGGCGAACCTTGCGGTCAGCCGCCTTCCGGATCATCTCACGGGCATAGTCCAGACGGTCGGCCTCCAGCAGGGACGTGCCAATCTCGCCGCCCTGCGCCTTGAGGAACGTGTAGGCCATGCCGCCGCCGATGATGATGGTGTCGGCCTTTTCGAGCAGGTTGTTGATGACGCCGATCTTATCCGAAACCTTTGCACCGCCGAGAATGGCAACGAACGGGCGCTTCGGATCGTCGAGCGCCTTGCCCATGACGGACAGCTCCTTTTCCACGAGCAGGCCGGCGTAAGCCGGAAGGTATGCCGCAACGCCTGCGGTGGAGGCATGCGCTCTGTGCACGGTACCGAACGCGTCGGAGACATACAGCTCCGCCATGTCGGCCAGCGCCTTGGCGAATTCGGGGTCGTTCTTTTCCTCGCGCGGGTCAAACCGCAGGTTCTCCAGCAGCAGGAGCTGACCCGGCTGGAGCGCGGCAGCCTTGGCCTTCGCGTCCTCGCCGACGATATCCTTGGCAAAGATGACGTCCATGCCGAGCAGCTCGGACAGGCGCTGGGCGACAGGTGCGAGCGTGAGGCTCTCCTTCCAGGTTCCCTTCGGCTTGCCGAGGTGAGAGCAGGCGATTACAGCGGCGCCATGCTCCAGCAGGTAGCGGATCGTCGGCAGCGACGCGACAATGCGCTTGTCACTCGTGATCGCGCCGGTCGCCTTGTCCTGCGGGACATTAAAGTCGCAGCGAAGCAGCACCTTTTTGCCGCTTAGGTTCGCGTCGCTCACCGTCATCTTGTTGTAGTTCATAGTAGTTCCTCCTAATATGAATTTTCGTGCAGCGCACGAATCGGTGTCCATTTTAATCGGGGAATTGCAGGTTGATCTTCTCCAGCTCGCCCTGCTGCCGGAGCGCTTCATAGCACAAAATGGCCGCAGAATTGGACAGGTTCAGGCTCCGCGCCTCTGCCCGCATCGGGATGCGCAGGCACCGGTCGGCATAGCGCTCGCGCAGCCATTCCGGCAGTCCCCTGGTTTCTTTTCCGAACATGAGCGTGACGTGCTCCGCCGAAAGGTCTGCGTCCACGTAGCTGACCTTCGCCTTCGTCGTCAGCAGCCAGAGATTAGCATCCCCATTTTTTTCAAAATACTCCTCGATATTTTCATACACGGAGATGTCCACCAGATGCCAGTAGTCCAGTCCGGCACGCTTGACCGCCTTGTCGGAAATGTCAAAGCCAAGAGGCTTAATCAAATGCAGCCGCGAGCCGGTGCAGGCGCAGGTGCGCGCGATGGCACCGGTGTTGTTTGGGATTTCGGGTTCCACCAATACGATATCGACCATACCGGGCTCCTTCCTGCCGTTAGTTGTCCAGTGTTATTTTACCGCGTCAATCAAAATTTTTCAATCCTGTGATAGGTAATCAGAATAGAAATTTTCCGCAATTCTCTCTGGAAGGATTGCACATCCTGACAAAATTCTTTATAATGAGGACGAATCGTTCAGAATCGAGGATTGGTCATGTCATCCTGCAGTCTTTGTCCGCGCCGCTGCGGTGCGGATCGCGCCGCCGGACAGACCGGCTTTTGCGGCGCGCCGGAGGCGCCGGTCGTCGCACGCGCCGCCCCCCATTTCGGCGAGGAGCCGTGCATCTCCGGCACGCGCGGCAGCGGCGCCGTGTTTTTTTCCGGGTGCAACCTGCGGTGCGTGTTCTGCCAGAACTACGCGCTTAGCCGCAACCAGCTTGGCCGGGAGATCACCGTCCAGCGGCTGCGGGACATTTTTCTGGAGCTGCGCGATCAGGGCGTGCATAACATCAACCTCGTCACGCCGAGCCACGACGCCCGCGCCATTGCACAGGCGCTCGATGGTCTGGAGCTTGGGATTCCCGTGGTGTGGAACAGTTCGGGCTATGAGTCCGTGGAAACGCTGCAGATGCTGGAGGGGCTGGTGCAGATCTACCTGCCCGATCTGAAATACGCGGACGCGGCGCTGGCTGCGCGTTACTCCGCCGCACCGGACTACCCCGAAGTCGCCAGAGCGGCAATTCTGGAGATGTTCCGCCAGACCGGCCCGTTCCGGATGGATGAGAACGGTCTGCTGCAAAGCGGCGTTCTGATCCGCCACCTGATTCTTCCGGAGCAGGGAGACAACAGCCACCGCGTCATCGACTGGGTGTCCGATACCTTCGAGCCGGGCGACGTGCTGTTCAGCCTGATGAGCCAATACACGCCGATGGGTGCGCTGTCCGCCTTTCCGGAGCTGCGGCACACCGTCTCCCCCGCGCTCAACGATGCGATCTATGCCCATCTGCTCGACAGCCGGATCGAAGACGGCTTTTATCAGGAGCTGGAGGCCGCGACCGGCGAGCTGATCCCGAAGTTTGACGGCACCGGTGTTTGAAATCTGCTTACAAAAGTACCTACTAACATATATCACTTGGAGGCACAAACATGGAGTACAAAGAAATCCTTGAAAATGCACGTAAATGCAGCGGTCCCTTCTGCAAGGTCTGCCCGGTATGCAATGGCAAAGCCTGCGGCAACACCGTCCCCGGCCCAGGCGCAAAAGGCCCCGGCAGCGGTTTTGTGCGCAACTATGAAAAATGGCAGGAAATCTGCGTCAACATGGACACCATCTGTGAGAACAAGCCGGTCGATACGGCTGTGGAGCTGTTCGGCAGCACGTACCGCTATCCGTTCTTTGCCGCTCCGATCGGCGCGATGAAGATGCACTACGGCGATAAGTACAACGATCAGGAATACAACAGCATCCTGGTATCCGCCTGTGCAGACGACGGTATTGCGGCTTTCACCGGCGACGGTGTGGATTCCGCCGTGTTCAGCGCCGCGATGGACGCCATCCGCGCAGCCAACGGCGTCGGCATCCCGACCGTAAAGCCGTGGAACATGGAGCTGGTGTATCAGAAGCTGGACGCCGCCAAGACCTCCGGCTGCAAGGCCATCGCCATGGACATTGACGCGGCAGGCCTCCCCTTCCTGAAGAATATGACGCCGCCTGCCGGCAGCAAGTCGGTGCAGGAGCTGACGGAGATCATCCGCTATGCGGAGATGCCGTTCATTGTTAAGGGCATCATGACCGTGCGCGGCGCGGAAAAGGCTGCGGAGGCCGGCGCAGCGGCGATCGTCGTCTCCAACCACGGCGGTCGCGTTCTGGGCCAGACGCCCGCGACCGCGGAAGTGCTGCCCGCCATCGCGGACGCGGTCGGCGGCAAGATGAAGATTCTCGTGGACGGCGGCATCCGCAGCGGCACGGACGTGTTCAAGGCACTGGCGCTCGGCGCCGACGCAGTGCTGATCGGCCGTCCGTTCGTCACAATGGTTTACGGCGGTGCAGCGGAAGGCGTTGCGACGTACATTGAAAAGATCGGCGGCGAGCTGCGCGACACGATGGCCATGTGCGGCGTGCATGCGCTCAGCGAGATCACCCGCGACTGCGTGCAGATGTTCTGAGCAGAAAAATATGTGAATCTGCCGTCCCGGAAATGGGGCGGCAGATTTTTATTGATTTTCATATTGACATATATCTATGTGTATGGTATTCTAAACACATAGATTATCATCAATGTGAGGTGGCAGTATGAATTCCATAGACGTAGCCTTGATCTGCAAGGCGCTGAGCGACAGCAACCGGCTGCAGATCGTGCAGATGCTATCAGGCGGAGAAAAGTGCGCCTGTAAGCTGCTGGAGCAGTTTGCGATCACGCAGCCCACACTCTCGCACCACATGAAAATTCTCTGCGAATGCGGTCTGGTGGACGCGCAAAAAGCGGGAAAATGGATGCATTATTCGCTCAATCGTGAAACGCTGGAAGCCTTTCAACAGTTTTTGAGCAGCCTGACGTGCAGCGCTGACAAGGGCGGGTGCTGCGAATGATCTGGGATTTCATACAGGATCAGCTGCTCGGCATGCATTGGCTGAGTGCGCTGATTGGCAGGCTGCTGGCTGCAGCCGGTCTGGACACTGCCTCCCGCATAGGTGGGAGCGTGCAGTTTTTTCTCTACGACGTGCTGAAGATCACCGTGCTGCTGTGCGTTTTGATCTTCCTCATTTCCTATCTGCAGAGCTATTTCCCGCCGGAGCGCAGCAAGCAGATTCTGGGCCGGTTTCACGGCGTAGGCGCAAACTGTGCCGCCGCGCTGCTCGGCACCGTGACGCCGTTTTGCTCGTGCTCGTCCATTCCGCTGTTCATCGGGTTTACCAGCGCGGGCCTGCCGCTGGGCGTCACGTTTTCGTTCCTGATTTCCTCGCCGATGGTCGATCTCGGCAGTCTGGTGCTGCTGACGGGAATTTTCGGCGCAAAGGTCGCCGTCGTGTATGTCCTGGTGGGTCTGGTCATCGCCGTGACCGGCGGCACCATCATCGAAAAGCTGCACATGGAGCCATATGTGGAGGATTTCATCCGCAGCGCCAGAGCGGCAGACAGCAACGCCCCCACGCTGACGCAAAAGGATCGGCTGCAATATGCAAAAGCGCAGGTCGTCTCCACATTCCGCAAGGTTTTTCCCTATATTCTGCTCGGCGTGGCCATTGGGGCGATCATCCACAACTGGATCCCAGAACGCTGGATCGAAGCCGTGCTTGGCACTTCCAATCCGCTGGGCGTCGTTCTGGCCACTGTGATCGGCGTTCCGATGTACGCAGACATTTTCGGCACCATCCCCGTGGCGGAGGCACTGCTGGCCAAGGGTGCGCAGCTCGGCACGATCCTGAGCTTTATGATGGCGGTAACCACACTGTCGCTGCCGTCGCTCATCCTGCTGCGCAAGGCCGTAAAGCCCAAATTGCTCGGCGTTTTCGTCGCCATCTGCACCGTTGGCATCATCTTGGTCGGCTATCTGTTTAATGCAATCCAATTTTTATTGATCTGAGGAGGTTTCTCATGGGACTGTTTGGAAAAAAGAACGCGCCGGAGACACCGGCTAGCAGTGAAACCGCAGCCATTCTGATTCTGGGCGGCGGCTGCTCCAGATGCAACGCACTGGAAGCTGCGGTGAAGGAGGCGCTCGCGGAGCTTGGGCGCAGCGACGCCGTGGGGCACGTGACCGACTATGCGCAGATCGCCGCATACGGCGTGATGTCACTGCCGGCGCTGATGATCGACGGAAAAGTCGTTTCGTCCGGCAGGGTACTGAGCAAGGCCGAGGCAAAGACGCTGCTGGAAGGATAGTCATACGGGGCGAAAAGCAGTAAATCCGCACCCTCCGCGCACGGCCCGCCAAAGAAGCTCCAAAAAACCGAGACTGTCTCAGCAGACAGTCTCGGTTTTCAGTATGCCAAAGAAGCCTCGCAGAGTTTCGCCGCCGGAGCGGCGAAGGGGAATCCAATTATTTCCTCCGGCGACATGTGCGGCGGAGAAAATACTGCTCGGCCTGCAAACGTGCGAGCTGTCCGCCTTTGGCGGACGGCGAGTGCGCTGCAGTCAGGCCGCTTTCCCCTTTGTCAAAAAAGCTTTGCTTTTTTGACAGGCTCGAGCCGAGACTGTCTCAGCAGACAGTCTCGGTTTTTCCCGTTTCCGGCTCCTCCGCAGATTCCGTCGTAACTGCGGCCGGCGCTGCGGCGTTCGTGAAGGCGACCTGCAAAACTGCCTGCGGCCAGTTGACGGAAATGGCCGCGCCGCGGCCATGCGCAGCCGCGGTTTCCGTGAGGATGCGGCAAAGCTCCGCCAGCACCTCGCGCGTCAGATGGCTGCCGCGCCAGTGGAAAATCAGACGCTCGCGCTTCTTGCGCAGCGCCTGTTCCACGCGCTTCTGCACATCCTCGTACTTCGTCCAGGACAGGTGGTTGACACGGTAGTAAAACTGCTCCTCGTCCGTGCACGGTGGGACGGGATACAGCAGCGGACGATGGTCACGGAAGATTTTCGCATCGTCCAGATTGTAATAGTCATAGCGCAGCCCGCCGTATTTGCAGAGCGTATTGTCAAATGTCGCGTCAAGGTGGTAGTAGTTCCTGCCGAGGCGGATGACGTTCCACGCATGGAGGTAACGCTCGCCGTTTGCGCGGTCACAGTCGCTGATGGCGATGATGCACTCCACATCCAGCACATCGCACAGGAGCTTGACCGTTTTGGCGATCCCCTCGCAGACGCCGACGCCGTTGGTCAGCGGGCCGATGACCTCATGCGAATACGGCTTTTTCAGCTTGTCGTAGCGCACCTGTGTGAGGATGAAATCGTGGAGATACGCTTCCTTTTCCGCGTCCGTTTTGTCCTGCACCGGGCGGATGAGCCGCGCGACGCGTGCCTCCAGCGCCTTTTGCTGCTCCCGAATTTTTCCCTTGCTGAACATGTATTCCGGCACGAACTCCACGCTGTCCGCCCCAACCGCAGCGCGGCAGGAATACCCCACCGCATAGAAAATCTCCGGATGATCCAGCCGGAGCTGGAAAAACAGCGTGCTCAGCGCTTCGCCTGGCAGGCGCGGAATGCGAATGGACGGTGCGATCTCCCGAAACCCGGCGAGCAGGAGGCGGTAAACCGCTTGCTGCACCGGCGGGAGCTGCCGGTAATAGTATTGCGTGACCGTCATCGCCCCGCCTCCTTCTGCTGTTGGCGCGGACTGGCCGCAAAGCGTTTTTTGTATGCTCTGGAAAACGCGGAATAGTCGTGATAGCCGCAGCGATAGCATGCCTCCGAGGCCGTCATCCCCTGCGCGATCAGCTCTCGCGCCAGACGCAGGCGCTTATCGGTCAGATACGCATGGATCGTAAAGCCGGTTCGCTCCCGGAACAGGCGCATCATATAATATTTGCTCAGATAAAACTGCTCTGCCAGACGGTCGATGCTGATGTCTTCCGTGAGGTGCTCGTGGATGTATTCCAGAATGTCCGCCGTCTTCTCGTCGCTGTTTTCCGCAGGCGCATAGCGGTAATTCTCCTTGCCCAGCCCGCGCCCAAGCTCCACCAGCAGCTGGATCATGAGCGCGCGCTCCATCAGATCATGGGCATACTCCGCGCTCTCCCCCGCAGCTTCCAGCGCGGAGAGCATGCGCATCAAAGCCTCGCGCCGGTCATAATCCGGGCGGAGCACAAAGCTTTTTTCCCGCGCGGCGTTCTGAAAGCACAGATCCAGACTGCTTTCTGCCGACGACTGACGCGCCAGAAACTCCGGCGAGATGTAGAGAATGACACGCTCATATGTGGCGTCGGCAGCAATCTCCGCTTTGTGGATGGCGCCGCGCTGCACAAGGACAATATCATAGGGCTTGAGCGCATAGCTGCGGCCCTCGACGATATAATTCCCGCGCCCGGAGAGAAAGAACACCAGCTTATGAAACTCGTGGTAGTGGAACGCGGTGTCCTCCTTGAGCGCAGACCGGAGGTGAAACAGCCGGAAATCCTCCAACAAATAACCGCGCTTTTCATAATTCCATTCCGTCATTGGCATGTTCCCTCCAGGTAAAGCACTTTTTGCAATTATATTAGCATTTTTTGCGCTTAATTTGCAAGCGAAAGATGAATATAATAGGAACATCCCGACTTCAGTAAGGAGTGTTCATTATGTCGCAAACCAAGCGTTCCAAGTCCTTCCTAAAGACCTACGGGTTTTTGATCGCAATGCTTGTCGGCATCGTTGCCGGCTGCGTCACCGGCGCCTTCTGGCCGGCGGTCAAAGACGCCTCCGGCGAGATCGTCAGTGCCGGCGCAACCTGTCTGGAACCAATCGGCACCGTATTCATCAATCTGATGTTCTGCGTTGTGGTTCCGATGGTCTTTGTCTCCATCTCCTCCGCAATCGCAAATATGCAGAGCATCAAGCGCGCGGGCAAAGTTATGGGCACCACCATTCTCACCTTCGTCGTCACGGCGGACATCGCCGCGCTGCTCATGTACATCGTTGTGCGGATCTTCCCGCTCGTCACCGGGGCATACACCGTTGTGGAGGGCGAAATCGGCGAGACGCTCGGCCTTGCGGATATGATTGTCAATTTCTTCACCAAGCCGGACTTCACGGAACTGTTCAGCCGTAGGGCGATTCTTCCGCTGATCGTGGCCGCAGTGCTCTTCGGCTTCGGCATCCAGCTGAGCGGCGGCCCGAAAACCAAGACCGCCGCCCTGCTCGACGATCTGAACAACTGCCTGATGAAGGTCGTCAAGATCATCACGTACTATGCGCCCATCGGCTTCTTCGGTTTCTTTGCCTATCTCGTCGCCAGCTACGGCCCCGAGCTGATCGGCGACTACAGCCGCACGCTCATCATCTACTATGTCATGTGCTTCGCCTACATGTTCCTCTTCTTCCCGATCTATGCCCGCTTCGGCGGCGGCAAGGGCGGCGAAAAGGTCATGTTTCAGCACCTGCTGCGTCCTGCGGCGGTTTCTTTCGGCACGTGCTCCTCAGTGGCGACCATCCCGACGAACATGGAGGTCGCTGAGGAGACCGGCATCTCCAAGGATGTCTCCGACATCGTGCTCCCGCTCGGCGCGACGATGCACATGGACGGCTCGGCCATGAGCGCCATCGTCAAGGTCGCGTTCCTGTTCGGCATTTTCGGTCTGGACTTCGGCACCGGCAAGGCGCTGCTCGCCATCGTGATCGCGGTGTTCTCGTCCGTGGCCATGTCCGGTATTCCCGGCGGCGGCGGTACGGGTGAGCTTGTGCTCTGCACCATTTTCTTCCCCGATCAGCTTGCAATCGCCTACCCCATCGCGCTCGCGCTCGGCAATTTGGTCGATCCCCCGGCTACGATGGTCAATGCCGCCGGCGACTATGTGGCGTCCTTCATTGTGTCCCGCTACGTGGACGGCAGAAACTGGCTCCAGAATGCGCTCGCAAAGAAACGGGCAACGGAGCCGGCCGAGGAAGAAACAACCGCCGAACGCTGAAAATCATACCCAAGGTATCAAATTCCTCCCTTTCGGAAACACTACGGTGTACCGACGGGAGGAGTTTTTTATGCTTGGAAAAGTCGAGATCTGCGGCGTCAACACCGCAAAGCTGAAGGTGCTGGGCAGCGACGAATGCCGCGAGCTGCTCATCAAAGCCAAACAGGGCGACGCCGCGGCGCGCGAGGCGCTCATTGCCGGGAATCTGCGGCTGGTGCTGTCCGTGATCCAAAAATTCGTTGGGCGCGGCGAAAATGTGGACGACCTGTTTCAGGTCGGCTGCATCGGGCTCATCAAGGCCATCGACAACTTTGACGCCGAAAACCACGACGTGCGGTTTTCCACCTACGGCGTGCCCATGATTTCCGGGGAAATCCGCCGTTACCTGCGCGACAACAGCGCCATCCGCGTCAGCCGCTCGATGCGCGACACAGCCTATCGCGTGCTGCAGGCCAAGGAAAAGCTGACCGCCGCCACAGGCCGGGAGCCGACCATGGAGGAGATCGCCAACGAGCTGGACATCCGGCGCGAGGAGGTCGTCTTCGCGCTGGACGCCATCAGCGAGCCCATCTCCCTGTACGAGCCGATCTACACCGACAGCGGCGAGAACATCTGCGTGATGGATCAGGTGGGCGACTCCAAAAACACGGATGAACAGTGGCTGGAGCAGATCGCGCTCTCCTCCGCCATTTCCAACCTGAACGACCGGGAAAAGCGCATCCTGTCGCTCCGGTTCTACGCTGGCAAAACGCAAATGGAGGTTGCGTCGGAGATCGGTATCAGTCAGGCGCAGGTCTCCCGGCTGGAGAAAAACGCGATTTCAAAAATCAAAAAGAACATTTTCGTGTCGTAGTGCGTATAGGACACGCTCTCCGCGCCATAGAATGGAACAAAAAACGACTTTTCATGCTGCGGAGGAATCGCCTATGAAATGCTGTCTTTCGGATCTGCGATACAAGGAAGTCATCAACATGGCCACCGGTCAGCGGCTCGGCTACGTCTATGACGCGGAAATCGACATGGACGAGGGGCGCATCCTCTCGCTGATCGTCCCCGGACAGAAAAAGTTCGGTGGGCTGCTGATGGGTGAGGACGACTACGTGCTGCCGTGGTCCTGCATCACCCGCATGGGGGAAGATATCATCCTCGCGGAGGTCGCCGAGACGCAGCCGCGCAAAAAGCGGGAAAAGCGGCCTCCATACGTTTAATTTTTTCAAAACCGCGGCAAAAAATTCCGCTGAAACACTTGCAATTTCAAGGACAACTTGGTATAATACCAAGGCATTACGCACGGGAGTTGATGAGCGACCATGTGACTGCGGTCTGGTCGGGCCCAGATGACGCTCCCGGAGGTAGCAACTAATTAAAGGAGGAAACAAAAACAATGGCAGTCGTATCTATGAAACAGCTTCTGGAGGCCGGTGTGCATTTCGGTCACCAGACCCGCAGATGGAACCCGAAGATGGCCGAGTACATTTACTGCGAGCGCAACGGCATCTACATCATTGATCTGCAGAAAACCGTCAAGAAGCTCGAAGAGGCGTATAATTTCGTGCGCGGCCTTGCTGAGAATGGCCAGACCATCCTTTTCGTCGGCACCAAGAAGCAGGCGGCCGACGCCGTGAAGGAAGAGGCATCCCGTGTTGGCATGTACTACGTCAACGCCCGCTGGCTCGGCGGTATGCTCACCAACTTCAAGACCATGCGCACCCGTATTGACCGTCTGGCTCAGCTCAAGAAGATGCAGGAGGACGGCACCTTCGACATGCTGCCGAAGAAGGAAGTCATCAAGCTCCTCGGCGAGATGGAAAAGCTCGAGAAGTACCTCGGTGGCGTAAAGGAAATGAAGAAGCTGCCCGGTGCGCTGTTCGTCGTTGACCCCCGCAAGGAGCACAACGCCATCGCTGAGGCGCGCAAGTTGCACATCCCCATCGTTGCAATCGTGGACACCAACTGCGATCCTGACGAAGTCGACTACGTCATCCCCGCAAACGACGACGCAATCCGCGCCATCCGTCTGATCTCCTCCACCATGGCCAACGCCGTGCAGGAAGGTCTTCAGGGCGCCGATGCGGAAGAGCCCGCTGCGGAAGAGGCCGAGAAGGTCGAAGAGTAAACACTGAATTTTCCGGGCGGGTCCAATCACCCGCCCGAACCATATACAATACAAAAGGAGAATGAAACTATGGCATTTTCTGCTGCTGATGTAAAAAACCTGCGCGAAATGACCGGCGTCGGTATGATGGACTGCAAAAAGGCTCTCACCGCCGCCGAAGGCAATATTGAAAAGGCGATCGAATGGCTCCGCGAAAAGGGTCTCGCCGCTGCTCAGAAGAAAGCCGGCCGCATCGCCGCCGAAGGCGTTGCTTACGCCACTGTGATTGATGGCGTCGGCGTGATCGTGGAAGTCAACGCAGAGTCCGACTTCGTTGCGAAAAACGAGCTCTTCATGGACTATGTCAAGGGCGTTGCCGCCGTCATCGCCAAGAGCGCACCGGCTGATCTCGACGCACTGTATGCCTGCGAGTACAGCGAAGGCAAGACCGTGCTCGAAGAGCAGAACGACAAGGTGCTCGTCATTGGCGAGAACATCAAGGTTCGCCGTTTCGCTCGCTATGACACCGGCCTGAGCATTCCATACGTCCACATGGGCGGCCGCATCGCTGTGCTGGTGAATATTGATACCGATTCCATCAACGAAGCTGTCACGGAACTGGGTAAGGATATCGCCATGCAGATCGCGGCGCTGAACCCGACCTTCAAAGACAAGTCCGACGTGTCCGAGGAATTCATCGAGAAGGAAAAAGAAATCCGTATGGCGCAGGCCAAGGAAGATCCGAAAAACGCCAAGAAGCCCGCTGAGATCATTGAGAAGATCGTTATGGGCGGCATTTCCAAGTTCTATAAGGAAATCTGCCTGATGCAGCAGGCGTTCGTCAAAGACGACAAGGTCTCCGTCGAACAGCACATCGCCAATGTCGCAAAGCAGATCGGCTCCCCCATCAAGCTGGTTGCCTACACCCGCTTTGAGAAGGGCGAGGGCATCGAGAAGCGTCAGGACGATCTGGCGGAAGAAGTCGCTAAGCTCATTAAGTAATGCATATCGCAATCTGATTCAAAAATCCCTGAAGTTTTCTGAAACTTCAGGGATTTTTACAAAACGTGAGGTGTCCGGTTATGAAAAAACGCACGGGCTTCGTTGCAGACCCCCATCACCCCTGCTCCATGATCTCCGTAGGGTTCATGCTGCTCAGCGCCATATTCCGCTGCATCTACTATCCCGGCGCAGGCCTGGATATCTGGGGGCTGCTTCTCTATCTGATTCTTCCGGTCGCAGCCGCCGTCGTGTTTGCTGCGGCGATTCTCCTCAAGGGCTCCGAAACGCTTTTCCCCACATGCATCTCCGTGGTGGGCGGCGTGCTGTTTTTCTATCTCAAGGCGTTTACCTTTGCCCACTGGTGGCACACCCTGCTGTGCTGCATTCTGTATACCGCGGTGCTCCTTCTGTACACACTGACCGTCACAGGCGTGATCCGCACAAAGCTTCTGCTCTATCCGCTGTTTGGGCTGCCGTTTTTGTTCCACCTGTTTGTGGAGGACCCGCCGAAATACTGGCTGTCCGGCCTTCCGGTGTTTGAATGGCTGCCGGAGCTGTCCGTGCTGAGCATCATGCTGTCCCTGTTTTTCCTTGCAATTGCAATGAAACCAAAAGCGGCCGCGAACTAAAAATTTCCCCCGGAAGATTCCGGGGGAAATTTGCATTTAAAGAGCGTTCGATTTCGCAGTTACGCCGTGTAGTACTCGAGAAAGCGCTGGAGAAGCGTCGCCACCTCGGCGCGCGTGGCGCTGTCAAGCGGCAGGAGCTGATTGTTGTCGTCACCCTGCAGGATCCCGGCGTGCACCGCCCAGGCGATGGCATCCGCCGCCCAGTCGCTGACCAAGCCTGCATCCCGGAAGCTGGAGAAGTCGGCAGCTCCGCTCAGATCATAGCCCTTGAATTCGCCGTAGCGATACAGGAGCGTCGCCATCTGCTCGCGCGTCACGGCGTCGTCCGGGGCGAACGTCTCAGCATTGTAGCCGTTGACGATCTCATTTTCCGCCGCCCAGTTGACCGCAGTTTTGTACCAGTCGGCTTTCAAATCGCGGAACGAAGCGTCCGGCGCATCGGGGCAGCCCTCTGCGCGCCACAGAACCGTGACCAGCATGGCGCGGGACATCGTCGTCTGTGGCTCAAAGGTCGTCTTCGACATGCCGTCAAAGAGGCTGTTGTTGTATGCATATGCTACATAGGAATAGAACCACTCGCTCGCTTTGACATCGGTGAACGGGAAGTGTGCAATTGCCAACGCATCCGTTCCGTCCGTGACGAACGTGGCGCGTGCAGCAGCAGCGTCATAGCTGTTCTCACGGATCGTGCCGGTCTGGGAAACCGTCCAGCCGACCAGGTCCGCAGTCTGCTCGCCATTTTTCGGCGTATACGGGACCGCGACCGTCATCTTACCGCCGTCAAAGCCCGTGGCCTGCGCGCCGCCAACCGTCACCTTTGCGGAAACAATCGCAGCCGTGCCAGCCTGCTTGCCAAGGGCGCGCTGCTGCGCCGCGTTGAGCGCCGCGCTCTCAATCGAAACCGCAACGTCGCGGCTCTGATTCACGCTTGCAAGCGCAGTCCGGTCGAACGCGACCGTGCCGTTCGGCAGCGAGATATTCAGCGTTTCGGCGCCGGAACTTGCAGCCACGGCCACGCCTCTGCCTGTGAGCACCACGCGGCTGACCGCCGGTTCTGAGACGTCCACCGTAACAGCAGCGGCGCTGCCCGCCGGCGCAACGGTCCGGAGCTGGTTTTCAGTGAGGAACACCGTAGCAGTCCCGTTTTGCACATACGCCTTCGCGTTTACATTCCCGCTCGCGCTGCTGACCGGAACCTCTGTCACAGCAGCTCTGCCGCCCTGCAGGACAAGCAGCGTATCGTTATCCTCCAGGTAGTTCGCGTCATGGCCGAAGGAATTGACGACATCCAGCAGGAAGTCGTTGATCTGCTTTTTCACGATGTTGGTGAAGAGGCCGCTGAACTTCGTCGCGTTGGCGATGGAGTCCCCAAACGCGTCCTTCACAACGACGCGGAGCACCTCGTCAAGCAGCTCGCCGCTCTCAATGCGGGAAACGCCGGTATTCACCCACTCCGGCCAGACCTCCGGCTCATCGCCGGCGAGATGGGTCTGATAGATGAAATTGACAAAGTCGAGCAGGGACTTCTCCTCCGTCACTGGAATCGCGCACAGGTCGCGGACAATCTTGTCGATATTGCCCACAATGGTGTTCACGAGGAAGCCATCGACCTTTACAAATTTTCCAAGCGCAGCGCCAACATAGTCGCCGACGACGTTGGAGAGCATGTCCGCCGAGAAGCCGCGCTCCTGACCGTAGGCCGTGAGATCGTCAATGGTCTCCCACTTCCCGGTTTCGGCGTTCACATACGTAATGGGGCCGATATGCGTTTTGGTGGAGACGTTCATCACGACATTCTGCGCATTTTTGCGGATTTCCACAAAGCGCATGGGCGACGGATACGTCAGAGCCGAGCCGGTCTCAATGTCATAGAGCGTATTGCCGCTGTCCGTGGTGAGCGCAGAGATGTCGCTCGCGTGCATATGACCGGTGAACACGACGCTCATACCGGCATCGGCATACTCCTCCGCGATGCGGTCATAGCCCTCGACGAGATACATAGGCATGAGCGTGCTCTCCATGCTGAAGTGCTCAACCAGTCCGTGGTGCTCCAGACCGATGACGATATCGCCTCTGGCCTTGGCGGCCTTGGTCTGCTCGATGACCCACTGCTCCAGCTCCGCGCTGATGGCGCCGCTGGTCTCGTGCTCGTCTGTGCCGCTTTCGGTGTTATCCGCACTGTAGCGGCAGGTGTCTATCGCAATGACGGTGTAGCCCTCGGTGGGTCTGGCCACATAGGACAGGCTGCCTGCCTCCTTGCCCGCCGGCGGCGTGAAGGTGGCGATTACGGTCTCATCGGAATAGACGAAGTCGTAAGCGCGTTTGAAATCTTCCGGGTTCGTGCGCGTGGCGGCAGTCGCCTTCCCGGTCGACGTGTTGAAGTTCTTGCCGTTGACATTGCGGTTGTCATGGTTGCCCGGCGCGACATAGATCTTCAGCCCCGGGAGCTTCTGCTGCAGTGCCTGCAGCTTCGCTGCAATCCCCTCATGGCACTCCAACTCGCCGTCCTTCGTCAGGTCGCCGGAAATCAGAAGCACATCCGGAGCATCCTGCTCCACCGCTTTCAGCATCTCGTCAATGATTGCACTGCTCTCGGTAAGCATTTTCCGGTCGCTGTTGAGGTCGTGGGTATAGTCCTCTCCAGCGTAGATCATGCTCGGCGAAAGATAATGCAGATCGGACATCACGGCAATTTTCAGCGTGCTGTCCCAGCCGTCCTCCTCCTGCACTGCAAATGACGGGATCACCAACGAACACGCCATGACCAGCACAAGAACAATGGACATGAGTCTTTTGGTCCACTTCTTTCCTGCCATTGTTTGTCTCTCCTTCTCAGTTTTTAATTTTCAACAAGGTACATATAGACACCTTGCGTTTTCATTTTAAAAGAGAACTGTAAACTTTCCCAGCCACGTTCTGCAAAAAGCCCGTTAAATGGACTGCTGCGGTTCCGGCCGCTCGATCTGCTTGATGTTCTTTTCAAATTTGGAGCGCGGTCCCATGACCTCCCGCCCGCAGCCGAGGCAGCGGAGCTTGAAATCTGCGCCGATGCGCAGCACCTGCCAGCGCTTTTCGCCGCAGGGGTGCTGCTTCTTCATCGTGAGAATATCGCCTACCTGAATGTCCATGCGTTACTTCCTTTTGATCTGATCCCAGTATGCCCGGGCTGCCTGCTCGGTTTTATTGTCGCCATACTGGTAATAGTGCGCATTGCGCAATTCATCCGGCAGGTATTGCTGGCGCACCCAGTGCCCGGGGAATTCATGCGGATATTTGTACCCCTGCTCCCGCTCGAAGCCGGTGCCGTCCGCGTGGACGTTCTGCAGCTCTCTGGGAATCGGCCCCGCCTTGCCCGCGCGCACATCGGCGGTCGCCGCGTCGATCGACATGACGACTGAGTTGGACTTCGGTGCGGTGGCCAGCAGGAGCACAGCCTCCGCCAGCGGCAGCCGCGCCTCCGGCAAGCCAAGCTGCAGCGCACTGTCCACGCACGCCTTGACGATTGCCGCCGCCTGCGGATAGGCAAGGCCGATGTCCTCGCTCGCGGAGCACAAAATGCGGCGGCACGCGCCGGTGAGGTCGCCCGCTTCCAGCAACCGCGCCAGATAGTGCAGCGCTGCATCCGGGTCAGAGCCGCGCAGCGACTTCATGAGTGCGGAGACAATGTCGTAATGGTCGTCACCCGCCCGGTCA
Source organism: Oscillospiraceae bacterium (assembly GCA_018265835.1). Lineage (GTDB taxonomy): Bacteria > Bacillota > Clostridia > Oscillospirales > Oscillospiraceae > CAG-103. The sequence goes on along the minus strand of JABLYK010000017.1, from coordinate 4,933 downwards.
TAACGCATGGCGCTGCGTTGGGAGATGGCCTCCGCGTCCCTGCGCGTGAGAGAAACGGTGCCCGCTTCCCGCTTTGCAGCGGAAAACAGCAGCTCCACCGCGTTGAGCGCCTTGCGCACGTCGCCGCCGCAGACGGTTGCGATGTATTCCGCCGTGCCCGGCTCCAGCTCCGGCGTTACCTGCTCGCGCGCGGAGAGGATACCGATCGCGCGGCGCACCGCCTTGACGACCTCATCCGCCGGAACCTGCTTGAACTCAAACACGGTGCTGCGGCTGAGCACGGCATTGTAGATATAAAAATACGGGTTTTCCGTCGTGGACGCAATGACGGTGATGCGTCCATCCTCCATAAACTCCAGCAGAGACTGCTGCTGCTTTTTGTTGAAATACTGGATCTCATCCAGATACAGCAGCACGCCGCCGGGCGTGAGCATCGTGTCCAGCTCCGCGATGATGTTGCGGATATCGGCAATACCGGCGGTCGTCGCGTTCAGGCGGCGCAGGGTGCGATTCGTGCGCGACGCGATGATGCTGGCCACTGTCGTTTTTCCGGTGCCGGACGGACCGTAAAACACCATGTTCGGGATCTGCCCGGATTCCACAATCCGGCGCAGCATTCCGTCGCTGCCTAAGATATGCTTTTGCCCGACCACGTCGTCCAGCGATTGCGGCCGGATCTCGTCCGCCAACGGTCTGTACATGCTCCGCCTCCCAATTGGTTCTTGTGGCCTATTATATCGCACTTCATCCCATTTGACAACAATACACTTGGAATTCTTCGGATTTTGTGTTAAACTGACAGCCAGGGGTGATCACAATGCGAACACCGGAACAGGTACAGGAGATTCTCTCCTGTCTGGAGCAGGCATATCCGCTTGCCGAATGCTCTCTGGAATATGAAAAGGACTATGAATTGCTGTTTTCCGTGCGTCTGGCGGCCCAGTGCACCGACGAGCGCGTAAACAAGATTACACCCGCGCTGTTTGCGCGGTTTCCGACACTGCAGGCCTTCGCCGAGGCGGACGTAACCGAGGTTGAGGAATACATTCATTCGTGCGGCTTTTTCCGCTCCAAGGCGAAGGACATCGTCAACTGCGCGCAGGTTCTGCTGACGCAGCATGGCGGCCGTGTACCAGACACGATGGAAGCGCTGGTCAAGCTGCCCGGCGTTGGCCGCAAGACGGCGAACCTCATTCTCGGCGACGTGTACCACAAGCCCGCCGTGGTGGTGGACACGCACTGCATCCGCCTGTCCAACCGCATGGGGCTGGTGGACAATCTGAAAGACCCCGTCAAGATCGAGTCTGCGCTGCGCGCGATTTTGCCGCCGGAGCAATCCTCAGACTTCTGCCACCGTCTGGTGCTGCACGGCAGGGCCGTGTGCGACGCGCGCAAGCCGCAGTGCGCGCTATGCTGCGTGCGGCACGTGTGCCAGACGTGCGCGCAGGAGGAAACCGAATGAAGGCCATTGCCAGAATCCACAGCGATTTTCCCACCAAGTTTGGAATTCCGCGCCAGAGCGGGCTGGTGGATGGGCTGCAGGCAGCCATTGTGTTTGAGCCGGAATATCGCAGCGCAGACGCCGTTCGCGGGCTGGACGAGTTTTCGCATATTTGGCTGATCTGGGAGTTTTCCGAATCGAAACGGGATACGTGGTCGCCCACGGTGCGGCCACCGCGGCTTGGCGGCAACGTCCGGATGGGCGTATTCGCCACGCGCTCGCCGTTTCGCCCGAATCCCATCGGTCTCTCCTGCGTCCGGCTGGAGCGCGTGGCGCTGCACCCGGAGCTCGGCCCGGTGCTGCATGTCGCCGGCGCCGATCTCATGGACGGCACGCCGATCTACGACATCAAGCCCTACATTCCCTACGCCGACTGCCATCCTGACGCCGCCGCCGGGTTCACCGGCCGGTTCGACATGCAAAAGCTGCGCGTGGTGTTCCCCACTCCCCTGCTCGAACAGATTCCCCCCGAAAAGCGCGGCGCGCTCACCGGCGTGCTGGAGCAGGATCCGCGCCCACGCTATCAAACGTCGCCGGAGCGCGTCTATGGGCTGGAGTTTGGCGGCTTTGACGTGCGCTTTACCGTCGATCATGACACGCTGACGGTGCAGGAAATCATCCCTGCCGATACAAAAAACCGGTTCTGAATCAGAACCGGTTTTGATCGTTTTAAAGGTGAAATTCCATCGTTTCCGGGCTTCTCAGCCGCTGGTGCTTGTAGATCGGCACCTGATACTTCTGGCCGAGCTGGCGCACAAGATCCTTGTAGCAGCCCTTCATCTTGTCGTGGAACACGATGGCCTCGATGCCGCCGTCGATGGCGTCCACACAGGCGCAGGCACGCGCAAAGCCGCTCTCCCCTTCGTACTCGCCCGACACCAGCCACTGGTTGGCAATGATATGGGACACGCCAAACGCTTCATCGCCCCATGTTTTGAGGGCAGCCTCGGCAAAGTTCGGCTCGAAATGCACACCGCCGACGCACAGCAGGTTGTGTACGCACAGGCCGTCGTCGTCAAACACATGCGTCAGCGTCCGCGCAAGCGCGCGGCAGGCAGTCTCGTCGTTCCAGCTCTGCGGGCTGCTGCCAACCTCAATATCCACCATCGGCACCGGGAACTGCACCAGCAGATTCGGATCGCCATGCCCGTCGTGCACGCCGGACCAGTGCGTCGCCTCCGTCGCCACGTGGTACGCCTCCAGGCCCAGTGTCTGGCGGTTTTCCTCAAACGCGCGCAAGAGGTTGCGCATGAAGCGCGGACTCGCCTTGCCATAAACGCCGGAGTTCACGTCGCCCAGCGAGTGCACCGTCAGCACGTTTTCCGGGGCGTTCGCGCCCTCGTGCCATGTGACCATCCCGGACATATCGAAGTCCGCGAAGTAGCGGTTCATCTCCGGCAGGAAGCGCGGATAGTCCAGGCAGAGCGCAATGTCCGTCGGCACGAACCAGAACTCATGGCCGTTTTCGGTGCATTTCATCATTTCCTGCCCGGCAAACGAAAGCCCCGTGTGCTCCTGAAAATACCCCTCTTTCTCCAAGACATTCCACACGGTAGCCGCAACGTGGCCCCATGCGCGGTTGTTGCAAATAAAATAGACTGCTTTCATAGGTTCCTCCCAACGAAATCGCTGATGCTGATATATTTTTAGATTATATCCAGAATTTCAAGCTTCGTCAACCTGATTCGCGCTCAGTATTGCAGTTGATAGAGATCCGTGCGGCGGTTTTTCAGGATCGGAATCTGATTCCGGATCGCATCCGCCATCGCAAGGTCAATCTCCGCCGTCAGAAGGCCGGGTTTTTCGTCCGCCTCCGCCACGACGCTGCCCCACGGGTCGCAGATCATGGAGTGGCCATACGAAACGTAGGACGCGGAAGCATCGCGCGCCGGTGCGCAGCCGGCCATAAAGCACTGGTTATCCAGCGCACGCATCCGGAACGACAGCGACCAGTGTGCCGGTCCGGTCGTCATATTGAACGCGCCGGGCACAAAAATCAGCTTCGCGCCCTCCAGCGCCAGAATCCGGAACAGCTCGGCAAAGCGAATGTCAAAGCAGATCGCAACCCCCATGCGGCCAAACGGCGTATCAAACACCGTGTAGTCCTTCCCCGGTGTGAACGTGTCCGATTCCATGAATCGCTGCCCGCCGGGGACGTCGATGTCAAACAGGTGCACCTTGCGGTGCTTGGTGATCTGCGCGCCGGTCGGGTCAAAGACGTAGCAGGTGTTGTAGAGCGCGCTGCCGTCCCGCTCCGGGACAGTTCCGGCAACCAGCCAGACGCCGCACGTCCGCGCCGTATCGCGCAGAAGCTGCCACGTCTCCCCGCCCTCCGGCTCGGCGCGGCGCGGGAACCATTCGTCGGCATATGGGCAGTTCCACATCTCCGGAAGCACAGCAAACTGACAGCCTTCCCCCGCCGCCTGCCGCACCATATTTTGCATTGTACGAAAGTTTTCCTTCCGGTCTTCCGAGACCGGCATCTGACACAGACCGATTTTCATGGCGTTCCGTCCTTTCCGCGCTTCGTGAGTATAAGGAAAATCCGTCAATCAATGATTGGCGGATTCTGAAGCAGCTGATCATAAGGATACCATTTCACGCAGCAGGGGCTGACAAACCGGAATCTATCAGTCCGATATCTGCTTGATTTTCTGTAAATCGCCGCTGCACAGCGTATCCATGTTTCTAAATATTTTATCTGCGTCCCAGTCCCACCATTTCAGATCCAGCAGATACGCAATCAAATCCTCATCAAATCGCTTGCGTATCACCCGGCACGGATTTCCGCCAGCAATGCTGTATGGCGGAACATCCTTTGCGACAACGGAATTGGCTGCTATGATTGCGCCATCCCCAATGTGAACACCCGGCATTACCGTCACATTCTGGCCAATCCAAACATCATTGCCTACAACAGTATCTCCTTTCATCGGAAGGTCTTCCAGTCTCGGCGTCAACCGCTCCCAACCGCCGCCCATTATGTTAAAAGGATACGTTGTAACACTATTCATTCTATGATTGGCGCCATTCATGACGAACTCAATGCCCTTTGCGATGGCGCAAAACTTGCCGATAATCAGCTTGTCCCCAAGAAACTCATAGTGGTGCGTGACATGGTCTTCAAACTTTTCTGCGCCGTTCACATCATCGTAGTAAGTGTATTCCCCTACCACAATATTGGGCCTGGTAATCACATTCTTAATATATACAACTTGCTTGATGTTTTCATTTGGATAAATATGATCAGGATTTGGACCCATAAGCTCACACCTTTCAGATCCCAGTTTGTTGCGACAAGTATACAACAGGAATTGCTAACTTTCAACAAAAAATAAGCACGATAGTTTCAATACCAATGGTATCAAAGCTATCGTGCTTATTTGGTCCGAGTGAGAAGATTCGAACTTCCGGCCTCTTGAACCCCATTCA
>JABLYK010000061.1 GCA_018265835.1 Oscillospiraceae bacterium | reverse complement strand
ACCCCACTTGTTAGATAGTATATCATACTGTCTAACAAATGGGGTGCAATTCACTGTTCCGGGGGATTGTTTTCGCCTTACGGCGCACTGTTCGATTAAAAATCGGCGTTGCCGACGGTGCGGGGGTGCAGCTCCACGTCGCGGATGTTCGACACGCCGGTGAGATACATCACCATGCGCTCGAAGCCGAGACCAAAGCCCGCGTGGCGGCAGCTTCCGTAGCGCCGCAGGTCGAGATACCACCAGTAGTCCTCTTCCTTGAGTCCCAGCTCCTTCATGCGCGCGGTGAGCACATCGAGCCGCTCCTCACGCTGGGAGCCGCCGATGATCTCGCCAATGCCGGGCACCAGGCAGTCCGCCGCGGCGACGGTCTTGCCGTCGTCGTTCAGGCGCATATAGAACGCTTTGATCTCCTTCGGATAGTCTGTGACGAACACCGGCCGGCCAAACACCTGCTCGGTGAGATACCGCTCATGCTCCGTCTGCAGGTCGATGCCCCATTCGACCGGATAGTCGAACTTGTGGCCGGACTCCTGCAGCAGCTTCACCGCTTCGGTATACGTCACACGGCCAAATTCGTTATCAACCACATTGTGCAGGCGCTCCAGCAGTCCCTTATCCACAAAGGCGTTGAAAAACTCCATCTCCATCGGGCACTTTTCCAGCACCGTATTGATGATGTATTTCACCATCGACTCCATGCACTCCAGATCGTCGTCCAGATCGGCAAAGGCCATTTCCGGCTCGATCATCCAGAACTCGGCGGCATGGCGCTGCGTGTTGGAGTTCTCGGCGCGGAACGTGGGGCCAAAGGTGTACACATCGCCAAAGGCCATGGCAAAGTTTTCGGCGTTGAGCTGGCCGGAAACGGTCAGGTTCGTGCTCTTTCCGAAGAAATCCTTCGAAAAATCAACCTTGCCGTCCTCCGTGTGCGGGAGATTATCCAGATCGAGCGTCGTCACACGGAACATCTCGCCCGCACCCTCGCAGTCGGAGCCGGTGATGATCGGCGTGTGAATGTAGACGAAGCCGCGGCTCTGGAAGAACTCATGCACGGCCTGCGCCGCCACGCTGCGCACGCGGAACGTCGCGTTGAACAGATTGGTTCTCGGGCGCAGATGCTGGATGGTGCGCAGAAACTCCACACTGTGGCGCTTTTTCTGCAGCGGATAATCCGGCGCGGAGGCGCCTTCGATCTCAATGGAATCCGCCTTCAGCTCGAACGGCTGGCGCGCCTCCGGCGTGAGCACAAGCTCACCGTGGACGATCAGCGCCGCGCCGACATTCTGTCGCGCGACCTCGTCGTAATTTTCCAGTCTGTCGCGCTCCATGACAACCTGCAGGCTCTTGACGGTGCTGCCGTCGTTGAGCTCGATGAAACCGAAGTTTTTCATGTCGCGGGTGGTACGCGCCCAGCCGCAAACCGTCACGGTCTGGCCGCCGAATGCTGCCGGATCTTTGTAAATCTCAACGATGCGCTGTCTTTTCATGATAAAAACCTCACTTCTCGTGGTTTTTGGAAATCAGGCGCGGCGTTATCGCGCCTGCCGCCTTATGCAATGATGCGGATTGCCGCGTGATTATTCTTCAGCGTTACATCCGTAGTCACGCCGCCGGCCTCGCCGTCGCGCGTCCACGCCACAGGCTCCTCGAACGTGAAACGCAGCTCCCTGGACTGGAACAAAATCACGTTCTCGCTGTCGTAATTCTGCGACAGGACACCGGAAATAATGCGGCTCAAATCGCCGATCTTCTGCGGGTTGCGAATCAGCAGCACCTCGGACAAGCCGTCGCCCAGGCTGACCAGATCCTTGCGCAGCCGAACCATTCCGGCCACGGACGTGGAGTTCGAAACGCCGCCGAAAATGAAATCTCCGTCGATCACGCCGTCCTCATATTCCACACGCGCTCTGTAGTGGTCGATGCGGTTGAGGCGGCTCATGCCCTCCAGCAGGTACGCCAGATGCCCCAGCGCCTGCTTTTCATTCTGCGGCGTCTCATAGCTCACCGCCGTGAACGCGCCGAACGCCGCGATGTACGTGAAATAGTCCTTGTCGCCGAAGCTGCCGACGTCAAATTCCGTGGGCGTACCGGTGACAATGCGCAGCGCCGCGTCGATCGCATTTTTCGGCAGGCCGAGCGTGCTCGCCACATCGTTGGTCGTGCCCATGGGGATATAACCGAGCGGGGGCGGGTTGGGCACCCGCATCAGGCCGGACACCACCTCGCTGAGCGTGCCGTCGCCGCCGATGCAGGCCACGGTGTCATACTCGCCGGCGTGCTGCGCGGCAAAAACCGTCGCGTCGCCGCGCCCCTGCGTGAAATACACCGTCGTGAGATAGCCGCCGCTGTCCAAAATGTTCATAACCTCGCCAAAGCCGTTTTTGTATCCGCCCTTTCCGGCCATCGGGTTGATGATGAGCATCATACGTTTCTTCATCTGGATTCCTCCTGTGTCCATAAAGAGAAAAGGGCATGGCGTATGGCCATGCCCTTGAATTTCCGTTATCAGCCAAGCTCGTTCATTTTCAGCGCCATTGCAGACTTCTGATGTGCTGCCTTGTTCTTGTGGATGAGCCCCTTGGTTGCCGCGCGGTCAACTGCCTTGACAGCAACTTTATAGGTACTGACGGCTGCGTCACGGTCGCCTTCGGCAACAGCCGCATCAAACTTCTTCAGATTCGTTTTCAGGGCGGACTTGTCAGCCTTGTTCTTCGCGTTCTGCAGCTTGGACTTCTCGTCTCTCTTCATTGCGGACTTGATGTTCGGCATTTCTCAATCGCCACCTCCTCCTATAAAATTCAGTCAATTTCTGACCGTGCAGTGTTCTGCAAGTGTTGATGATATCATGAAAGCCTTGAAAAATCAAGTGCTTTTTTCGTTTTTTCATCATAATTGTATATCCTTGTGGTAATCGAGCAAAATGAACACAAGATATTGAATCAGGAGGGGATTACCATGAAACAATTTGCCCGCACCGACCTCGCCGTGGAGGCAAAAACCCTTTGGGAGCAGTCCGCAGGAGAGGCCACGCAGCTTCCCGGCGTGCAGGCGCATGAGGAGGAGCGGGACGGATTCCGCATCTCGACCGTGCGGATATTGGACGAACGCGGCGCTCAAGAATTATGTAAACCGATCGGCGACTACGTCACCGTTACGCTGGATGCGCTATTGCAGCGGCAGGCGGACTCCTTTGAAAACGCCGCGCAGCTTCTGGCCGCCCTGCTGCGCGAGCAGCTTCCGCTGATGCCGGACGCGTCCGTGCTCGTAGTGGGGCTGGGCAACCGCGCGATCACGCCGGACGCCGTCGGGCCCATTACAGTCGAGCACGTCATGGTGACGCGCCATCTGCGCCGGCAAATGCCACAGGAATTTGCCGCGTTTCGCACCGTCTCCGCTGTGGCCTCCGGCGTGCTGGGCACGACCGGCATCGAGTCGGCCGAACTGGTGCAGGCGCTGGTAGATGATCTGCGCCCCGACGCCGTCATCGCTGTGGATGCGCTTGCCTGTGCGGACTTTGACCGTCTGTGCCGCACCATCCAGCTCTCAAACACCGGCATCGTCCCCGGTTCCGGCGTCGGCAACGACCGGGCCGCCCTTAACCGCGAAACGTTGTCGGTGCCCGTGCTCGCGCTTGGCGTGCCGACCGTCGTGGACGCCGGCACGTTCGTGCAGGACGCGCGCGCCGAGGGCATGTTCGTCACGCCGCGCGACATTGACGCGATCGTACACGATATCTCCAAGCTTGCCGGGTATGGCATCAATCTTGCGCTGCACAACGGGCTGACCATCGGTGACGTGGATCTGTTTTTGTCCTGACGTGATGTTTCACGTGAAACATGCGCAGATACACAAATGCCGCACGTTTCACGTGAAACAATCATATTGAAAAACCAGCGGCAGGCTGTTATAATACTCTCAAATCCATGACAGGAGCGTCAAAATGGCTATTACGATTGCCGTTGCAAACCAAAAAGGCGGCGTCGGCAAGACGACCACCTGCGTCAACGTGACCTGTGCGCTGAAAAAACGGGGGAAGCGTGTGCTGCTGGTGGACTGCGACCCGCAGGGAAACAGCACGTCCGGCATGGGCGTGGACAAGCTGACCAGTCCGAACTGCTACGATATGATGATGAACGGCGCCGCAGCGGAAGAATGCATCCAAAAAACCAAGTACGGCGACGTGCTGCCGGCCAACATGAATCTGTCCGGCTGCTCCGTCGAGCTGGTGAGCGCGGCGGAGCGGGAATACGTCATGAAGCGTGCGCTCGCCGCCGTTCAGGTACAGTATGATTACATATTGATCGACTGTCCGCCGTCGCTGGAGCTGCTGACGATCAACGCACTCGTCGCAGCCAACAGCGTACTCATCCCCGTGCAATGCGAATATTACGCGCTGGAGGGGATCGCCGACCTGATGCGCAGCATCAAAATGTGCAACAAGCGCCTGAACCCGGAGCTGACCATCCAGGGCATCGTCATGACGATGTACGACGGGCGTACCAAGCTGTCCGACCAGGTCGTGAGCGAAGTCCGCCGGTTTTTCGGCAAAAAAGTCTACAAAACGATGATCCCGCGCAATGTGCGCCTGTCCGAGGCGCCGAGCCACCGCAAGCCCGCCATCGCCTACGACAAGGAGTCCAAGGGTGCGCGCGCCTATCTGCATCTGGCGGGGGAGATCATCAAGCGAGAGGACAAGGCGGCAAAAGCGGCGCAGGAGACCGCGGAAGCCGCAGAAACATCGGAGGTGAAGGATGGGTAAGGACGGGAAAAAAGGTCTGGGCATCGGCCTTGGCGCCCTGTTTGGGGAGGAGCTGCCCAGGCCGGATACGCAGGCAGGGGAGGCAGTCACGCTTCTGCCGCTTGCGAAAATCGAGCCGCGCGCTGACCAGCCGCGCAAGCGGTTTGACGAGACGGCACTCGCAGAATTGAGCGAGTCCATCCGGGAATATGGGCTGATCCAGCCCATCACCGTGCGCCCGCTGGAATCCGGGTACTATCAGATCATCGCAGGCGAACGCCGCTGGCGCGCTTCCCGCATGGCGGGGCTGACGGAAGTGCCCGTGCGCGTCATCACAGCGGACGAGCAGCGCGCGATGGAAATGGCACTGGTGGAAAATCTGCAGCGTGAGGATCTGAACCCGATCGAAGAGGCGAAGGGCTACCGGGCGCTGCTGGACGACTACGGCATGACACAGGACGAGGTCGCGCAAAGCGTCGGCAAGTCCCGCCCCGCCGTCGCCAATGCGATGCGCCTGCTGGCGCTGTCAGAGCCGGTGCGCAAGCTCGTAGAGGACGGTACGTTGTCCGCCGGACACGCGCGCGCACTGATTCCGATCGAAGATCCCCAAAAACAGCTCGCGGCGGCCCAGACCGTGATCGAAAAGGGGCTTTCCGTGCGCAAAACGGAGGCGCTCGCGGCGCAGCTCCTGAAAGCACCGCCGGAACCCGCCGCGCCGCAGCAGGGAAGCGGCGTGGACTACCTCGGCGAGTGTTCCCGGCATCTGGAGCAGCTGCTCGGTCGCCGTGTTCGCATGGCGCAGGGCCGGAAGACCGGCCGGATCGAGCTGGAATATTACGATGCAGACGACCGCGAGGCGCTGCTGCAGGCGCTGGAATTCATGGCAAAACATTATCAAAACAACTGATTTTCATACACACGAGGAGATATCAAAGACATGATCGACATTCGACTGATCCGTGAAAATCCGGAACTGGTAAAGGAAAACATCAAAAAGAAATTTCAGGACGCCAAGCTCCCGCTCGTAGACGAGGTGCTCGAGCTGGACAAGGCCAACCGTGCCGCCATCAACGAGGCGTCGAATCTGCGCGCGCAGCGCAACGCGCTGTCGAAAAAGATCGGCATGCTCATGGGACAGGCCAAAAAAGACCCCTCCAAGCGGGAGGAGGCCGAGGCCGTCAAGGCGCAGGTCACCGCGCAGGCGGAGCGCCTCGCCGCGCTGGAACAGCAGGAGGGGGAGTATGAGGAAAAGATCCGCAAAATCATGCTGACCATCCCGCAGATCATTGACGAGTCCGTTCCCATCGGTCCGGACGACAGCCATAACGTCGAAGTGCAGCGCTTCGGCGAGGCAAAAACGCCCGATTTCCCCATCCCGTACCACACCGAGATCATGGAAAGCTTTGACGGCATTGATCTGGACGCCGCACGCCGCGTCGCCGGCAACGGCTTCTATTACCTGATGGGCGATATCGCGCGTCTGCACGAGGGTGTGCTCGCCTACGCGCGCGACTTCATGATCGACAAGGGCTTCACCTACGTAATCCCGCCATTCATGATTCACGGCGCGGTGGTTGAGGGCGTCATGTCCTTCCCGGAGATGGACGCCATGATGTACAAGATCGAGGGCGAAGACCTCTACCTCATCGGCACGTCCGAGCACTCGATGATCGGCCGGTTCATCGACCAGATCATTCCGGAAAGCCAGCTGCCCCAGACCCTCACGTCCTATTCGCCCTGCTTCCGCAAGGAGAAGGGCGCGCACGGCATCGAAGAGCGCGGCGTGTACCGCATTCACCAGTTTGAAAAGCAGGAAATGATCGTCGTCTGCAAGCCGGAGGACAGCATGTACTGGTACGAAAAGCTGTGGCAGAACTCGGTCGAGCTGTTCCGCAGCCTCGACATTCCCGTGCGGCAGCTTGAGTGTTGCTCCGGCGACTTGGCCGACCTGAAGGTCAAGTCCTGCGACATTGAGGCGTGGAGTCCGCGACAGCAGAAATATTTTGAGGTCTGCTCCTGCTCCAACCTCGGCGACGCACAGGCGCGCCGCCTGAAAATCCGCATCAAGGGTGAGGACGGCAAAAATTATCTGGCGCACACGCTCAACAACACCTGCGTCGCGCCGCCGCGGATGCTCATTGCTTTCCTCGAAAACAACCTACAGGAAGACGGCAGCGTCCGCATCCCCGAAGTTCTGCGCCCCTATATGGGCGGCAAGGAAGTCCTCATCCCGAAGCACAAATAAAAATATAGAGATAAAGGAGTCGGATTCCCCCATGAAAAAGCTGGTACAGGAGTTCAAGGAATTCATCATGCGCGGCAACGTGCTGGACATGGCCGTCGGCGTCATCATCGCATCTGCGTTCGGCAAAATTACCACTTCGCTCGTGAACGACCTGCTCATGCCGTTCATCAGCTGGATTTGCGGCTCGCGGGATATGAGCGCGCTCAACCTGCTCGTGCGCCCGGCGACTGTTGACGCCGCCGGAAACGTGACGCAGGAGGCGATTGTCCTCGGCTTCGGTACATTTCTCGCCGCAGTGATCGACTTTTTGCTCATTGCGCTCGTCGTGTTCCTCATCGTCAAGGGGTTCAACAAGGCGCGTGAGTTGACCGAACATAAGGAAGAGCCCGCGCCGGAACCGCCCGCCGGCCCGACCACAGAAGAGCTGCTGGCCGACATTCTGGCTGAGCTGAAAAAGGACGCCTGAATTCTCCAACATTTTGCAAAACTTTGGTCTTGACATCTGAGGGCTTGCGTGTTATACTATGTAAGCCCTCAGGGGGAATTGAATATCGCGGAGTGGAGCAGTTCGGTAGCTCGTCGGGCTCATAACCCGGAGGTCGCAGGTTCAAATCCTGTCTCCGCAACCAAATCAGTTACCGTTGTTGATACAATTTCAACAACGGTAATTTTT
>JABLYK010000001.1 GCA_018265835.1 Oscillospiraceae bacterium | reverse complement strand
GTTCTTCCTTTCCCGTCCGCAGGTCAAGCCTGCGTCCGGGGGTACGGGCTCGTTCTGTTCTGACGCTGCGCAAGCGCGAAAATTCCGCATTCCGCTTCCCGATTCTTCCTTACAGCTCCGAAACAAGTGTTTCGGAGCTGTTTTTTGTGTTCATTTTTGTAAATTGCCGACCGTTTTCGCCGGTTCTCCCCAGCTTATGTTCGGATTTCCCATCAAAATTTACGAAAAATTAAAAAATGGTTGACAATCCGGTGCCCCGCACTCTATACTGTGTTTAATTTCATAGGCATGATAGAGGCGCGGTCATCATCAGTACCTTCGCAAAGCCGGCAGGAACCGGGGAAGGAAAAGGGGTTACCGCCGAAGGGCTTTGCAGTTTCCTGACTGTTGGGTTCCTGGGCCGTCGGAGAACATCCGGCGGACTGTCGCGTAAGCGGAGCGCTGTCATTGACGAATCTGGTTTTGTATTCTTGCAATGTCGTGAACAGCACTTTGTTCACGACATTTTTTAGTTTGGAGGATTTTAACATGAACACAAGACGCAGAATTCTGACCATTTTGATGCTGGTTGTCATGGTCGTATCCATGCTCACCGTGTTCGCGTTCGCCGCCGGCGACGAAGACGCCCCCGCAAGCAGCATCGTCTGCTCCACCTGCGAGGGCACCGGTCTGGTCAACGGCGAGGAATGCGGCGAGTGCGAAGGCACCGGCGAGCTGACTTCGGAAAGCCGGATGGCCTTTACGTTCTGGGCGCTCGTCCCGCCGATCGTTGCCATCGCGCTCGCGCTCATCACCAAGGAGGTCTACTCCTCCCTGTTCGTCGGCATTGTGCTCGGCGGACTGTTCTGCATGAACTTCAAGCCGATCGGCGCACTGAACACCGTCATTAACGACGGCATTGTCCCCGCCGTTGCGGACAACGCCGGTATATTCCTGTTCCTCGTCATTCTCGGCATCATGGTCGCGCTCATCAACCGCGCGGGCGGCTCCGCCGCGTTTGGCCGCTGGGCGGAAACGCATATCAAGACCCGCGTCGGCGCCATGTTCGCCACCTTCGTCCTCGGCGTGCTGATCTTCGTGGACGACTACTTCAACTGCCTGACCGTCGGCTCCGTGATGCAGCCGATCACCGACCGGCACAAAATCTCCCGCTCCAAGCTCGCCTACCTGATCGACGCTACGGCCGCGCCGGTTTGCATGATCGCACCGATCTCTTCCTGGGCTGCCGCCGTTTCCGGCGTCGTGGAGGACTACAATGGCATTGAGCTGTTCGTCCGCGCCATTCCTTACAATTTCTACTCCCTGCTGACGTTTGTATTCATCATCGCACTCATCCTGATGAAGTTCGACTACGGCCCGATGCGCCTGCACGAGATGAACGCCAGACTCAACGGCGACCTGTATACCACGGGCGACCGCGTGGACGAGGGACTGGATGCCGGCAGCTTCAACCCGAAGGGCCGCGTGATTGACCTGGTTCTCCCCGTCATCGTCCTGATCATCTCCTGCTTCATCGGCCTTGTGTATGTCGGCGGCTACTGGGAAGTCGGCGGCGACTACTGCGGCGATTTCATCGGTGCGTTCGGCAACACGGATGCGTTTGTCGCGCTGCCGTGGGGCTCCCTGATCGCGCTGATCTTCACCCTGATCTACTTCTGGTGCAGACGGCTCATCAGCTTTAAGGACTCCATGTCCTGCGTGCCACAGGGCTTCATCAACATGGTGCCCGCCATCACGATCCTCACCTTCGCAACCTCTCTGAAAAACATGACCGGCCTGCTCGGCGCAAAGTACTTCGTCTCCGCCGTGATGAGCTCCGCCGCCGGCGCGCTCTTCAGCTTCCTGCCCGCCATCATCTTCCTCGTCGCCTGCCTGCTGAGCTTCTCGACCGGCACGAGCTGGGGCACCTTCGGCATCCTGATCCCGATCGTCACCTATGTGTTCCCCGCAGACTCCACGCTGTTTATCATCGGCGTGTCCGCGTGCCTCGCAGGCGCGGTCTTCGGCGACCACTGCTCCCCGATTTCCGACACCTCCATCATGGCCTCTGCCGGTGCAATGTGCAACCACGTGAACCACATCTCCACGCAGCTCCCCTACGCAGGCACCGTCGGTATCATCTGCTTCGTCAACTACGTCATCGCCGGCTTTGTTCAGAATGTCGTCATCTGCCTCATCATTGGTGTGGCACTGACCATCGGCGCGCTCTTCGTCATCCGTTCGATTTCGAGCAAGAAGAATCCGCAGGCTTCTGCCTGAACCGCCGTTGCGGCGCAATCGCCGCAGATAAACCAAACAGACCGCCCTCCGGATGCGAGTGATTGGCATCCGGAGGGCGGTTTTCTTGTTCGCCGCGTTCTATTCATCGGTATAGCAAATGTTAACGTTTGAATCCTTTCGCTTTTCAAATGATTTGTCCGCTGCTATAATGACCCCAACAGAAAAGAAAGGCTGTGTTTCCCATGCCCGTCTCCGTCATTCCCTCGTTTTTGCTCTATTGCTACGTCACCGCAATCACGCCGGGCCCGGCAAATTTGTGCTCCCTGTCCGCCGCCCTGCGCTACGGCAGGGGGCCAGCGCTGCGGCAGTGGCGCGGCATGTTCGTCGGCTTCCTGATTGACGCGCTCGCAGCGGTGCTCATCAACCGCCTGCTGGGCGACGTACTGGGCCGCTACGTCAACATCCTCTCGTGGGTCGGGGCGGCATACATTCTGTGGATGGCATGGCACATGCTGCGCTCCTCCGGCACGGCAGAAGCGGACGACAGCAGCGCGCCCAGCTTTCGCACCGGGCTGCTCGTGCAGGTTACCAACGTAAAGGTCATTGTATTCTGCCTCACGGCGCTGGCCTCGTTCGTGCTGCCCTATACCGATTCCTTCTGGACGCTGCTGGGCGTGGGCCTGTTTCTCCCGTTCACCGGTCCGGTCGCCAATCTGGTGTGGCTGTTCGCCGGGGCGTCGCTGCAAAAGCTGTTTGCCAATCACCGCAGGGCGGTCGACATCGTCATGGCCTGCGCGCTTGCGCTTTGCGCCGTCAGTCTCGTCTGGCCGCGGTAATATCAGCGCCCGCCCAGATGCTCCCGCAGCAGCTGCAAAAACAGCTCCATTGCCGGCGTGACCCACCGGTTTTTATGCCGGACGGACAGCAGGGGATAGCATACGCCGGAAACGGGCGCTTCCAGTTCCACCAGCTTTCCGCTTGCCAGCTCCTCCTGTGCGGCCGCGCGCGGCAGATAGGTAAAGCCCAGATTCTCCATGACGCAGCGTTTGATCGCTTCCGTACCCCAAAGCTCAATGGTCTCGTCCAAAACAATGTCACGCGCCCAGAGATCGTGCTCCAGCTGGCGGCGAAACAGGCTGTCCGTTTCATCCATAATCAGCGAGGTCGGCTTCCTCTGGTGCGGCGTGGTGAAATCCGGGTACTCGAAGCCGGGCGCTGCCAGCAGCACAAGCTCGACCTGCATACCGACCGGCTCTACCATGAGCGACTCGCGGTTCCACTCCGCCGTGTAGCCCAGCCCCAGATCACAGATGCCGTCCCGCACATCCTCCGTCATCTTCAGATTGCCGCAGTTGTGGAGCAGTAGCCGCACCTTCGGAGCCTGCTCCCGGAACGCCTTGATCACCGGCGTGAGCTGGTAGCAAAGCAGCGTTTCCGGAAGATCGACGCGCAGCGTCCCGGTGAGGCGTTTTCCCTCCTGCCCGATTTCGGCCAGCCGGTCGGCCGCGCGCAGCAGCTCGCGCGTCTGCACCAGCGCCTGCTCGCCCACCTGCGTCAGCACCATCCGGCGCCCCACCCGCTCAAACAGCGGCACGCCGAGCGCTTCCTCCAGCTGCTGAATCTGCACGGAAATGGTGGATTGCGTATATCCCAAAAACTGCGCCGCCTTTTGATAGCTCCCGTGATCGACGATCGCCTGGAACGTCCGCAGGTTTTTCAGCTCCATGCCTTTTACTCCTTTTCATGAATGTTATCAATATTATAGCGGTCATCCTTTCGTTTTTCAAACACTTCCGGCACATCCGCCCCGCATGATCCTCCAGCGTCCGGGAGCGGCGCTTCCCCCGTTCCCGGACGTCGCCGCGGAAGGGGCAGAAAACCGGCGCCGTAGATACGGCGCCGGTTTTTCGATCAATTCACACGGTTGCTTCAAAAAGCTGTTGTTCCATCATTTCAGCAAGCGCGGTGATCCGGCCAGCGGAAAGCGGATCCTCCAGCCCGCAGCGGGCGACAAGGCCGGCAAACGTCTCCTCCGGCGCCTGATCGACGTAGTCATAAAACGCCGTAAGCCCTTCACCGGGGGCCACAAGCTCCCGCTCATACATCTGCACTGCAACACTGTCTGACACGCAGTAGCCGATCACATACAGCGGCGAATCGAAAAAATGCGTGATGTCGATCCAGCTCTTGGCATAATAGTCGTCACTCCACGCGTCAATCAGGCCATAATCCCGCGACGTCTGCAAAGAGATGGCATTGATGTTCTCCAGCGTCACCTGATCCGCAGGCAGGGCGTACACCTGCTCCTCGAACGCGTTGTAGCTTGCCTGCTCGGCATAGAGCCGCAGCGTATCGACCAGCTTATACTGCGTCAGCTCCTCGCGGAGCGCATCGTCCTGCAAATAGCACAATGTAAGATACTCCATTGTCTGCGAGATCGTCTCGTTCACATCCGTACTCTTGTACATGCCGTAGTTGACAAAGTCATCCACAAAATGTCCGAACTCATGTGCAATCGTAAGCGTATCCTCCGAATAGCCGATGCTGTTGGCCAGTACAAACGGCGATTCGTAATCCTCCAGATAAACCTCATACGAGCCGCCATACTTCGTGTGCGAGCCGCCGATGTCGTACAGTCCATAGGCCAACAGGTACTCCATCGCCTCCTGCGCCGCACCGCCCATGGCGTTGGCCGCCCGCTCCACGGCGCGCAGCGCCTTCCGTGACTTCATCGCGGCGGTATCGCCCGCGCGGTCGAGCAGGCCGGACGTACCCGCGCGGCGATAAAGCGGCACAAGCTGCTCCCGGATCGCAGCGGTGTATGCCTGCATATCATCGGGCGTATATGCCCGGCCGTTGAAGTCGTAGGCCATCTCCACATAGGAGTCGTAGCCGTACAGCGCCGCCATCTGCTGCCGAACCTTCACCAGCTCCACGTAGATCGCGCCAACGCACTCGTTGAACGTGTCGTAGTACAGCTCCAGCGCCGACTCCGGCGTCAAGCCGCCAAGCTCGCCGGCATCCGCCGCAGAATACAGCTCGCCAAGCGTGTAGTCCGCGCCCTCATAGGAGAGCGTCATATCCGCCGTCAGATCGTAATAATCGACAAGCAGCTCGTTCTCCTGATGCAGGAGGGCAACGTATTCCTCCGGATCGGCAGCGTCCCCGTCATAACCCCCGAGGGATCCTTCTCCATAGAAATCCTCCAGCGCGGATGCGAGCGGCGATGCCGCGCACGCGGCGTACAGCTCATCCATCTTCTGCTCCAGCTCAATGCTGCCGCTGGAGCAGTAGGCATTCTCATCCCGGTAGTAGGCGTCCGTCATGTCGATGTCGTGACGGATCTGCGCCAGTGTCGCCATGGTGTTGTAGGTGAAATACGCCTTGTCGATCTCGCCGAGCGCGCGCCTGGCCCAAAATGAAGAAAGATCCTCCGCCTGCAGTCTGCCGATCAGTTCATCCACCTGCCCGATAAACGCGTCCAGATCCGGCCGGACATATTCCATCTGCTCAAAGGCCACCATGTCAATGTAGCCGTCGGTCCAATAAGCGTCGCGCAAGGGCAGACCGGCGTGGTTCTCCTGCGCACAGCCGCCCAGCAGCGCCAGCAGCAAAACCGCCGCCAGAAGAAGACAAACGCCGCGCTTCGTTCGATCGAAATGCATAAAAGCGCCCTCCTTCATTTTTCGACAGTTTATCATACTTTCCCACTGCACACAATCTGCAAATTTTCCTGCTGCTCCAACGAAAGCCTGCGTCCAAATGCGTAAAATAACAGTTGACCTTTTTGCTCCGCTGTGCTATAGTATTTCTTACCTGTCGGCTGAGAGGCTCATTTTTCATGCGCTTTTTGGACCATACAGGGAGGCAATCGCAGCCCAACAGCGGGCGCGAAATCTATAAGGAGGTGCCGAAACATGGCGAAAGCTGGATCCCGCGTGAAAGTCACGCTCAGATGTGCGGAGTGCAAGCAGAGGAATTACAACACCGTGAAGAACAAGAAGAACACCACGGAAAAGCTGGAAATGAGCAAGTACTGCCCCTTCTGCCGCAAGCACACCAAGCACACCGAAACCAAATAAGACTTTCGAAAGGACGTAGAACAAATGGCTGAGAAAAAAGAAGTCACCACTGCTGCCGTTAAGAAAGTCGACACCAAACTCCCGTTCTTCAAGCGCGTCGGAAAGTGGTTCCGCGACATGAAGAGCGAGCTGAAGAAGGTCGTATGGCCGACGCCCGCACAGCTTGCGAAGAATACCGGCGTTTCCCTGGTCGTCATGGCGGGTTCCGCCGTGGTCCTCTGGGCATTTGACACGCTGGCAGATCAGGGCGTGCAGCTCCTTCTTAAACTGGGTGGTTAAGCATGGCAGAACTTGCTAAATGGTACGTGGTTCACACGTACTCCGGCTACGAAAACAGCGTGGCCGCAGCAATCCTCAAAGCGGCGGAAAACCGCAAAATGCAGGATCTGATCCAGGAAGTCAACATCCCGATGGAAACGGTCACCGAATTCACCGATGCCGGTGAAAAGACCGTGGAGCGCAAGGTTTTCCCCGGCTACGTGCTGGTGAAAATGGTGCTGACCGACGAAAGCTGGCACTTGGTGCACAATGTGCGCGGCGCCGCCGGCTTTGTCGGGTCGGACGGAAAGGCGATCCCCCTGACGGAGCAGGAGATCTATGATCTCGGCGTCGAGCGCCACGAAGTGGTGGTCGGATTCGCCGTCGGCGACACCGTGAAGGTCACGGACGGGCCGCTGGAGGGCTTCCTCGGCACCGTGGACGAGCTGGAGCCGGACAAGGACCGCGTGCGCGTGGTCGTCTCCATGTTCGGCAGAGAGACTCCGGTTGACCTTGAACTCGATCAGGTCGAAGCAATCACAGAATAATCAAGAAAGAGGTGCTTTCAATTGGCACAGAAAATAGTTGGATACGTCAGATTCCAGGTTCCCGCCGGCAAAGCGACGCCGGCGCCCCCGGTTGGCCCGGCTCTGGGTCAGTACGGCATTAACATCGGTCAGTTCACCAAGGACTTCAATGAGCGTACCAAGGGCGACATGGGCATGATGATCCCGGTTGTCATCACCGTGTACTCTGACCGCAGCTTTACCTTCATCACCAAGACCCCGCCCGCCGCGTTGCTCATCAAGAAGGCATGCGGCATCGACACCGCTTCCGGCGTGCCGCAGAGAGACAAGGTCGCCACCATCAGCAAGGAAGACGTGCGCAAGATCGCCGAGCAGAAGATGCCCGACCTCAACTGCACCGACATTGAGTCTGCCATGAGCATGATCGCCGGCACCTGCCGCAGCATGGGCGTCGTGGTCGGCGAGTAATCGCGTCCATACGCTTTCCCTTATCGTGGGAGGATCATCCATCCGACGAACCACATTACTAGGAGGAAACCAAATTGTTCAGAGGTAAAAATTATAAAGAGAGCGCAAAGCTCATTGATAAACAGGCGCAGTACGAGCCGCAGGAAGCCTTCGAGCTCGTGACCAAGGCCGCCAAGGCCAAGTTCGACGAGACGGTCGAGCTGCACGTCAAGCTGGGCGTTGACTCCCGTCACGCCGACCAGCAGGTTCGCGGCGCGATCGTTCTGCCGCACGGCACCGGCAAGACCGTCCGCGTGCTCGTGTTCTGCAAGGAAGAGCGCGTGGAGGAAGCCAAGGCTGCCGGTGCGGATTACGCAGGCGGCATGGATCTTGTCCAGAAGATTCAGGGCGAGAACTGGTTTGAGTTCGACACCGTCATCGCCACGCCCGACATGATGGGCGTCGTGGGCCGTCTCGGTAAGCTCCTCGGCCCCAAGGGCCTGATGCCGTCCCCGAAGGCCGGCACCGTCACGCCGAACGTTGCCAACGCCGTGAAGGAAGCCAAGGCCGGTAAGATCGAGTACCGCCTCGACAAGACCAACATCATCCACTGCCCCATCGGCAAGGTCAGCTTCGGTGCGGAAAAGCTCACCGAGAACTACAACGCGCTGATCGGCGCCATCATTAAGGCGAAGCCGGCAGCCGCCAAGGGCCAGTATATCAAGTCCTGCGTCACCGCGTCCACCATGGGCCCCGGCGTCAAAATCGCAGCAAAGCAGTAATTTGATTTGCAAAAAGAGCACCGGTTGATCGAACCGGTGCTCTTTTGCGTGCAAAACAGAGCGCATCTGAACTTTACGGGAGAACACAACATGCTGATCCGCGAATATCAACCTTCGGATTGCATCCGCCTGACCGAGCTTTTTTACGACACGGTCCACGCAGTGTGCGCAAAAGACTACACAAAAGAACAATGCGATGCCTGGGCAACGGGAACGGTCGATCCGGAAGCATGGGATCTGTCCTTCCGCGCGCATACTACGCTCGTTGCAGTGGAACGGGGACGCATCGTGGGCTTTGGCGATATCACAGAAACCGGCTATTTAGACCGGCTGTTTGTGGATCAGGAGCATCAGCGGGAAGGGATCGCCACGGCCATCTGCGACACGCTGGAGCGAACCGTTTCCGGCCGCAGGATTACGACACACGCATCAATCACGGCAAAGCCGTTTTTTGAAAAACGGGGATATCGCGTCGTAAAAGCGCAGAAAGTCGCGCGGGAAGGCGTATTTTTAACGAATTACGTCATGGAAAAACAAGTCCGAATGGAGCAACCATAAAAGCGCGCCGGTTGATCGAACCGGTGCGCTTTTTATGTGCGAAACCCGTGGATAAATGCCGCGCCGTATGCTATTATGAAGCAGACAGCGCACCGCAAACAACCGGAATTTCGGAGGTCGATGCAATGACGGAACGCGAAAAAATGCTGGCTGGCGCGGTTTATGACTGCGGCGACCCGGAGCTGCTGGCGCAATGGCACAAGGCGAAAAAGCTGATGCGCGATTACAATCTGACGGATTCGGACAATTTTGCGGAAAAGGACCGCATTTTGACGGAGCTGTTGGGCGGGCGCGGCGCGAACCTGTGGGTCACGGCGCCCTTCTATGTGGACTATGGGAATAACATTTACTTTGGCAACAACTGCGAAGTGAACATGAACTGTACGTTTTTGGACGACAACCGGATCCTCATCGGCGACCATGCGCTGATCGCGCCGAACGTGCAGATCTATACCGCGTTTCACCCCACCAGCGCGGGCGAGCGATTCGGCGCGCCCCGGGCAGACGGCGCGTTTCCCTTCTGCAAAACGCAGACGGCCCCGGTCGTAATCGGAAACAACGTCTGGATTGGCGGCGGCGCGATCATTATGCCCGGCGTGACGATCGGCGACCATGTCGTGATCGGCGCGGGCAGCGTCGTGACGCGCGACATTCCCGACCACGTGATTGCCTGCGGCGTGCCGTGCAAGGTGGTGCGGGAAAACCCCTGACCCGGCCACGAGCCGCAGAGAGACAAGGAGAACGCCATGCCCAACATCATCGAAATCACCGATTTTGCCGCGCCGGAGCTGGACGTCTACGCCCGGCTCACGGAGGCGCAGCTTCTCAACCGGCAGGAGCCGGAGCAGGGGCTGTTCATCGCCGAAAGCCCCAAGGTCATCGACCGCGCGCTCGACGCCGGATACGTGCCGGTCTCGCTCCTGCTGGAGCGAAAGCACATCGCGGGACAGGCCAGCGGCGTGATCGCCCGCTGCGGGGACGTACCGGTCTTTACTGCCGAAACCGAGGTGCTCACGGAACTGACCGGCTTCCGGCTGACGCGCGGCGTGCTGTGCGCCATGCGCCGCCCGCCGCTGCCCAGCGTGGAAGCGGTCTGCGCCGGAGCGCGGCGCATCACCATTCTGGAAAACATCATGAACCCCACCAACGTCGGCGCCATTTTTCGCTCCGCAGCCGCGCTCGGCATCGACGCCGTGCTGCTGACGCCCGCGTGCAGCGACCCGCTGTACCGGCGCGCGGCCAGAGTCAGCATGGGCACCGTGTTTCAGGTGCCGTGGACCTATCTCGGCAGCGACTGCGCCGAATGGCCGCACCCGGGCCTGGAACGGCTGCGCGCGCTCGGCTTTCGGACAGCCGCCATGGCGCTGAGCGACAACGCCGTCAGCATTGCGGATCCGCAGCTCATGGCGGAGGAAAAGCTGGCCATCGTGCTGGGCACGGAGGGCGACGGGCTGGCGGCTGGAACGATTGCGGACTGCGACTATACCGTGCGCATCCCCATGTCCCACGGCGTGGACTCGCTGAACGTGGCGGCGGCCAGCGCCGTTGCGTTCTGGCAGCTCGGCCTCCGGTAAGCGCGCGGCGCGGCTTCTTTTACAAGCAAAAAGGAACACCGGTTCTGTGAACCGGTGTTCCTTTTTGTTTTGCGCGGCGTTAGATCGCCGTCAGTTGCTTTACGAGCAGACCTTGCCGGGGTTCAGGATGCCGTTCGGGTCGAACACGCCCTTGATCGCCTGCATGAGACGGAAGGGCACCTCGCCGACGGACTCCTCCAGATACTGCTTTTTCGCGTGGCCGATGCCGTGCTCGCCGGAGACCTGACCGCCGATGTTCTTGCACTCGGTATAGCACTTGGCCATGAGGATCTCGTTGCGGCGCCAGAACTCGTCAAAGTCCAGATCGTTGGAGCAGGCGTAAATGTGCAGGTTGCCGTCGCCCGCGTGGCCGAAGTTGCGCACCGAAAGGCCGACCTCGTCGCCCACGCTGCGCACAAAGAACAGGTAATCCGCGATCTTATCAACCGGGACGACCACGTCCAGCTCGTCCATATACTTGGTGTCGGCTTCGATGGCGGTGAGGAACGCGCTGCGCGCCTCCCAGACCTCCTTCTTCAGCGTCGGGGTATCGACGACCAGCGTGTCGATCGCGCCGCACTCTTCGGCAAGCTCCGCGAGCTTTTCCATCTTGCCGTCCAGCTCGTCCTCCGACTCGCCCACGAACGTGACGAGGATGGAAGCGCCGACCTCCTGCCCGTTGACCTCGGTCGGGAAGATCTGCTTGCCGGAGAACTCCGCGGAGGATTTTACGATGTCCGCACCCATGAACTCAATGGACTGCGGGTCCAGATTTGCCATCTTGATCTTCGGCACGGTGGCGATGCAGCTTGCCATGTCGGCAAACGGGAGGATGAGCGACACATCCATCGACGGCTTGGGGATGAGCTTGAGCGTCATCTCCGTAATGATGCCGAGGGTGCCCTCAGAGCCGACCATCAGATGCAGCAGGCTGTAGCCGGTGCTGGTCTTGCAGACGGTCTTACCGAGCTGCATCACTTCGCCGGTGGCGAGCACGACGGTCAGCGCCAGAACATAGTCGCGCGTGACGCCGTACTTCACGGCGCGCATACCGCCCGCGTTCGTGGCCACGTTGCCGCCGACCGACGACGTCTTGGAGCCGGGATCGGGCGGATACATCAGGCCATGTGCCTCTGCGTCCGCCGCCAGATCCTGCAGCAGCACGCCGGGCTGCACGTGGACGGCGAAATTGTTCAGATCGTAGCCGAGAATCTTATTCATCCGCTCCGTGCAGACGATCACGCCGCCGTTCACCGGCACGCTCGCGCCCGTCAGGCTGGTGCCGGCGCCTCTGGGCGTAACGGGGATGTGGTTTTCGTTGCAGATTTTCAGGATGGCCGCAACTTCCTCGGTGCTTTCCACTTCGCAGACGCACTCCGGAAAGTGCTTGCCGTACAGGGGCATTTCATCATGGCAGTAATCCTCGCGGATGCGCTCGCCCATGTAGAAACGCTGTTCGCCGACGACTGCTTCCAACTGCTTGGCGATTTCCGGCGACACAGAATTGTACTTGCTCATATCGGTTTTCTTCCTTTCTGAATTTCTCTCTCAGTGGCCGGCGTAGGCACGCCGTCCACTAGGGAATATAGCATACTTTGATTCAAAATTCCACTGTAAACCATCCAAAATGATCAGAATCGAAACACTTTGCGGAATGCTCTTTCAGTTTCTTCTGTTTTTCATCATTTCGTGCTCCTCGGCGATGGCGCGGTGCAGGACAACCGAGTTCCACTGTGCGTTTGTCTCGGTCAGCATGGCCTTGAGCGGCACAGGCGGGATGCGCGACTGCCGGAAGCCGTTCAGAAATGCGTCCATCATGCCGGGGCGGAAGTTCGCCATGACGAGCATCTCGTCCGAAAACGTCTCCTCCGGCACGGGGTGCGCGCCCGCATCCTCCAGGCCGGCGAGCGCGGCGAGCGGCACGCCGTATTCCCCCGGCAGGACGGCGCGGACGCGGATGCCGAGCCGCAGGCAGAGCACCTGAATTTTGGCGAGCTTCGCCGGAGCGATGTGATAGGTGAGCAAAATCGGGGTCATAGCAAATTCCACTTCCATTTCAACAGGATGTATGCTGCCAGCGCGAGCTGGCAGACGAGGATGGCCGGAAAGCCGACGGTGAACGTCTTGTGCCTGGTCTTGTGGTGAAACAGCTGCATACCGAGAATGCCGCCCACGCTGCCGCCGAGCACCGCCAGCAGAAACAGCGTCGCCTCCGGGATGCGCCATGCGCCCGCCTTCGCCCTGGCCTTGTCGATGCCCATGGCGGCAAACGCAGCGACGTTGACAGCCGCGAGGCAGATCAGCAAATACCGGGTCATTTCCGCTTCTTCCCCCCGCCGCGCGGCGTTCCGTTCCGGGACTTTTCGCCGCCGCGTGTGGACTTTGCCGTCGCGGCGCGGCCATAGACCTTGCCGTATTTGCGCTGGGGCTTCTCCGGCACGGCCTGCTTTTGCGGCTTACGGCGCGCGTCGTTCAGCGGACGGACAAGGCACTCCTTGCCGTAGCCGATCAGATCCTCGCGCCCGGCCTCCCTGAGCGCCTCAATCACAAGACGGCGCTTGTCCGGCCGCTTCCACTGCAGCAGCGCGCGCTGCATATTCTTCTCATGCGGCGTTTTGGCGACGTAGACATGCTTCATCGTGCGCGGGTCGATCTCCGTATAGTACATGCAGGTGGAGATGGTGCCGGGCGTGGGGTAAAAGTCCTGCACCTGCTCCGGCTGACGGCCCATTTTGTTCAGATACTCCGCCAGCGCCACCGCATCCTGCAGCGTGCTGCCGGGGTGCGAGCTCATGAGATACGGCACGACGTACTGCTCCATGTCGTAGCGGTGGTTGAGCCGCTGATACTTGTCCATGAACCGCTCATAGGTGCCGATGTGGGGCTTGCCCATATAGTCCAGCACGGAATCAATGCAGTGCTCCGGCGCGACCTTGAGCTGTCCGGAGATGTGGTATTTCACAAGCTCGGAGAAAAACGCGTCGTTGTCGTCGCAGAGCATATAGTCATACCGGATGCCGCTGCGCACGAACACCTTTTTCACGCCGGGAATGGCCCGGAGCTTGCGCAGCAGCGCGAGATAGTCCGAATGGTCGGCGTCGATGTTCGGGCAGGGCGCCGGCGCAAGACAGAGCCGGTTCGGGCACATGCCGTGCTCTTTCTGCTGCGCACAGGAGGGGTGACGGAAATTCGCCGACGGGCCTCCCACGTCGGACACGTAGCCCTTCCAGAGCGGGTGATGCGTCATGGCCGTCACCTCGCGGATGACGCTCTCGTGGCTTCGGCTGGTGACCATGCGCCCCTGGTGGAACGCCAGCGCGCAGAAATTGCACCCGCCGAAGCAGCCGCGGTTGTGGATGACGGAAAAACGCACCTCCTCGATGGCGGGCACGCCGCCATCCGCGTCGTACATCGGGTGCACCTCGCGCGTGTACGGCAGCTCCGCCACGCGGTCCAGCTCCTTCGCGTCCAGCGGCATGGCGGGCGGGTTCACGACGAGATACCGCCCCTCGCACGGCTGGATGAGCGCGCGGCCGCGCACGGGGTCGTGCTCGGCGTACTCGGTGCGCGTCGCCTCGGCGTAAAGGCGCTTGTTGTCGCGCACCTGCTCGAACGACGGCAGCTCAACGCGCTCAAACGCACAAACGCCGGGGTCGCGCGTGATGTAACCGGTACCGGGGATGTCCGTCATCTCCGAAACCGGCAGCTTCTTTTTCAGGCGGCGGGCGATCTCCAGCGTGGCAGTCTCGCCCATACCGTAGACCAGGAGGTCTGCCTGCGAGTCGAACAGGATGCCGCGGCGCACCTTGTCGTCCCAGTAGTCGTAGTGCGCAAAGCGGCGCAGGCTCGCCTCCAGCGAGCCGAGGATGATGGGCACGTCCGGCCCGAACGCCTCGCGCGCACGGTTGCAGTAGACAATGGCGGCACGGTCGGGCCGGCGGCCGGGCTGCTTGCCGGGTGAATAGAAATCCTCGCTCCGGCGCTTTTTGGCGGCGGTGTAGTGCGCAACCATGGAGTCGAGATTTCCGGCGCCGATGAACACACCGAGACGCGGCCGGCCCATGGCGCGGAACGCGTCCGCGCTGTGCCAGTCCGGCTGCGGCAGCACCGCCACGCGGTAGCCCGCCGCCTCCAGCACGCGGCTGATGACCGCCGTGCCGAAGCTGGGGTGGTCGATGTATGCGTCGCCGCCGACGACCAGCGCATCATACCACCACCAGCCGCGCGCGTGCATCTCCTCCGCGGAGACGGGCAGGAAATCAGTCGCTTCCATGGTAGGCCTTCCCCTCCAGCGGCTTTTCCATCAGATACAGGTCGGAGCTGACGCCGGGGTCGCGCCCGATCTTCTCAAAGCCGTAGTGCTCATAAAATGCAATGGCGTGCGCATTCGTCTCCGCCACGTGCAGCCGGACGGCGCGGCGCGCGCACGTTTCAAAGTACCAGAGCGCGTGGCCGAGGAGCTGCACACCCCAGCCCATCCCGCGAAACTCCGGCAGCAGATACAAAAAGCTGACCCAGCCGTACCCGTCCTGTTCCCCGCGTACGGAGTCCAGCTCGATCACGCCCGCGACACGGTCGCCGCTGAGGATCTTCACGAGGGTATCCGGCGTTTTGGCGTGCCGGTGCGCGCTGCGCAGATAGAGCGACGGCGCGAAGCCGTCCGTGCTGCCGTGCGCGACCTGCCACGCGTCGGCATAGCAGCGCATATAAAACTCGTCGTCCTCCGGAAAGCGCAGCGGCGCAAAGCGCAGGTTGCCGAGATCGGGGCTTTCGCTCTTCCACCAGGTCTGGCGGTTGAAGGTGCTCAGCTCCGGCGACAGGTGGCTGTTGTCGTTGTAATATTCCAGCGACGGCACGCCGTTTTCGAACCGGACGAGCGTAACAGCGGTGTTGTCGCCATGCGGGATCCTGGGGATCTCCGTGCTCGGCACGCCGAGCACCGCGCAGATATACGCGCGGATGGCCATGCCGTGGCTCACGGCGGCAATGGTCTGCCCCTCGTGCCGCTGCGCCAGCTCGCGCAGAACATCGCTCATACGCTGCTGCACCGCGGCAAACGGCTCGCTGCCCGGCACCGACCATTTTTCCGGATCGTTGTTGAAAAAGTGCATCTGCTCCGGCTGCTCATATTCCACGTCGCCCCATGGGCGGCCTTCCCACGCGCCCATGCAGATCTCGCGGAGACGCGGCGTGGTCTGCAGCTCCAGCGCATGGTAACGCGTGATCGCGCCCGCAGTTGTGCACGTGCGCTGCAGGTCGCTGGAATACAGCGCGTCGAGCGGAATGTCCCGAAAGCGTTCTGCCAGCGCGTCGATCTGCAGCAGGCCGCGCGGGGTAACGCGCCCATTCCAATGTCCCTGAATGCGGCGGTAGAGGTTGCCCTCCGCCTCCGCGTGCCGAATCAGATAAATATTTGTCATCGCTGAGCCTCCAAACCTTGACCATCGAAATCAGATACAGTATAATGTATTAATTATTGCAAATGTATTATATCGTGTTTCCCCTCGATACACAAGTGCTTTGGAGGCAGATGTGAAAGTAATCCATCTCATCAGCGGCGGCGACAGCGGCGGTGCCAAAACGCATGTCTATTCGCTGCTGCGCTATTTGAATCAGGTGATCGACGTCCAGCTTGTGTGCTTTCGGGATGGGCCGTTTGCAGAGGGCGCCAAGGCGCTCGGCATCCCGACGCGGGTGCTCGGCGAGCGCTTTTTGACCTGTCTGCACATCCTGCGCCGCGAAATTCGGGAGGGCGGTTATGACTTCGTTCACTGCCATGGCGCAAAGGCAAACCTCATGGGCGCACTGCTGCGCCCGTCGCTGCAGATTCCCGTGCTCTCAACCGTTCACAGCGACTACCGGCTGGACTATCTCGGCCGTCCGATGGCCGCTGTGACTTATGGCACGCTCAATAAAATCGCGCTGCGGCTGCTCGACTACCGGGTCTGCGTGTCCGACCCCATCCGCCAGCGGCTGATCGACCGCGGCTTCGAGCCGAACCGGCTGTTTGCGATCTACAACGGGTTGGATTTTTCCCACAGGGTTCCCAAAATCGACCGCAAGGCCTATTTCGCCAGCTTTGGCTATACCGTGTCGGATGACGACGTGGTCGCCGGCATCGCCGCGCGGCTCGACCCCGTGAAGGATATACCCACACTGCTGCGCGCCGTGGCACAGGCGCACAAGGCCAGCCCCAATCTGCGTCTTGCCATCGCCGGCGAGGGCAAGGATCGCGCAAAGCTGGAGGCGCTCGCGCACGAGCTGGGGATTGCCGATCACGTGTTTTTCCTCGGCTGGCTCACCGATCTGGACAGCTTTTACGGCGCGCTGGACATCAACGCGCTCACCTCCCTGTCTGAAACCTTCCCCTATGCGCTCACAGAGGGCGCGCGCGCACATCTGCCGACCGTCGCTTCCGACGTCGGCGGCGTTCCGGTACTGATTCAAAACGGCGTTACCGGCCTGCTGTTTGAGCCGGGCGACGTGCGGATGCTGGCGGCCTGTCTCGCGCGGTACGCGCTCGATCCGGGCTACCGAAAAAAAATGGGCGATGCGCTCTATACGTACGCGCGGGAAAACTTCTCCGAGGAGGCCACCGGCCTGCGCCAGCTGGAGATCTATAACACCATCTACCGCCTGGAGCAGCAGAAAAAAGGCGTGCGCTACGGCGTGGTGATCTGCGGCGCCTACGGCTTCGGCAACGCGGGGGATGAGGCGATTCTGGAGGCGATCATCGGCGAAATGCGGCGCATTGACCCCAACATGCCGGTCACCGTGCTGTCCCGCCGTCCAAAGGAGACCCGCAGGCTTTACGGCGTGAACGCCGAGCACAGCTTCGACCTCCTGCGGATGCGCCGCATCATGCGCCGCTGCCCGCTCTATCTCAACGGCGGCGGCAACCTGATGCAGGACGTGACGAGCCGCAGCAGTCTCTGGTATTATCTCTGCACCCTTATCGTTGCAAAAAAATGCGGCTGCTCTGTGCAGATGTACGGCTGCGGCATCGGCCCGATCATCTATCGCCAGGACCAGGCGATAGCCGCGCGCATCATCAATCAGAACGTGGACGTCATCACCCTGCGCGAGCCGGACAGTCTGGAAACATTGGCGGATTTCGGCGTGACCCAGCCGGAAATCATCCTCGCCTCCGACCCGGCGCTGACGCTGCCGGCCGCCGCCTCCAGCCGCATCGACCATTTGATGACGGAGCACAACATGCCCCTTCAGGGGCACTACATCGCGCTGGTGCTGCGCAAATGGCACGGCTTTGAGGACAAGGCGACCGTGTTCGCAGCGGCAGCGGTCTACGCCTATCTCACGCACGGACTGACCCCGGTGTTTCTCTGCATCAATCACCGGACGGATCGGGAAGCAGCGGAAATGGTGACCAAGCACCTGAGCATCCCCTATTACGTCATCGCCCAGCCGATGGAGTCCGGCATGACGATCGGCCTGCTCTCGCGTATGACGGCAGTGATCTCCATGCGTCTGCACGGGCTGGTATTCTCCGCCGGGCAGGGCGTTCCGCTGATCGGCGTGTCCTACGACCCAAAGATTTCGGCCTTTTTGGATTATATTGAGCAGGACAATTACCTGCAGTTTGAAGATTTGAAAGAAGAGCGCATGACCCGGATGATCGACCGCGCCGTGTCGCTTGCCGGCAGCCAGCAGGAACTGCGGCGGCGCACGGAGCTGCTCAATCAGAAGGAGGACAACAACCGGCGGGCAGCTGCCAAGCTGCTGGAAAGGGGAAGCTGACATTATGATCCGTGGCGCGGTTCTGGTATCCGGAAACGGTACGAAATTTCAAAGTCTGCTGGATTCCATCTTCTTCGGCGAGATCCCGGAGCTGTCTCTGGTCGCCGTGATCTCCTCCGACCCGGCGGCATACGCCCTGACGCGGGCAAAAAACGCGCAGGTCGAAACCGTTGTCGTGGAGCCGGGCATGTTCCCGAACGAGAGCAGCTACGACATGGCGATCCGCAACAAGCTCAAGGATATGGACATCGACTTCGTCATCGTGGCGGGGTTCCAGCCCGGCGTCGGCCGCGAGACGGCCAAAGCCTTCCGCAACAAAATCATCGCGGTGCACCCGTCTCTGATTCCGTCGTTTGCGGAGCTGCACGGGCTGGACGTGCACGAGGCGGTGCTGCGGATGGGGCTGAAGATCACGGGCGCCACAGCCTATCTCGTGTCCGAAACCGGCGGCATCGGCCCGGTGCTGCTGCAGGCCGCTGTCCCCGTGGAGGATGACGACGATGCTGTAACGCTCCAGCGCCGCGTGCTGATGGACGCGGAGTGGAAGCTGCTGCCCGAAGCGGTAAAGCTCTGGTGCGCGGGCAAATTCGAGCTGCACGGCGGTCATGCCAAGCTGGTCAAATAAATGAAATTGCGCGCAAAAGGCCGCGCCGGGAATGTAACCCGGCGCGGCCTCAACTTGTCAAAAAACCTCGTAGAGTTTCGCCGCCGGAGCGGCGAAAAGCTTTGCTTTTTTGACAGGCTTATCTGTCATTCTGGCGCTACATCAGCGGCGCCAGTAATTTCAGCAGCATACCGCCGATGCGCGTGTGCAGCGGGATCTTCTTCAGATCCTCATGCAGCACCTCCTGCGACTTTGCGCGTGTGTCCAGATAGTCCGCCTCGATCTCCTGAATGGCCGGGCAGCCGTACAGGTACGCCGCGCACTCGAAGTGCAGGTACAGGCTGCGGTAGTCAAGGTTGATCGTGCCGACGACGGCCTTGCAATCGTCGCTGACGAAGACCTTCGCGTGCACAAAGCCGGGCGTATACTCAAAAATGCGCACGCCGGCGTCCAGCAGCTCACGATAATGGCTCTTGGCCAGGGCGAAGGCGTATTTCTTGTCCGGCACGTGCGGCAGCAGAATCTCCACGTCCACGCCGCGCTTGGCCGCAAACGTGAGCGCCGTAATCATTTCATTGTCGATGATGAGATACGGCGTCATGATGTGCACGTACCGCTGGGCGCGGTTGATGATATCGAGATACACCGCCTCGCCGACCAGCTCGTCGTCCAGCGGGCTGTCGCCATACGGCAGAACGTAGCCGGGCGCGTCGAGCTTCGGCTGCTCGATCTCCAGATAGCGCGGGTAGTCGTCGGCCTCCCGCTCGTCGATGGCCCACATCTGCAAAAACATGAGCGTGAAGCTGCGCACGGCGTCGCCGCGCAGCATGACGGCGGTGTCCTTCCAGTGGCCGAACCGGCGCTTCTGGTTGATATACTCGTCCGCAAGGTTGACGCCGCCGGTGAAGGCGACCTTCCCGTCGATGACGACGATCTTGCGGTGGTCGCGGTTGTTGTAGTAGGTGGACACAAACGGACGCAACGGCGCGAACATTTTGCAGCGGATGCCGAGCTTTTCAAGCTCCTGCGGATACCGGTAAGGCAGGCGGTAAAACGCGCACATGCCATCGTACAGCAGCCGGACCTCCACGCCCTCGCGGACCTTTTGCTCCAGCACCTTCAGGATGCGGCCCCACATGGTGCCCTCGTCAATGATGAAATACTCCAGAAAGATGAAATGCTCCGCCTTGCCAAGCTCCTCCAGCAGCGCCTCGAACTTCTGCTCGCCGAGCGGAAAGTAGGTAACCGCGGTGTTTTCATACACCGGGCAGTCAGCGGCCTTCATCGTGTAATTTGCGAGACTGTAGACCTCCGGCTGTTCGCTGCGCAGGCGCTTCATCAGCTCCTGCTGCGACGGCATGTACTCCGCAGTTTCCGCAATGGTCTCCTGCAGGCGATGGTTGATGAACCGGTGGCCGACGTCCATCTGCACAAACAGGTACAGCAGCAGCCCAAAGGCAGGCAGCGCCATGATGAGCACAATCCACGTAATTTTCTGCGTGGGATTGCCCGGCCGGTTGACCAGCCACAAAATGCAGAGCACCGCCAGCACCCGGCCCGCCACATAGAACGCGGGCGAATACCGGCCGAGGAACTGCGCGCCCCAGAACAGAAACACGAATTCCAGCACCAGCAGCAGCGCGATGACGGTGAAACGGCCGAACACCACGTTCAAAACGCTGCGCTTGCCGCGCTGCAGCAGATGGATTTCCTGCTCGTCCTCAAACCATTTTTGACGCATGGCGCCTCCCTTTCTCCGCAATGGATATTTCATCCCATGATAGACTCTGTGTATCCATATATTTTAAATCACTTGCGCGACAAATGTCAATTGCATTCGGAAAATTTTTTCTGTTGGAAACATAACAATTCTTGTGAAGTGTCCGGTTTGGGTGTATTCTGAAATGAGAACCGCAAAAACACGAGTTTTGGAAGCAGAGGTGCATCGTTATGAACGAATCCGCGAAAATCAGCACCGGTATCGAAGGGCTTGACCACGCGCTCGACAGCCTGCGTACCGGGGACAACGTCGTCTGGCAGATCAACAGTCTGGCCGATTATATTTATGTCGCCAACCGCTTTGTGATGAACATCGCGCGCGCCGGCAAGCGCATTGTGTACTTCCGCTTCGGCGAGCACGTGGAGGTCGTGGATGCAGACGCACTGGCAGCCTCCGGCGCAAACGCGAAGAAGTACGAGCTGGACGCGCACATCGGCTTTGAGAGCTTCACCGTCGCCGTCCACCGCATCATCCGGCAGGAGGGCAAGGGCGTCTTTTATATCTTCGACTGCCTGACCGAGCTGCAGAAGTTCTGGTTTTCCGACCGGATGATCAGCAACTTTTTCTGCCTGACCAACCCGTATCTGTCGGAGATGGAGTCGATCGGCTACTTCCCCATTATGTACGAAAGCCACACGTACGACACGATCTCCCACATCCGCCACGCCGCGCCCGTGTTGCTGAACATGCGCACGGTGGACGGCGCGCTGTACATCCATCCCGTCAACGTCAACGGCCGGAGCACAAAGACGATGTACTTTCCCATCTGTCTGCGCGGCGGCCAGTGCACGACGCTGACCTCCAGCGTGGACACCTACTCCATCTTTGAGAAATTCGTACAGATCGGCGAGCAGCGCGACTGCTGGGACAAGATGTTCGACACCGTCATGGCCGGGGAGCAGGACAATACGCAGATCGACAACATTCTCCAGTGCCTGCTCGGCATCGAGCCGCAGCGGCTGGAGCTGTGCCGCCGTTACTTCTCCGTCAAGGATCTCATCGACATCAAAAACCGGGAAATCGGCACCGGCTGTATCGGCGGCAAGGCCGCCGGTATGCTGCTGGCGCGCAACATTCTGCGCGATTCCGACCCCGAATTCTTTGAAAAGCGCATCGAGCCGCACGACTCCTATTACATCGGCGCGGACGTGTTTTACACCTACTTTGTCGATAACAACGGCTGGGGCCTGCGCACCAAGATGAACGAGATGCGCGACTATCTGGAGGTCGCGCCGCAGATCCAGCAGGAGCTGCTGCACGGCACATTCTCGCCGGGCATCAAGGAGCAGTTCCTCTCCATGCTCGAATATTTCGGCCAGTCGCCGATCATCGTGCGCTCCAGCTCCCTGCTGGAGGACGGCTTTGGCAACGCGTTCGCCGGAAAATACGACAGCGTGTTCTGTGCAAACCAGGGCACCCTGGAGGAGCGCTACGCCGTGTTCGAGCAGGCCGTGCGCACCGTGTACGCCAGCACCGTGAACATCGACGCCATCCAGTACCGCGCCGACCGCAACCTGCTCGACCGCGACGAGCAGATGGCGCTGCTCGTCATGCGCGTCTCCGGCGACTGCCACGGCAAGTATTACTACCCGCACATCGCGGGTGTCGGTCACTCGAAGAACCTCTACATCTGCCGGAACAACACCAGCACGGAAAACAAGGGTATGCTGCGTCTGGTGCTCGGCATGGGCACCCGCGCCGTGGACCGCGAGGCGGACGATTACGCCCGGCTCATCAGTCTGGACAAGCCGCGCGCCCCGCTCATGTGCGCCTACGGCGACGAGTACCGCTTCTCGCAGCACCATGTGGACGCGATTGATCTGGAGAAGAACGAATTTGTCACCATCCCGGCGGAGTCCATCGACCGGCGCGAGCTGAAGGCCGACATGACGCTGTTCACCGAGCCGGATCTCGCCACCATCAACCGCTTCCGGGAGCTTGGCATCCGCGACAAGGCGCCGGATATCCTGAGCTTCAAAAAGCTCCTGTGGCAGACGGATTTTACCGACACCATGACGCACATTCTCGCGCTGCTGGCGGAGAAGTACAACTACCCGGTCGATATCGAATACGCCTGCAATTTCCGGGAGGGGTCGGGCGCGGATTACCGCGTGAATCTTCTGCAGTGCCGCCCGCTGCAGACCAAGGGCATCGGCAGCGCATCCGTCGCGCCGGAGATGTCGGAATATCTGTACAAGATCCACGGCAACTTCATGGGCGGCAACATGAGCCAGCCCGTGCGCTATATCGTGCAGGTCAAATCCAAGCCCTACCTTGATCTCACACCGCAGATGAAATACCAGACCGCGCGCACCATCGGCACGCTCAATGCGCTGCTGCGCGACCAGCAGGCCGTGCTCATCGGTCCGGGCCGCTGGGGCACCACGACGATCAGTCTGGGCGTGCCCGTGAACTTTATGGAGATCTGCCATTTCATGTCTGTGGCTGAGGTGTCCTACAACGAGCATGGGCTTGTGCCGGAGCTGTCCTACGGCAGCCACTTCTTCCAGGACCTTGTGGAGGCCGGCACGTTCTACTCCGCGCTCTATCAGGATGAGGACGGCTGCATCTTCCAGGAGTCGCTGCTGGAGTCGCTGCCCGACCGGTTTGCCGAGCTGGTTCCGTCCGCCGCAGAGCTGGAGGGCGTCATCCATGTCTATGACGTTTCGGACCGGGGCGCGATCCTCTACGCCGAGGTGGAGCGTCAGGAGTGCTTCCTCGGCTGGAACTGAGATTACCGTTTGCCGGAGGGATGAACAATGGCGTTTGATTTCAAAAAAGAGTACAAGGCCTTTTATCTGCCGAAAAACAAGCCGGAAATTCTCACGATTCCGCCGATGCATTTCATCGCTGTGCGCGGCGCGGGCGACCCCAATGTGGAGGGCGGCGCATACAAAGCGGCGATCGGGCTGCTCTACGGAATCGCGTTCACGATCAAAATGAGCAAGCTGGGCGATCACCGCATGGACGGCTATTTTGATTTTGTCGTGCCGCCGCTGGAGGGGCTTTGGTGGCAGGAGGGACGGACAGGGATCGACTATGCCCACAAGGAGGCGTTTCAATGGATTTCTCTGATCCGCCTGCCGGACTTCGTCACGCGCGCAGCGTTTGACTGGGCGGTTGCGGAGGCCACGGCGAAAAAGAAAACGGATTTTTCAAAGGTCGAATACCTGACGTATGACGAGGGGCTTTGCGTGCAGTGTATGCACCACGGCGCCTACGATGCGGAGCCAGCGACCCTCGCGGCGATGGACGCCTACGCCGCGGAGCAGGGGTATGCGCCGGATTTCACCGCCGGGCGCTACCACCACGAGATTTACCTGAGCGACGCGCGGCGCTGCAAGCCGGAAAACCTCAAAACCGTGCTCCGGCACCCGATTCGTCCGCTTTGAGCAAAAACGCACCCCGGCAGCCATGGCCGGGGTGCGTTTTGGTCAATCCTCTGTGATGCAGATGGCGCGGATCGGCGCGCCGTCGGATTTTTGGAATTTCAGCGGCAGCGCCGCGAACCAGACGGTTTTGCCGCAGACCTCCGACAGATTGCACAGGTTTTCGATGGAGAACATCCCGTGCGCAAACAGCACGTGGTGGACAGGGAATTCCGTGCTGTCCATCGGGTCTACGCTCATGGCGTCCACCGCGATGCCCTTGAGTCCCAGCTCCGCCAAATATTGCGCGGCCTCGACCGTCGGGACTGGAAACGCGCCAAAATACGCGGGCGTGTCCCAATAGGCGTCCCAGCCGGTGTGCAGGATGAGGAACGCAACGTCCCGCAGCTCCGGCACGGCGCGGAGCATCTCCGCCGTGATCTGCCCGCCCGCGCCGAGCGGCGCGCAGTCGAGCACATAGCCCTTGCCGCAAAACTGCGCCGCGTCCACCTCGTCGAGAAAACGCGCACCGCCCAGCATATGCGCCGGGGCATCCATGTGCGTGCCGGTGTGGGAATACAGGTGCAGCAGCGTCTCGCGGAAGCCGTCGCGCTCCAGCGTGTTGGCGGGGGTCAGCTCCGCCGGTTCTGTGCCGGGATAGACCATCGTGCTGTTGGAGATGGTGTGTGTCAGGTCAAGAATTTTCACGAATCTTCGCTCCTTGGGCAGTTTTGCTCTGATTTTAGCACATCCAAATCCGCGCTGGCAACCCCATGATGACGGCTTACAGAGGCGTTCGCGGCGTGTTCTCAGCCAGATTTTCAACGTGAATCAGCCCCCGCTTTGCTCTCGCTGCCGCATATTCGACCAGCTCGCGCGCGTTTCCGGGATGCTGCGCATAGGCAATCAGATACTCGCAGTGTTCCACCATGTAGCGGTTGGCGCGGACGATGGCGAGCCGCTTCGGGACGGACTCCATCCCCGGTGGATAAAACGTGCCGTCAGCCTCCCCGGCGAGCAGGTTCCCGGCCCGGTCTGGATAGTACGGCAGCAGAACCAGCAGCGACACACCGGGGTGCAGCCGCTTTGCCTCCCGCACGGCACGGGCCGCCATGCGGTCAAACGCACCATAATGCCCGACGACGAACTCCGTCACGCCGTATTCGGTGATGTGCCGGTGCACGGCAGCGGCGAGCGCTTCATATAATTGTGCGGGCGCTTCGCGGTGCCCGGTGAAAAAGCAGGTGTTTCTCATACATAAAAAAGGCCGGAACGCGGCGAAGCAGCGTACCGGAATAGCGGCGAAACAGTGACGCCGTGTTGATCTTGTTGTTCTCAAAATCAACAGGTTTCTTTTATTTGCATTTCGCACATTCCGCGAGGGATGTGCTTTTTTGCTATTATATCATGCTCGGTTTTAATAGTAAAGTGCAAATTACACTTATTTTAATGTATGCAATTTTAGAGTGTATATAACAAGCCGATTTTGACATATAATGCTTACATATTGAGAGGTGACGAAAATGTTTGATGTTAAGAAAACAGAGATGGCGAATAAAACATTTCGTCTGCCCGTAGAGTTGATAAAGCGACTCGAAATTGTAGCACAAGAAAAAGGTGTGTCAGTGAACAATCTGGTTCGTCAATGCTGTGAATATGCATTGGATAATTTGAAAGATGAAAGTAATCAGTAAAGTAAAGGCGGCTCTGTTTCAGAGCCGCCTTTGTTGTTTTTGTGTACGATGCGCTTCGTAGGGGACGATGCACCATTCAAGCCTTCCCCTTGAGGGGAAGGTGGCCGCCCGAAGGGCGGTCGGATGAGGTGGCGTACACCATTGCCCTCATCAGTCGGCTCCGCCGACAGCTTCCCCCAGAGGGGGAAGCCTTTTTGCGCACCGCGCACCGCACCCCTCAGACGCAGGTCAAGCCTGCGTCCGGGGACCGATGCCATGTATCAGAGATACACAGCGGGGGTGCACACGCCGGAGCACATCTTTTTCAGGGAGCCGCGCGCGGCGAGCATGAGCGGCGCCGGGATCTTGCGCGCCGTGTTCGGGCAGATCATGATGCAGCGCATACAGGAGATACATTTGCTTTTGTCGAGCTTTTTCGGGTTCGCCCTGTCAATGGCCCCGGCCGGGCAGCTCTTGGCGCAAAGGCCGCAGCCGGTGCAGCTCATCGACACCACGGGCTTGAGCGGCAGCCCCTTATACTCCCGCAGCGGCTGATTGCCGGGCGCGGTGATCTCCGCCGACTTGGCGCTTTCCGCGGAGGCGGCCTTGGCGGCGAGCTTTTGGGCAAAATCGTTCAGAATCGCCACATCGTCCGCATTCGGGCGGCCCGCGCCGTACTGCGTGTCGATCGAGTGCGGCGCAATGAACGCCGCCGCCGCCACCGTGACGAAGCCCTGCCGGTTCGCCAGAAGCTGCGTCTCCAGCAGCGCGTCGTCCACGGCGCGGTTGCCGTACACCGCAACGGGCGCCAGCAGCGTCTGCTCGCCGGTCAGCTCGCGCACACGGTCGCAGAACGGCAGCGGTACGCGCCCGCCGTACACCGGCACGCACAGCACTACCAGCTCATCCGCACCGAAGCGGCGCACTTCCTCCGGCACGCTGACGGTGATGTCCGCTGCCTCAGCAGACAGCGCCTGCGCCAGAAGCTGCGCAACCTTCTTCGTGCCGCCGGTCGGGCTGAAATACAGAACGGTCGTTTTTCGGATCTGCACGAAAATTCCTCCTTTGTGCGTCAAATCGACGCGAATCGTGATCGAATCTCTGCCCCCACTATACCATGTCCCATGCCCCGGCGCAATCATTTGCGCCGAATCGTGTCCGTTTTCGGCGTTGCAAACACCGGAAAAGTGTGGCATACTAAACGCGGACCCTGTTTCCTGCGATCCACCGCCGCCGCTGACGCGCCGGCGGAATTTGCTTGAGGTGAAACTGCTATGAAACGCAGCGAAGAACGCGCGTATAACATCCGGAAAGTCATCAAAACTGCGCAGAGTCTGTTCATTTCCGACGGCATCGCCGCCACGCCGATCACCCGCATCGCCGAGGCCGCCGATCTCACGCCGACCTCCCTGTACCGCTACTTCCAAAACAAGGACGCGCTCGTGTTCGCCGCCTGGCAGGACGCGCTCGTCACATTTTACGGCGCCTTTCTGGACCGCTATGTCCGCATCACGCCCAAACCGCAAAACGGCTATGAAAAGTTCGTCGCCTGCATGGACATCTATTTCAGCTTTTATCACGAAATGCCGGAATGGTACGACTATACCCGCGAGATGTTTTCCTCCTATTCCGAAAAGAATCAGGACAACGAGGTCAAAAACGTCTTCTGGAAGTACTATGACAAGGAGATCCCGATCCCGGTGCTCAAGGCGCTGCGCGCGGGCGTGGCCGACGGTTCGATCCGGCCGGACGTCAACATTTACGCCGTCTATCAGTGCCTGCTGAACGCATATACCGGCACCACGATCTATGAAAATGTGTCGTTCGGCGTCTCCCCAGTCGAAATTGTGCGGTTTACCGGCGAGCTGATTGCCAATTACATCAAAAATGAACGCTGAAATTTGTGAATGTTGATAAAAACAAATTCCTGCCTCTTTGCGTAACAAATAGCACGGAAAAGCGGCGCGCATTTGCTAAAATATTAACACCTCAATGAAAATTTCCGCTGTAGGCGGCGAAAATTTTTTTACAAGCAAATGTTAGTGCAAATAACATAAAACAATGTCCATAACACATGTGAGCATAGCTTACAGCCCGTTGCCTCTGCGCAGGAGGTCTCATTATGACGGAACGAAAGGCAAAAAACTACGATTTTTCTTTCTGCCTCCCTTTTTGGGACGCGCTTTCCGAAGACCAGCGCAATCTGCTGCGCCGGAACACCATCGTCCGCTCCTATCGGGCGGGAG
The DNA here is from genome assembly GCA_018265835.1 of Oscillospiraceae bacterium. Classification (GTDB taxonomy): domain Bacteria; phylum Bacillota; class Clostridia; order Oscillospirales; family Oscillospiraceae; genus CAG-103. The sequence goes on along the minus strand of JABLYK010000001.1, from coordinate 88,400 downwards.
ACAGCGTAACGTTCACCATGCCGGAGAAAAACGGCCTGTTCATGGTGCTGGAGGGCGCGCTGCGCGTCTACATCGCCGTCGCCTCCGGGCGCGAGATCACGCTGATGATCCAGCATCCCGGCTCCTGCTGCTATCTGCTCACGCTCGACAGCGCCGCCCCGGGGGACACCGTCCCCATTCTGCAGGCAAGCTGCGACTCGGTATTTGCCTATATCAACATCGCCTGTCTGGGGCCGCTGAGTCTGGCCGCGCCGGAAATCACGCCGTTTCTGATGCGCACCGCGACCGCCAATGTGCAGACTGTTCTGAACAACATTGAGTTCTACTTCTTCAACCCGCTGCGCAGCGGGATCGCGCGCGTGCTGCTGGAAAAGGTGGAGTCCCACCCGGAAGACGGCTTCGCCCGCATCACGCACGAGGAGATCGCGCGCCATCTCGGAACCACGCGCGAGGTCATCAGCCGTGAGATCGACGGGCTCCGGCAGCTCGGCCTGCTGCGCACCAGCCGCGGCAAGATCCGCATTGCGGATTGGGCCGGTCTGGAGGAACTGGCGCAGCTCCCAAAAGCGCCGCCGGGCAAAGTCCCGCACCAAAAGTAAGCGGAAGGCCGAAACCGGCATACGCCTGAACGTCGTTGACTTCCGATCTGCAAGCCCCCGCAGATCTTTCCGTATATGCCCGGCCGGGGTGTGCACGTTCGGTACACCCCCGGCACTCCCTTTTTTGACAACACCCCCGGCATCCGAAGATGCCGGGGGTGTTGTCAAAAAAGGAGAGATGGCGCTTCGTTCAGCACACGCGCCATTTCATTAACCGGCAACGTCGTCCTTCGCATCTCACGGCGTCGCTTTGGAGCTGCGTTTTCTTCGGTTCAGCCACCAGTCCTTGATCTGGTCGTTCAGGCGGCTGAATACGTTCAGCACCGGCCAGGCCAGCATACCGAACACGACGAGGATGAGCGCACTGGAAAAATCCAGAGTCGTGAGCGTAAACAGTCCCGGCATACAGAAGTAGGCGATCACAAACATCACCAGCAGCGCAATCATCATCACCTTGCGGATGGGATTGTACGGCTTGCAGGTGCGATGCACCATCATGAGGCCGACAATGCCCATAACGCCGGTACAGATGGTGCTCATGGCGCTGTCGTCCAGCTGGAACGCAATGTAAAACAGCAGAATGCCGACGATCAACACCAGATCGGTCGCCGCGGTGGGCAGCGCCCGGAAGATGACGTTGCGCAGGAATTTGCCGGTGATCAGGTTCTCGTTCGGCTCCATGGCCAGAATGAACGACGGAATCCCGATGGTCAGCGCGTTTACCAGACTGAGCTGCGCCGGGCTGAACGGGTACGGCAGCGTGGCAAACAGCGTGATAAACGCGAGGAAAAACGTGAAAATGTTCTTAACGAGATACAGCGAGGCGCTGCGCTCGATGTTGTTGATGACGCGGCGGCCCTCCGCCACGACGGACGGCATGGACGCAAAGTTGGAGTCGAGCAGCACAATGTGCGACACCTGACAGGCCACGTCGCTGCCGGAGGCCATGGCGATGGAGCAATCCGCCTCCTTGAGCGCGAGCACGTCGTTCACGCCGTCGCCCGTCATGGCGACGGTGTGGCCGTCGGCCTTGAGCGCCTGCACGAGCTTGCGCTTCTGCGCGGGCGTGACGCGGCCAAAGACGGTGTACTGCCCCGCGGCCTCGCGGATCATGTCATCGCTCGTGAGCGTGCGCGCATCGACAAATTTTTCAGCGTTTTCAATGCCGGCGCGCTTGGCGACCTCAGAAACGGTCAGCGCATTGTCGCCGGAGATGACCTTCACCGCCACGCCCTGTTTGGCGAAGTAGCCGAACGTCTCAGGCGCTTCGGCACGGATCTTGTTCGAGAGCAAAATGAGCGCCAGCGGCAGCAGGTCGGCCGAGAGCGTCTCATCCTCCAACGAGCCGTCGTACATGCCCAGCAGCAATACGCGGCAGCCCTTGGCGGAATACGCCTCGATCTGCTCGGCATACGGGTTTTCCCGCCCGGCGAGCAGCACGTCCGGCGCGCCGAGCAGGTACGTTTCGTCTTCGTGGAAGGACACGCCGCCGTATTTTTTCGCGGAGGAAAACGGCAGCGACGCGATGGCCTGCTGCGTCATTTCTCCGGTGAAGTACCGGCGCAGGGCCGCCATGGTGTCGTTGTCCGCCTGCATGGCGTACACGTAGTCGGACATGACCATGCGGATATCGTCGAGCGTAAAGCGGTCCTCACAAAGCAGATGCACATCCTCGACAATCATTTTGTTTTCCGTGACGGTGCCGGTCTTGTCCACGCAGAGCGTATCCACGCGCGCGAGCGTCTCAATGCAGTCCAGCTCATGCACCAGCGTTTTGCGCTGCGCCAGACGCACCACGCCCGCGACGAGCGCAAGGCTCGTCAGCAGATACAGCCCCTCCGGGATCATGCCGATGATCGAACCGACCGTAGAGGTCACGGCAACGGGGATATCGCGCCCCAGCCAGATGAATTCCTTGATGAACATAATGACGCCCAGCGGGATAACGATGACGCCGATCCACTTCACAAGGCTCTGCAGGGAGCGCATCATTTCAGAGGTCTGCGGCTTTTTGGCCTGTTTGGCCTCCAGCGTCAGGCGCGAGACGTAGGAATCCGCACCGACGGCGGTCAGCCGCGCGCGGCAGAGGCCGCTCACGATGAAGCTGCCGGACAAAAGCTGGTCGCCGGCCTGTTTTTTGATCTCGTCCGACTCACCGGTGATGAGCGCCTCGTTCACGTAGCACTCCCCGTCCGCCACCACGGCATCCGCATAAATCTGGTTTCCGGCGGCGAACACCACGATATCGTCGCGCACGAGCGTTTCGGTGCCGACCGTACTGCGCTTGCCGTCGCGGACGACAACGGCCTTGGGCGAAGCGAGGATGTTCAGCTTTTCGAGCGTCCGCTTCGAGCGGATCTCCTGCACGATGCCGATGGCGGTGTTGATGATAATAATCCCCATGAACGTCAGGTTCAGCCACTGCTGCACGGCGATGACGCACAGCGCCAGCAGGAAGAAGATCATGTTGAAGTACGTGAATACGTTGCTGAAGACGATCTGCTTGACGGATTTTCCCGGCGGATCGACGGGCGTGTTGGCCCAGCCGCACGCCGTCCGCTCGCGCACCTGCGCAGCGGTCAGTCCGGTTTCCGGGTCGGCTTCGACGACCGAAACCGCCCGCCGGGCGGGCAGATCGTCCTCTTTCTTTTTCGGGTTTTGTAGCTTTTGAAGCAATTTGTCCAAGATTGCGGCCTCCGCGTCTGTTTAAGCTGCCTGTATTCTAACAGGAATGGCAGCCGGATAGAACAGGAATTTGTAAATTTTCAAAGAATATTAAGGATTCGAAAGCGAATCGAAAGATTTGCGCGCTATGCAAGCCTCTGCGCCGCTTCAACCACATGCGACAGCAGCAGCGCGGTCGTCACGCTGCCGACGCCGCCGGGCACGGGCGTGATCGCCTGTACAACCGCCTCGGCCTCCGCAAAGCGCACGTCGCCGCAGAGCGTGCCGTCCGCCACGGTGTGGATGCCCACGTCGAGCACGATCTGGCCGGGGCGCAGGCAGTCCGCGCCGATCAGGCCGGCCTGTCCGGCCGCAGCGATGAGAATGTCCGCCTCGCGGCAGCGCGCGGGCAGATCGGCCGTGCGGCTGTGGCAGACCGTCACGGTGGCGTTGCGCGCCAGCAGCAGCATGGCGACAGGCTTTCCGATGACGAGACTGCGCCCGACGACGACCGCGCGTTTGCCTGCGGGATCGACGCCGTAAAAATCCAAAATCTCCATGCACGCCTGCGCGGTGCAGGGCGGAATGAGCGTCCGGTTGGTGAACACGCGCGCGAGCGCCCCGGTGGACACGCAGTCCATGTCCTTTTCCGGCGAGAGCGCATCGCACACGGCGCGCTCGTCAACCTGCTTCGGCAGCGGGCGCAGCAGCAGACAGCCGTGGATGGCGCCGTCGCCGTTGATGCGGCCGATCACGTCCATCAGCGCCTGCTGGGTGCAGTCGCCCGGCAGCTCAAAGCACACGGTCTCCACGCCGAGCTGCGCGGCGCGGCGCTGGATGCTGCGCTGGTAGGCGAGATTGCCCGCCTGCTCCCCGGCGCGCACAACCGCCAGCGTAGGCGTGACGCCCTGCCCCCGCAGCGCCGCAGCTTTCGTTTTCAGTTTGTCTTCCAGAGCGGCGGCTACAGGCGCGCCGCGCAGCAGTTTTTCCATGGTCATCGCCTTCCACGCAGACGCCGCATGGCGGCGTCTGAAATTTGATCGCACAGCGGGACGTACTGCGAGAGCATGTCCCCGGCTTCCGCTTCGATGCGCGCTTTCGCCGCTGCGGCGAGCGCGCCGGTGTTCACAAATACGTTCATGGACGCCGCAATCAGCGCCGCGCGGCAAAGCTGCGCGCCGCAGCCGACGTCGGAAATCAACAGCTTACTGGTTTTGACGAGCGCGTTTTCCAAAAGTTCTGCAATTTCACAGCAGCGGCGCATCATTTCCAGCGGGGCGGCACACGCCTGTTCCGACGCGGCGGCAAGCGTGGAGGCACGCGCGGGGTCGCTCTTCGGGATGGCGTAGGCTGCGGCAAGCGGAGCGAAGCCCTGCGCGTCCGCATCAATGAGCGCCAGCAGCGCGGTGCGCAGCCGGCCGGCTTCGTCCGCCAGCGCGCGCAGCTCCGGCGCCGTGCCGGCGAACTTTGCGTTCCCGGCGGTGACGGCTGCGGCCATCGCGCCGAGCGACACAGCCAGCGCCCCGGTGAGCGCGGCTGCGCCGCCGCCGCCCGGCGTCGGTGCAGCAGAGGCCAGCGCGGCGGTGAAATCGCCGCAGGTCAGTTTTTGCAGTTCGTCGTTCATACGCCTACCTCCGTCCAATCGCGCAGCAGCCGCTGCACCGCGTGGGCCACGCCGTCGTGGTCGCTGTCGTCCGTTTCAAATTTCGCCGCCTGCTTGACGTAGTCGGGCGCACTGCCCATGGCGAACGAGCGCGCGGCAAAGCGCAGCATCTCCACGTCGTTGTCCGAATCGCCGATGGCGGCAGTCGCCTCCGGCGCCGCGCCCAGCATGGCGCACAGGTGCGCAAGCGCGGCGGCCTTGTTGACGCCGGCGGCGACGACTTCACTGTGCTCGCCCGGCGTGCCGCTGAACGAAACGCCCGGCTCCTGCCGGAGCAGGTCGAGGATGCCGTCGCTCTTCCACCTCTTTAAATAGAAGATGTGCAGCTTCTCCACATCCGCACCGGCGTCGCGCACATACGCCGTCAAATCGTGGGCGAGCAGGCTGTCTTCAAAATCATGAAAGTGCGTGTGGCGCATTTTGGCGATGAGCGGGCTCCCGTCGATGATATTTTTCCCGATGGTGACGGCCTGCGGCGCGCCGTGCACCCGGCAGCGTTCCATCAGTTCGACCGCCTGTCCGCAGGGGATCAGGCGCTCATAGACGGCGCGGTTCTCCTGCAGGTCATAGATGGCCGCGCCGTTGGAGGTAATCACGTAGCGCACACCGGGGAGGGTGCGCAGCGGCTTCGGCACGCCGAGCAGATTGCGCCCGGTCGTCGGCACGACGGTGACGCCGGCATCCAGCGCACGGCGCAGCGCCAGCACCGTGGATTCGGGAAGCCGGTCCCTGGAATCGAGGCAGGTTCCGTCCAGATCAATTGCAAGCAAACGCAATGGCAGCAACTCCTTGTTTGGTCATAATGGATTATTATACCGCAGACCGGTAAAATTGAAAACCCCATAACCGCGCCGGGGGCAGCGACATTTTTTCATGCGCGGCGTAGACTTTTGCGTTTTTTTGTGTATAATGTGTATCATGTTCGTGACGAACATCACACTGCTGCTTTGCAGCGAACCAGGAGGGCGCCCATGGACGCGAATTTTCTGAATCCCGCAATCAGCACCGGCATGGTTCCGGAGGAATACGAGTGCGACTATGGTTTATTCTTCCCGTTCTGGTCTTCGCTTACGCCGGAGCAGCAAACCCGTCTCGCCCACTACTGCAAGCCGCGTGAATTTCGCGCAGGGGAGAACATCTATTTCCACCAGATCTGCAACGGCGGCATGTACTATGTCTACGAGGGCGCGATCCGCATTTATATGATCTCCCCCTCCGGGCATGAGGCGACCATTTACCACCGGTATAAGGGGCAGACCGGCATCATTCTGGAGATGTACGAAAGCAAGCCGGAGAACATCATTCCGGTGTTTCAGGCCGAGCAGGACAGCGTGCTCGCCTATATTTCCAAGGCGGATCTGTGCACCGCAACGCAGGAGACGCCCATGATCCAGAGCATGTATATGAACGTCACCGCCGACTGCGTGCAGGAGGTCGTCAACGCGTTTTACGGCTTTGCGTTTCTGCCGCTCAAATCGCGCGTGGCGCGCATTCTGCTGGAGCGTGCGCGCGCCGGCAGCGGCGACGGGCACTTTGTGGAGGTGACGCACGAGATGATCGCCAGCGCCACCGGCACCTCCCGCGAGGTGGCCACGCGCACGCTCAACCGTATGCAGGAGACGGGCGTACTGCGCACCGGACGGCGGCAGGTGGAAATTCTGGATTTGCAGAAATTAGAGGACCTGGCGGCACTCTGACGCCGCAGCGCACCCCGCAAGGAGGCATTTTTCAATGAATCAAACTGAAATTTTACATCTTCTGGAACAGGTACGCGACGGGGAAACGGCTCCGGCGGACGCGGTGCTCCAGCTCAAAATGGAGCCGTTTCAGGATCTCGGCTTTGCCAAGGTGGATCACCACCGCGGCGTGCGGCAGGGTGTGGCCGAGGTGATCTACGGCGCGGGCAAAACCGATGCGCAGATCATCGGCATTGCGAACGCCATGCGCGAGCGGCACCAGAAAACGATCCTCATCACCCGCATCGGGCCGGAGACGGCGGAGGCAATCACAAAGGTACATCCGCTGCGGTATGAGCCGGCCGCGCGCGTCGGCATCATCGGCGAACTGCCGGAGCCGGACGGGGACGGCACCATCGTCGTCGCCACCGGCGGCACGAGCGACATCCCCATCGCGGAGGAGGCCGCGCTCACAGCGGAAGCTCTCGGCAACCGCGTGGTGCGGCTGTTTGACGTGGGCGTGTCCGGCGTGCACCGGCTGCTCGCGCACATGGAAACCATTATGTCCGCGCGCGCCATCGTGGCGGTCGCGGGCATGGAAGGCGCGCTGCCGAGCGTGATCGGCGGCCTGGCCGACTGCCCGGTCATTGCGGTGCCCACGAGCGTGGGCTACGGCGCATCCTTCGGCGGCGTCGCAGCGCTGCTGAGTATGCTCAACTCCTGCGCCAGCGGCGTGTCCGTCGTGAATATCGACAATGGCTTCGGCGGCGGGTATCTCGCCAGCATGATCAATCACCTGGGGGGAAAGCCGTGAAGCAGCTCTATCTGGACTGCGGCATGGGTGCGGCGGGCGATATGCTCTGCGCAGCGCTTTTGGAGCTGCACCCGCAGCCGCAGGCGGTCATTGACCGGATCAACGCGCTCGGCCTGCCGGGCGTACACACCGCGGCGGAGCAAACGCAGACCTGCGGCATCGCAGGGACGCACTATGCCGTCACGGTATACGGCGCGGAAGAGACGCAGGCCAGTCACCATCACCACCACGGCGGCGCGGTGCGCGACATCGCGGCGCTGATCGACGCGCTCGCCCTGCCGGAGCCGGTAAAGGCGGACGCAAAGGCCGTCTACGCCCTGCTGGCACAGGCGGAGAGCCGCGTGCACGGCTGCACGGTGGAAAACATCCACTTTCACGAGCTGGGCACGCTCGACGCGGTGACGGATATCGTCACCTGCTGCCTGCTGGTGCACGAGCTGGCGCCGGATCGCGTCACAGCGTCTCCGGTGTGCACGGGCTTCGGCACGGTGCGCTGCGCGCACGGGGTGCTGCCCGTGCCCGCACCGGCAACCGCCGCGCTGCTGGAGGGCATCCCTGTCTGCGCGGGCGAGATCGAGGCGGAGCTTTGCACGCCGACGGGTGCGGCGCTTTTGAAGCACTTCGTGCAGGATTTCGGCCAGATGCCGGCCATAACGGTTTCTGCCGTGGGCTACGGCGTGGGAAGCCGGGACTTCGGCCGCGCCAACTGCGTGCGCGCGCTGCTCGGCGACGCGGAGGATGGCGACGCCATCCTTGAGCTGACCTGCAACGTGGACGACATGACGCCGGAGGCGGTGGGCTTCGCCATGCAGACGCTGCTGGACGCGGGCGCGCCGGAGGTGTTCACCGAGGCGGTGGGCATGAAGAAAAACCGCCCCGGCATCCGGCTCACGTGCCTGTGCCGCCCGGAACAGCGCGACGGGATGGTGCGGCTGATGTTCCGCCACACGAGCACGATCGGCATCCGCGAGACGGTCTGCCGCCGCTATGTGCTCCGGCGCGAGACCGGTGCCGTGGAAACGCCCTACGGCCCCGTGCGCATCAAAACGTCCGAGGGCTACGGCGTGCGGCGCAGCAAGGCGGAGTATGACGATCTGGCGCGCATCGCGTCGGAAAACGGGCTGACGCTCGATGAGGCGCGCAGTCTGGCCGGGCTGATTTGATTTTTCCCGGCGGCGCGTGCGATGGACGCGCCGGTTCCGGGTACACTGATTATGATAATTCACAAAAAGGATGGCGAAGCATATGCAGGACGGTTTTATCAGAGTTGCGGCGGCTTCCGTAGCGGTCACGGTGGCGGACGCGGTGGACAATGCACAGAAGATTCGCGCGCGGATCGACCAGGCGCAGGCGAAGCAGGTGAATCTGCTCGTGCTGCCGGAGCTGTGCGTGACGGGCTATACCTGCGGCGACCTGTTTTATTCCGACCTGCTGCTGCGCGCGGCGGAGGAGCAGGTGCTCGCGCTGCGCGACTACACGAAGGGCAAATACCCGGTGGTCGTGGTGGGCTTCCCGCTGCGGCTGCAGGGAAAGCTGTATAACTGCGCGGCGGTGCTGCACGACGGGCGCGTGCTCGGCATCGTGCCGAAGACGTGGCTGCCGAACTACGGCGAGTTTTACGAAAAGCGCCAGTTCACCTCCGGCGCGCGCTACAACGGCGCGGCGGAGCTCCCGTTCGGCGGCGAGGTCGTGCCGTTCGGCACGGATCTGGTGTTCCGCTGCGCGGGGATGGACGATTTTTGTCTCGGCGTGGAGCTGTGCGAGGACGCCTGGGCAACGGAGACGCCGTCAAAGCGGCTGTGTCTCGCCGGCGCGACCGTGATCGCAAACGCCTCCGCGTCCGACGAGGTGATCGGCAAGGCGGAGTACCGCCGGATGCTGATCTGCGCCACGGCGGCGCGGCTGGTGTGCGGCTATGTGTACGCCAACGCGGCGCCGGAGGAGTCCACACAGGATATGGTCTTTTCCGCGCACCATCTCATCAGCGAAAACGGCGCGCTGCTGGCGGAAAAGAAGCCCTTTGCGCCGGAGGACGACCTGCTCATAACGGAGCTGGATCTGTTCCATCTGCGCAGCGAACGGCACCGCAACACGAGCTTTGATGCATCCGGCAGCGCGCCGTGCCGCACGGTGGTCTTCGACCAGCCGGTGCGGGAAACGCCGCTGTCACGGAAATTCGCCAAGCACCCGTTCGTTCCGGCGGACGGCGCCATTCTCGCCGAGCGCGCGGAGATGATCCTCCAGATGCAGTCGTACGGGCTGAAAAAGCGCATCGCACACACGCGCTGCAAATCGGTAGTCGTCGGCATTTCCGGCGGGCTGGACAGCACGCTCGCCCTGCTTGTAATGGTGCGCGCAATGGATATGCTCGGCCGGGCGCGCAAAGACATCGTCGCCGTGACGATGCCGTGCTTCGGCACCACGCAGCGCACGAAGTCGAACGCCGTGCGCCTGTGTGAGCTGCTGGGCGTGACGGTGCGCACGGTGGACATCACCGCCTCGGTGCGCAGCCATTTTTCCGACATCGGCCATGACGAGGCCGTCACGGACGTGACGTATGAAAACTGTCAGGCGCGCGAGCGCACGCAGGTGCTCATGGACATCGCAAACGAAACCGGCGGCATCGTCGTCGGCACCGGCGACCTCTCCGAGCTTGCGCTCGGCTGGGCGACCTACAACGGCGACCACATGAGCATGTACGGCGTGAACGCCTCCATCCCGAAGACGCTCGTGCGCTATATCATCCGCTACGAGGCGCACAGTGCCGGGCTGGAGCTGGCCGAGGTGCTGGAGGACATCCTGGCGACGCCCGTGTCGCCGGAGCTGCTGCCCGCGTCCGCGAGCGGCGAGATGACGCAGAAGACGGAGGATCTCGTCGGCCCGTACGAGCTGCATGATTTCTTCCTGTACTATATGCTGCGCTATGGCGCGTGCCCGCGCAAGCTCTTCCGGCTGGCAAGGCTCGCGTTCGCCGGACTTTACGACGACGCGACAATCCTGCACTGGCTGGAGGTGTTCACGCGCCGGTTCTTTGCGCAGCAGTTCAAGCGCTCCTGCCTGCCGGACGGCGTCAAGGTCGGTACGGTCACGCTCTCCCCGCGCGGCGACTGGCGCATGCCGTCGGATGCGTCGGGCCGGATGTGGCTGGATGAAATTGCAGCGCTGAAGCAATAACAGAGGCTGTTCGATTCCGCTGGATGCATTCACTTGCGCCCAGCGGAATATTCATCAAAAAGTGAATATATACACAGAAATTCGGCCGCTATGTGCATAATCACGAAAAGCGGCCGAATTTTTTTGCGACATTTATACATGTTTTTCCCGGTTTTTACTTGACATTTTCGGCCAAAAGGTGAATAATATTCACACAGTGATGAATAATTATTTATGGAGGTCCCCCACCATGAAAAAAGAAGCTATCAAAAAAGTCGTTCTCGCCTACTCCGGCGGTCTGGACACTTCGATCATAATCCCTTGGCTGAAAGAAAACTACAACAACTGCGAGGTCATTGCAGTATCCGGCAACGTCGGTCAGGCCGACGAGCTGGAGGGGCTGGAGGAAAAGGCGCTCAAGACCGGCGCTTCCAAGCTGTACGTCCTCGACCTGACGGACGAGTATGTGGATGATTTCATCATCCCGACGATGAAGGCCGGCGCGCAGTACGAGGAATATCTGCTCGGCACGAGCCATGCGCGCCCCTGCATCGCAAAGGGGCTGGTGGAGATCGCCCAGAAGGAGGGTGCGGACGCCATCGTCCACGGCTGCACCGGCAAGGGGAACGATCAGGTGCGGTTTGAGCTGGCCATCAAGCACTTCGCGCCGAATATGCCGATCATCGCGCCGTGGCGCGAGTGGAACATCAAGTCCCGCGAGGAGGAGATCGACTACGCCGAGGCGCACCACGTACCGCTGAAGATCAACCGCGAGACGAACTACTCCAAGGACAAGAACCTGTGGCACCTGTCCCACGAGGGTCTCGATCTGGAAGACCCGGGCAACGAGCCGCAGTATGAAAAGGAAGGCTTCCTCGAGATGGGCGTCTCCCCGATCAACGCGCCCGACGAGCCGACCTACGTCACGCTCGACTTTGAACAGGGCGTTCCCGTCGCGCTCAACGGCGAGCAGATGAGCGCGAAGAACATCATCCTCAAGCTCAACGAGCTGGGCGGCGCCAACGGCATCGGCATTCTCGACATTGTGGAAAACCGGCTCGTCGGCATGAAGTGCCGCGGCGTGTATGAGACGCCGGGCGGCGCGATCCTCTACAAGGCGCACAGCGTGCTGGAAACCATCTGCCTCGACAAAATGACCATGCACGAGAAGCAGAAGTTGTCCATCACCTTCGCGGAGCTGGTGTACAACGGCCAGTGGTTCACGCCGCTGCGCGAGGCGCTCTCCGCCTTCGTCGATAAGACGCAGGAACGCGTCACCGGCACCGTGCGGCTCAAGCTCTACAAGGGCAACATGATCAACGCCGGCGTCTGGAGCCCGTACTCCCTGTATTCCGAGGAGATCGCCACCTTCGGCGAGAGCGATTACAACCAGAAGGACGCCGAGGGTTTCATCAACCTCTACGGTCTGCCGATCAAGGTTCAGGCCATCGTAGACGGGAAGTAAGTCGTTTGGCAAACGTCACAAACAAAATTCAAGTATCCTGCACGGAGAAATTTCGTGCAGGATATGGACTATTGAGGGGATATACCATATGGCAAAGCTATGGGCCGGCCGGACTGCCGGCGTAACCGATCCGGTCGCGGATGATTTCAACTCGTCCATCCGGTTTGACTGCAAAATGTACCGGCAGGATATCGAGGGCAGCATGGCGCACGCGGCGATGCTCGGCGCAAAGGGCATCATTTCGCAGCAGGACGCGGCGACGCTCATCGACGCGCTGCAGGGGATTCTGGACGATCTGAATTCCGGCGCGCTGGAATTCGACATGGGCTGCGAGGACATCCACATGTTCGTCGAGCAGGTGCTGACCGAGCGCGTGGGCGATGTGGGCAAAAAGCTCCACACCGCGCGCAGCCGCAACGATCAGGTTGCGCTCGACCTGCGCATGTACATGAGAAGCGAAACGCGGGAAGTCATTGCGCTCGTGCAGGAACTGCTCGCGGCCATCACCGGGCAGGCGGAGGCGCACAAGGCGTCCATCCTGCCGGGGTATACGCATCTGCAGCGCGCGCAGCCCATCACGTTCGGCCACCATCTGATGGCCTACGCCATGATGCTGCTGCGCGACATCGACCGGCTGCAGGACGCGCTTACGCGCCTGAACGTATCGCCCATCGGCTGCTGCGCGCTGGCCGGGACGACGTATGACACCGACCGGTGGATGGAGGCCCAACAGCTCGGCTTTACCAGCGTTGCGCGCAACAGCCTCGACGGCGTGTCCGACCGGGACTTCTGCGTGGAGCTGCTGAGCGGCTACGCAATTTTGATGATGCACCTGTCGCGTCTGTCGGAGGAGTTGATCCTCTGGTCGAGCTGGGAGTTCCAGTTCGTGTCCCTCTCGGACGCGTACACGACCGGCTCGTCCATCATGCCGCAGAAGAAAAACCCCGACATGGCGGAGCTGGTACGCGGCAAGACAGGGCGGGTCTACGGCGACCTGATGGCGCTGCTGACCACATTGAAGGGGCTGCCGCTGGCCTACAACAAGGATATGCAGGAGGACAAGGAGGCCATCTTCGACGCGGTGGAGACCGTGAAGATGTGCCTGCAGGTCTTCGCGCCGATGATCGCCACGATGACCGTGCGCACGGACAACATGAAAAAAGCGGCGCAGACCGGCTTCATCAACGCAACCGATCTTGCCGACTATCTCGTGAAAAAGGGGCTGCCCTTCCGCAGCGCCTACAAGATCTCCGGCCAGATCGTGGCCAAGTGCATCGCCGAGGGCAAGGTGCTCGAAACCCTGACGCTCGACGAATACAAGACGTTCAGCGACCTGTTCGGCGAAGATCTGTACCCGGAGATCGACCTGAATACATGCGTGGAAAAGCGCAGCTCCGAGGGCGGCACGTCCGTGCGGTCCGTGGAAGCGCAGATCGAATATGTGAAAGCGTGCCTGAAAATATGACGAATGTATTTATTGACGGCAGCGCCGGCACCGCCGGGCTGCGAATCTACGACCGGCTCTCCAAGCGGCCGGATATTCAGCTCATCACCCTGCCGGATGCGCTGCGCAAGGATCCCCTCGCGCGCAAAGACGCGATCAACAGCGCGGACGTCGCGTTTCTCTGCCTGCCAGACGCGGCCTCGGTCGAGGCGGTGTCCCTTGTGGAGAGCAGCCACGTCGCCATCATCGACACCTCCACCGCCCACCGCACCGCGCCGGGCTGGGCCTACGGCTTTCCGGAGCTGGCCGGGCGGCGGGAGCAGATCGCGGCATCGAAGCGCGTGGCGAACCCCGGCTGCCACGCGAGCGGATTTATTGTGCTCGTGGAGCCGCTCGTCCGCGCGGGGCTCCTGCCACCGGAGACGGCGCTCACGTGCTTTTCGCTGACCGGCTATTCCGGCGGCGGCAAAAAGATGATCGCAGAATACGAGGACGCGCAGCGCAGCGCGCTGCTCGATTCCCCGCGGCAGTACGGGCTGCCGCAGCAGCACAAGCACCTGAAGGAGATGACGAAGATCACGGGGCTGGAAACGGTTCCTGTGTTCTGCCCCATCGTCGCAGACTATTACAGCGGCATGGCCGTCACAGTGCCGGTGTTCGCAAAAGACCTGCGCGGCACGGCAGACGATGTGCGCGCAGTGTACCGCGAATGCTACCACAGCCGCATCGTGCACGCTGCGCCCGACGCCGGTGAGAGCGGCTTTTTCGCCGCCAACACGCTTTCCGGGCGCGACGACATGGAGGTTGCCGTTGTGGGCAACGACGAGCGCATTCTGCTCATCTCGCGCTTTGACAATCTGGGCAAGGGCGCGTCGGGCGCTGCGATCCAGAACCTGAACATTCTCCTCGGCCTCGACGAAGCGACGGGGCTGGACCTCGGATAAACGGAGGGATTTTTGATGAAAACCATTCCCGGCGGCGTGTGCGCCGCCAAGGGCTTCACCGCAAACGGTGTCCACTGCGGCATCCGCAAAAACCAGGCCAAGCGCGACCTTGCGCTGATCGCAAGCGCCGTCCCCGCACACGCGGCGGCGGTGTACACCACAAATCTGGTCAAGGGCGCGCCGCTGACCGTCACAAAGCGGCACATTGCCGGCGGCACGGCGCAGGCCATCGTCTGCAACAGCGGCAACGCGAACACCTGCAACGCCAACGGCATCGAGATCGCCGAGCAGATGAGCGCGCTTACGGGCGCGGCGCTCGGCATCGCGCCGGAGGCTGTGGTTGTCGCCTCCACCGGCGTGATCGGCCAGCCGCTTGACATTGCTCCGATCGCAGCCGGCATCCCGGCGCTCGCCGCGGGGCTTTCTCCCGCGGGCGGCGCGGCGGCGGCCGAGGCCATCATGACGACCGACACCGTAAAAAAGGAGGTCGCCGTGGAATTCATGCTCGGCGGCAAGATCTGCCGTCTCGGCGGCATCGCCAAGGGCAGCGGCATGATCCACCCGAATCTGGCGACGATGCTCGTCTTTCTCACAACGGACGCCGCAATTTCGGCCGGGATGCTTCAAAAGGCGCTCTCGACCGATGTGCAGAGCACGTTCAACATGGTCAGCATCGACGGCGATACCTCCACGAACGACATGGTCACGATCCTCGCCAACGGCATGGCCGGAAACGCGGAAATCACCGCCGAGGGCGCGGACTTCACCGCATTCATGCAGGCGCTCAACACCGTGACCGTTCACCTCTGCCGCTGCATCGCGGCGGACGGCGAGGGCGCAACGAAGCTGCTGGAATGCCGTGTCACCGGCGCGAAGGACGTACCCACGGCCAAGACCGTGGCGAAAAGCGTCGTCTGCTCCAGCCTGCTCAAGGCCGCCATGTTCGGCGCGGACGCGAACTGGGGGCGCGTGCTGTGCGCCATCGGCTACAGCGGCGCGGATGTGGACGTAACGCAGGTTTCCGTGGCCTTTCGCTCGGCCAGGGGCACGATCACGGTCTGCGAAAACGGCGCGGGCGTGCCGTTTTCGGAGGAGCTGGCGAAGGAGATCCTGCTGGAGCGCGAGATCGAAATTCTTGTGACCGTGGGCGCGGGCAGCGGCAGCGCCGCCGCGTGGGGCTGCGACCTGACGTATGACTACGTGAAAATCAACGGCGACTACAGAACCTGAGGGGCGCAATATGGACATCCAGTTTTCCAATGCGCAGCGCGCGGAAGTCCTCACGCAGGCGCTGCCCTACATTCAGCAGTACAATGGCAAGATCGTCGTCGTGAAATACGGCGGCAACGCCATGGTGAACGACGAGCGCAAGCAGCAGGTCATGGAGGACGTGGTGCTGCTGTGGCTCATCGGCGTAAAGGTCGTGCTCGTGCACGGCGGCGGGCCGGAGATCAGCGAGGTCATGCGCCGGTACGGCAAGCAGGCCGAGTTTGTAAACGGCCTGCGCGTGACGGACAAGGAGACCGTGGACATCGTGCAGATGGTGCTGGCCGGAAAGGTGAACAAATCGCTCGTGAATCTGCTCGAAATGAAGGGCGGCAAGGCGATGGGCATCTCCGGCATGGATGGCCGGCTGATCGAGGCGAAAATGCGCAACGCATCGCTTGGCTTCGTCGGCTCCATCACGAACGTGAACATCGAGCCGGTAACGGACCTGCTCGAAAAGGGGTATATCCCCGTGATCTCCACGGTCGGCTGCGACCGCGACGGCAACACCTACAACATCAACGGCGACACGGCGGCAGCCTGCATCGCCGGCGCGCTCGGTGCAGAGCGTCTCATCATGATGACGGACATCGCCGGCATCCTGCGCGACCGGGACGATCCCGCAACGCTGATCCGGGAGCTGACCATTCGCGACGCGGTGAAGCTGTTCGAGCAGGGCGTGATCTCCGGCGGCATGATCCCGAAGGTGGACTGCTGCATCGACGCGATTCACAGAGGCGTGAAAAAAGTAATCATTATGGACGGCCGGGTGCCGCACTCGATCCTGATGGAGCTTCTCACGGACGAGGGCGCGGGCACCATGGTAGTGGGGGATGAAACAGATGCATGATCTGAAAACGACGGATAAAACCTATGTGGCGAACACCTACGCGCGCTTCCCGGTGGAGATCGTCTCCGGCAAAGGCTCCGAGGTGTACGACGATACGGGCAAGCGCTACATCGACATGGGCAGCGGCATCGGCGTGACGAGCTTCGGCATTGCGGACGAAGCCTGGGCGCAGGCGGTCACCGCGCAGCTCGGCAAGGTGCAGCACATGTCGAACCTGTACTATACCGAGCCGTGCGCGCAGCTGGCGCAGATGCTGTGCGAGCGCACCGGCATGAAAAAGGTGTTCTTCTCAAACTCCGGCGCGGAGGCGAACGAGTGCGCCATCAAAGCCGCGCGCAAATACGCCGCCTATCAAAAGGGCGCGGCATATTCCACCATCATCACGCTGCAAAACAGCTTCCACGGCCGCACGCTCACGACGCTCGCCGCCACGGGGCAGGCGCACTACCACGAGCTGTTCCAGCCGCTGACGCCGGGCTTCGTGTACGCTGAGGCGGGAAACCTCGAAAGTGTCAAACAGCTCGCGCGGCAGCACAAGGTCGCGGCGGTGATGATCGAGTGCATTCAGGGCGAGGGCGGCGTGATCCCGCTGAGCAAGGAATTCGTGCAGGGTCTGGCCGCATTCGCCGCGCAGGAGGACATTCTGCTGATCGTGGACGAGGTGCAGACCGGCAACGGCCGCACCGGCGCGCTGTACGCTTACAGGAACTATGGCGTGCAGCCCGACATCGTCTCCACGGCGAAGGGGCTTGGCGGCGGCCTGCCGCTGGGCGCGACGCTGCTGGGCGAGAAGGTGCAAAACACGCTCCAGCCCGGCGACCACGGCTCCACCTTCGGCGGCAACCCCGTGTGCTGCGCGGGCGCGGTGAGCATCCTCAGCCGCATGGACGAGGCGTTTCTCGCGCAGGTACGCGCAAAGAGCGCGTATGTGTTCGCGGCGCTCTCCGGCGCACCCGGCGTCGAGGCCGTCACCGGCATGGGGCTGATGATCGGTGTGAAGACCGCAAAGCCCGCGCCCGACGTGGTAAAGGCCTGCATGGAGCGGGGCGTGCTGTGTCTCACGGCGAAGGACAAGGTGCGGCTGCTGCCCGCGCTGAACATCCCGATGGAAACGCTGGAGGAAGCAGTCGAAATCATCAAGGCCGCGTGCGCGGAATGAAAAAGGAGGACGCAACATGGCGCTCAAAGGGAAAAACTTTCTCAAGCTGCTGGATTTCACGCCGGCGGAAATTTCGGAATTTCTCAGCCTTGCGGCTGATTTGAAGGCAAAGAAAAAGGCGGGCATCCCGCACCGCCTCTGCGAGGGCAAGAACATCGCCCTCATTTTTGAAAAGACCAGCACCCGCACCCGCTGCAGCTTCGAGGTGGCGGCGGCCGATCTCGGTATGCACCCGGTCTATCTCGACCCGAAGGGCTCGCAGATCGGCAAAAAGGAGAGCATCGCCGACACCGCGCGCGTGCTCGGCCGCATGTTTGACGGCATCGAGTACCGCGGCTACGGGCAGGAGATCGTGGAGGATCTGGCGAAATACTCCGGCGTGCGCGTCTGGAACGGTCTGACGAACGAGTTCCACCCGACGCAGATTCTGGCGGATTTCCTGACGATTCAGGAGCACTTCGGCAAGCTCCAGGGCGTCAAGCTCGTGTATCTGGGCGACGCGCGCTACAACATGGGCAACTCCCTCATGGTCGGCTGCGCGAAGATGGGGATGCACTTTGTCGCCTGCGCGCCGGAAGCGTACTTCCCCGACGCGAAGCTGATCGAGACGTGTCAGGCCATCGCCGCCGAAACCGGCGCGGTGCTCGAATTCATCACCGATCCCATGGAAGCGACGAAGCACGCCGACGTGCTCTACACGGACGTGTGGGTCTCCATGGGCGAGCCGGACGAGGTCTGGGCCGAGCGCATCCACGATCTCATGCCGTATCAGATCAACCGGAAGCTGATGGACAATGCCGGCCCCCAGTGCCGGTTCATGCACTGCCTGCCCGCGTTCCACGATCTGAAGACCACAACCGGACAGGAGATTTACGAAAAATTCGGCATCGACTGCATGGAGGTCACGGACGAGGTGTTCGAAAGCGCGCAGTCCATCGTCTTTGACGAGGCCGAAAACCGGATGCACACCATCAAGGCCGTCATGGCGGCGACGCTGTGACGCGCACAGGAGCGCTTATGAAGAAAGCATATCTCGTTTTGAGCAACGGCATGGCGTTCGAGGGGCAGCGCATCGGCGTGGACGGCGACGCCGTCGGCGAGCTGGTGTTCACCACCGGCATGTGCGGCTACCTCGAAACGCTGACCGATCCCAGCTACGCCGGGCAGATCGTGCTGCAGACGTTCCCGCTCATCGGCAACTATGGCGTCATCGAAAGTGATTTCGAGGGCGCATGTGCGGTGAAGGGCTACGTCGTGCGCGAGTGCTGCGCGGCGCCGTCGAATTTCCGCTCAGAATACGATCTCGACACCTTTTTGAAAAACCACGGCGTGCCCGGCATCTGCGGTGTGGACACGCGGCAGCTCACGCGCATCATCCGTGAGCAGGGCGTCATGAACGCCACGATCTGCGACGCGGCGCCGGACGATTTGTCCGCCGTGTGCGCCTACGCTGTCGCGGGCGTGGTGCCGCAGGTGAGCTGCAAAGAGCAAGCGGTTTATCCCGCGCAGGGCGGGAAGCAGTTTGCCGTTACGCTCGTGGACTACGGCGCGAAGCGCAACATCATCCGCAGCCTGACGGCGCGCGGGTGCGAGGTCACGGTCGTGCCGCAGGACACGTCCGCCGACGCCATTCTCGCAATGCACCCGGACGGGGTCATGCTCTCGAACGGCCCCGGCGACCCGGCGGAGAATACATACTGTATCGCACAGATTCAAAAGCTCGTGGGCCGGGTGCCGGTGTTCGGCATCTGTCTCGGCCACCAGCTCACGGCGCTCGCCATGGGCGGCAGAACCGTGAAGCTGAAATACGGCCACCGCGGCGTCAACCAGCCGGTGCGCGAGGTTGGGGGCACACGGACGTACATCACCAGTCAGAACCACGGCTACGCCGTCGTGAGCGAAAGTCTCGACGGCATTGGCCGCGTGAACCTCGTCAACGCCAACGACGGCACGTGCGAGGGCGTGGAATACCCCGGCAAGCAGTGCTTCACCGTGCAGTTCCATCCGGAGGCCTGCTCCGGTCCGCACGATACGGCGTTTTTGTTTGACCGGTTTCTCGCCATGATGGGAGGGCAGCGCAATGCCGAAGGATAACAGCATCCGCAAGGTACTCGTCATCGGCTCCGGCCCGATCGTCATCGGGCAGGCGGCGGAGTTCGACTACGCGGGCGCGCAGGCGTGCCGCGTGCTGCGCGACGAGGGCATAAACGTCGTGCTCGTGAACTCCAACCCCGCCACGATCATGACCGACAAGCATCTGGCGGACGAAATCTACCTCGAACCGCTGACCGTCGAGACGGTCAAGCGCATCATCGAAAAGGAACGGCCGGACGGCATCCTCGCCGGGCTTGGCGGGCAGACCGGCCTCACCATCGCCATGCAGCTCAGCCGCGACGGGTGGCTGGCCCGGCAGGGCGTGCGCCTGCTCGGCTCGGACATTGCGGCCATCGACAGGGCCGAAGACCGCGAGCTGTTCCGCGACACGATGCGTACCATCGGCCAGCCGGTCGTCCCGTCCGGCATTGCGACGGACGTGGAAGGCGCGCTGCGCATCGCGTCGGAGATCGGCTACCCCGTCATTGTGCGCCCGGCGTTCACGCTCGGCGGCTCCGGCGGCGGCATCGCGGCCGGCGCGCAGGCGCTGCAAACGATCGCAAAAACGGGGCTGGATCTCTCGCCCATCACGCAGATTCTGGTGGAAAAGTGCATCTCCGGCTGGAAGGAAATCGAGTTTGAAACGATGCGCGACGGCGCGGGCAACGTGATCGCCGTGTGTTCGATGGAGAACTTCGATCCCGTCGGCATTCACACGGGCGACTCCATTGTCGTCGCGCCCGCGCTGACGCTCTCCGACAAGGAGTATCAGATGCTGCGCTCGGCGTCGCTGGACATCATCTCCGCGCTCGGCATCGTCGGCGGCTGCAACTGTCAGTTCGCGTTGAATCCCGACAGCTTTGAATACGCCGTCATCGAGGTAAACCCCCGCGTGTCGCGCTCCTCGGCGCTCGCCTCCAAGGCGACGGGCTACCCCATTGCGAAGCTCACGACGAAGCTCGCGCTCGGCTACACACTCGACGAGATCAAAAACGACATTACGGGAAAAACCTGCGCCTGCTTCGAGCCGGCGCTCGACTATGTGGTCGTGAAATTCCCCAAGTGGCCGTTCGACAAATTCGCGGGCGCGAGCCGCGCCCTCGGCACGCAGATGAAGGCCACCGGCGAGGTCATGGCCATCGCGCCGAGCTTTGAAATGGCGCTGATGAAGGCCGTGCGCGGCGCGGAAATCTCGCTCGACACGCTGAATGCCCCGCCTTTGACTGGCGCGCCGGTGCGCGAGCGGCTTGCCGCGCAGGACGATCACCGCCTGTTCACGGTGTTTGAGGCGCTGAAAGCCGGCGTGACCGTGGACGAGATCCACGAGATCACCAAAATCGACCGCTGGTTTTTGCACAAAATCCAAAACCTCGCAGACTTTGAGCTGCATCTGCAGGCAGACGGCCTGTGCCCCGGCGACTACGAGCAGGCCAAGCGCTACGGCTACCCGGACGCAGCCATCTGCCGGCTCACCGGCGTGGATGCGCTGCCCGGCAAGTCCTTCTGCTACAAGATGGTGGACACCTGCGGCGCAGAGTTCGACGCGGAGACCCCATATTTCTATTCGAGCTGCGACGCGTTCTGCGAGTCGCGCGCGTTCCCGCGCAGCGGCAAGCCCGTCGTCATGGTGCTCGGCTCCGGCCCGATCCGCATCGGGCAGGGCATTGAGTTTGATTACAGCTCCGTCCACTGTGTGTGGACGCTGCGTTCGATGGGATACGACGTCGTCATCGTCAACAACAACCCCGAGACCGTCTCCACCGATTACGACACGGCGGACCGCCTGTACTTCGAGCCGCTCTGCCCGGAGGACGTCATGAACATCATTCAGGTCGAGCGGCCGGTCGGCGTCGTCGTCGCTTTCGGCGGGCAGACGGCCATCAAGCTCACCCAGTTTCTCGACCGGAACGGCGTCAAGATCCTCGGCACCTCCGCCGAGAGCATCGACGTTGCCGAGGATCGCAGCCGGTTCGACGCGCTGCTCGAGTCGTTCGGCATCCGCCGCCCGAAGGGCATGGGCGTCTCCACACTGGAGGAGGCCGTCGCAGCGGCAGCGCAGCTCGGCTACCCCGTGCTGCTGCGCCCGTCCTACGTCATCGGCGGGCAGAACATGACCATCTCCCGCAGCGAGGCGCAGACGGTGCAGTACATGCAGGCCATCCTCTCCGGCGGCATCGACAACCCCGTGCTTGTGGACAAATACATGCCCGGCACGGAGCTGGAGGTGGACGTGATCTCCGACGGCGAGGACGTGCTCATCCCCGGCATCATGGAGCACATAGAGCGCGCAGGCGTGCACAGCGGCGATTCCATCGCCGTCTACCCGCCGTATAACCTCACCGACAAGTTCCTGAGAAAAATCTGCGCCTGCTCGGAAAAGCTGGCGCTCGCGCTCGGCACCAGGGGGCTGGTGAACATCCAGTACCTCATCTACGAGGATGAGCTGTACGTCATCGAGGTGAACCCCCGCGCATCGCGCACCGTGCCGTACATCAGCAAGGTCACAAACGTGCCGATGGTCGATCTCGCGTCCGAGGTCATGCTCGGCGCGAAGCTCGCCGATCTTGGCTACGGCACGGGGCTGTACCGCACGCCGCCGTATTACGCGGTAAAGGTGCCGGTGTTCTCGTTTGAGAAGCTCAGCGACGCGAACTCGATCCTCGGCCCGGAGATGAAGTCCACCGGCGAGGTGCTCGGCATCGGCAAGACGATGGCGGAGGCGCTCTTCAAGGGGCTGACCGCCGCGGGCTTCGCGGTGCCGTCCGTGCAGGGGCGCGGTCACGCGGGCGTCCTCATCAGCGTGGAGGAAACCGACTATCAGGAGATCATCTCGCTCGCAAAGCGCTTTTACGATCTCGGCATCCGCCTGTACGCCACGAGCGGCACCGCCGCCGCCATCGCGCAGCTCGGCATTGAGGTTGCAGCCGTGTCGGACAGCGCCGCCATCACCGGTCTGATGGAGCGCGGCGCGCTCGATTACATCGTCTACACCGGCGCGGTCAAGGATGCGACGATGGGCGACTACATTGCCCTGCACCGCCGCGCCATGCAGCTCGGCATCCCGTGCCTCACCTCGCTTGACACGGCAAACGCCCTGGCCGAGATCATCGCCAGCCGCTTCAACCAGAACAACACGGAGCTGGTGGACATCAACGCCATGCGCCCGTGGCGGCAGACGATCGCTTTTGCGAAAATGCAGAGCTGCGGCAACGACTATATCTTCATCGAGAATTTCGACGGCGGCATCACCTGCCCGGAATCCCTGTGCGTGAGCCTGTGCGCGCCGCACTATGGCATCGGCGGCGACGGAATTGTGCTCATCGAGAAATCCACCGTAGCCGACGCGAAGATGCGCAGCTTCAACCGCGACGGCAGCGAGGGCAAAATGGCCGGCAACAACATCCGCTGCGTCGGCAAATACCTCTACGACAAGGGGTATGTCCGCAGCGAGTTCCTCTCCATCGAGACCGGCAGCGGCGTGCGCCGCCTGAAGCTCTACATCCGCGACGGGAAGGTCAGCTCCGTATCGGTGGATATGGGCAGGGCCGACCTCTCCACCGCCGCGCTGCCCGCAGCCGTGGACGCGGACCGCTTGGTGGATGCTCCGCTCCCGATCGCGGGGCGGGACTGGCGCGCAACGTGCGTCTCCGTCGGCAATCCGCACTGCGTCGTCTTCTGCGACGCGCTTGACGGGCTGGAGCTGGAGAAGATCGGCCCGGAATTCGAGTACGCGCCGCTGTTCCCGGAGCGCATCAACACGGAGTTTGTGCGCGTAGTAAACCGCACGAACCTGCGTATGCGCGTGTGGGAGCGCGGCAACGGCGAAACGCTTGCCTGCGGCACGGGCGCGTGCGCTGCGGTCGTCGCGGCGGTGGAAAACGGCCTGTGCGACAAGGGCGCGGACGTCACGGTGAAGCTCCTCGGCGGCGATCTGATCGTGAATTACACCGGCGAACGCGCCACCCTCACCGGCGGCGCCACGCTGGTGTACGAGGGAACGTTTGAATACTGACCTGGCAAGAAAAAAACCACCCGAAGCGGCTGCTTCGGGTGGTTTGCTGTAGCTGTATCGGGGCTTACGCCTTCTGCTCGTCGCTCAAAATTGCGCCGTCTGCGCCGATGGTCACGACGCGCAGCGGCAGGTCGCGGCCGCAGGCGGCAATGGCCTGATATACGGCGTATTCCATGCCGCCGCAGCACGGGACGAACATCCGCGTGAGCGTGACGGACTTGACGCTGTTCTGTTCGAGAATCTGCGTGAGCTTTTCGGCGTACTCCGTCGCGTCGAGCTTCGGGCAGCCGATGACGGTGACGCGGCCGCGAATAAAGTCGCGGTGGAAATTTCCGTAGGCATAGGCGGTGCAGTCCGCGGCGATGAGCAGGTCGCAGTCGTGGAACACCGGCGAAGCCGCGCTCACGAGCTTGAGCTGCACGGGCCAGTTGTCCAGCGCGTTCGGCGCTTCTCCCTGCGCGGCTGCGGCAGCGGCGGCGCGCGCCTCGCGCTCGCGCTTGGCAGCCAGCACGGCGGCCTCGTCATAGCCGGGCGCCTCGCGCATCTCAAACGAAATGGCGTTCATCGGGCAGGCCGGCAGGCAGTCGCCCAGCCCGTCGCAGAAATGCTCGCGCATGAGTCTGGCCTTTCCGTCCACAATATCAATGGCGCCCTCGTGGCAGGCGCTGGCGCACAGGCCGCAGCCGTTGCAGCGGTCGGCGTCGATTTTAATGATTTTCCGCAGCATTTTTTCATCCTCCTCTTGTGTTTCTGGCGCTAATATACTACGATAAATGCGGAAAATCTGTGTCATTTACCACAAGGAGCGCAAAATGGAGCAAAAAAATGTGAAACTTCTGCTGGAAACGCCGCTCTTCGCCGGCGTGGCAGAGCCGGAGCTTACGCAGATGCTCGGCTGTCTCGCCGCGCGGCGCGCATCCTATGCGCGGGGCGAGGCGATCCTGCACGCCGGGGATCGGACGGCGGAGCTGGGCGTGCTGCTCTCCGGCGAGGTGCATCTGGAGCGGACGGATGCGCACGGCAACCGGGAGCTGGTCGGGCAGGTACACGCGGGCGGGATTTTCGCCGAGGTGTTCGCCTGCCTGCGCGATGTGCCGCTGAGCGTAACGGCCACGGCCGCCGCGCCTGCACAGGTGCTGTTTCTCGACGTGGAGCGCGTGCTGCACGTATGCCCCTCGGCGTGCGCGTTTCACAGCCGCGTGGTACAGAATCTGCTGCATCTGCTGGCCGGAAAGAACTACCGCCTGACCGAAAAGCTGGAGCACATCTCCCGCCGGACGACGCGGGAGAAGCTGCTGTCCTATCTTGCAGCGCAGAGCCGTGCGGCGCACAGCGCGACATTTTCCATTCCCTTCAACCGCCAGCAGCTCGCGGACTATCTGGCCGTGGACCGCAGCGCCATGAGCAAGGAGCTGGCGCGGATGCGCGCCGACGGCCTGATCGAGTACGAGCGAAACCGCTTCCGTCTGATGCCCGGCGCGGTGTGCGGCCTTAATAATTCTGAAAACTGACGCTTCCCCCTGCCGCACAGCCGGAGAATGTGGTAGGATGGCACAAAAGGGGTGCATGGATATGGAAACTCCCATCCGCATTCTCGTCGTGGACGACGAGCCGGATATTCGCAACATTCTGCGCATTTTGCTGACCTCCCGCGGCTACGCGGTCGAGGAGGCGGAAAACGGCCGGAAGGCCGTGGAGCTGGTGCGCACCCAGCCGGATTTTGACCTGATTATCATGGACATCATGATGCCGGATCTGAACGGCATCGACGCGTGCGAGCAAATTCGCGCGCTGTCCGTGGCGCCGGTGCTGTTTTTGACCGCCAAGGCGCAGGACGGTGACAAGAGCGACGCCTATCACAGCGGCGGCGACGACTATCTGGTCAAGCCGTTTTCCAACCATGAGCTGTTTTTGCGCGTGGAATCGCTCGTGCGGCGCTACCGGGTCTACAAGGGTAAGGGCGACGCGCCGACCGTAATTGACGCGCTGGAGATCAGCCGCGAGCGCGGCACCGTCTGCAAAAACGGCGTGCCCATTGAGATGACGAAAACGGAGTTCGAGCTGCTGCAATATCTGATCGAAAACCGGGGTCAGGCCGTGGCGACGCGAAAGCTCTATGAAAACGTGTGGCACGAAAAATTCATGCCCTCGTCCGCAAACACGGTCATGGTGCACATTCTGAAGCTGCGCAAAAAGCTGGAAGACGACCCCGCCAACCCGACGCTGATCCGCACCGTTTGGGGAAAGGGGTATCAAATTGACTAACCGGTTCAGGCAGCGGCTGAACTCGCTGACCGCCAAAATGACGCTGACGCTTCTGGCCGCACTCGTGCTGGCAGTGGCGCTGTTTTTCGGCGGAAACTGGCTTGCGGAGCGCGGAATCGACCGCTGGTACATGAACGACGAAGCTGTGGCCGGGCGGAACATCGAGCATCTGCGCAGCCTGCAGCAGTACGTGACGGAAAACGGCGTTGCATCCGGCAACGCGGCTGCGCTGGAAGCGTGGGCGCGCGCAGAGGACAACGCCAGCGTCATCGTGTACCGCAACGGCGACGAACCGTATGAAACCGGCCGGTGGGGTACGGGGGAGCTGCTGGAGGGGATTGAGCCGGCTGACATCAGCGATCTGGGCTACGGCTTTTTCCCGCTGGCGTTTTCGGACGGCGTGTTTCAGGTCGCAATGTGCGACGTTTCGGAGGGCGAGCTGTATTTCATGGCGCAGATGGCGGCGCTGGGCATTGCGTTGACCGTGTTCATTGCGATTATGCTGCTGTTCACGCACAACGTCACACGGAAGATTTCGCGGCTGTCCGCCGAGGTAAACGCCGTCAGCAGCGGCGCCCATCTGGAACCGATCTCCGCAAGCGGCAGCGACGAGCTGGCCCGGCTGGCGCAGGACGTCAACCACATGCGCGACGCCATTGCCGAGCGGGCGCGCGGCGAACAGACGGCGTGGCAGGCCAACAGCGACCTTATCACCGCCCTGTCGCACGACATCCGCAACCCGCTCACCTCGCTCATCGGCTATCTGGAACTGCTGGAAATGGAGCAGGGGCGGCTGCCGGAGGAGCTGCGGCAGTATGTCCGCTCCGGTCTGGACAAGGCTTACCGGCTCAAGGATCTGACAGGCGAGATGTTCCGCTATTTCCTTGTGTTTGGCCGGCAGGAGCAGGATCTGCAAATGGAGACCTACGACGCGCAGATTCTGCTGGAGCAGCTTTTGGGCGAGTACACGGCGGAGCTGCGCGGCCATGGCTTTCGGGTGAACACGGTCGAGCTGCAGACCCCGTGCCGCGTGCGGACGGACGTGCACATGCTCAAGCGCGTGGTGGATAACCTGATGTCGAACCTGCAAAAGTACGCCGATCCGAACGAGTGGCTGACGATCATGGCCGGCGTGGAGGACGGTGCGCTGCACGTCTGCTTTGCCAACCGGACGAAGGCGCTTTCCGGCCAGGTAGAAAGCAACCGCATCGGCCTGCGTACGTGTGAGGCGATTATGAAGCTGCTGGGCGGCGAATTCTGCACCTATAAGGAGGCCGACGGCTTCACGGCAGAGCTGGTTTTGCCGCTGGAAGCGTAAAACAGGCCCCGGTTCGAATGAACCGGGGTCTTCTGCTTGTCAGTAGGGCTTCTTCTGCTGCTTGCACCACGTTTTCATCACGAGCTTCACCGGCAGGAGCTTGACCAGACGCACCTGCATCCGCTCCGGGAAGCCGAGGACGGAGGCGTCCTTGTGCTTTTTCATGTCCTTGAGCGCCTGGGCAATGACCGCCTCCGGCCCGTAGTAGCGGTTGAAGTAACTAACCGTGTCGTCCGTCACCGCGTGGTCGAAAAACTCTGTGGTAATCCAGCCGGGGCAAACGGCCATCACGCGGATGCCGCGCGGCTTGAGCTCCACGTTCAGCGCGCGGGAAAAGCTGAGCACATACGCCTTGGACGCGCCGTACACGTTGATATACGGCACCGGCTGCCACGAGGACATGGAGCCCATGTTATAGATGCAGCTTCCCGCGTGCATATAGGGGATGGTCAGGTAGCTCATGGCCGTGAGCGCGCGGTCGTTCAGGTTGATGATGTCGAGCTGCTGCTCGAGCGGGCGCTCCAGAAACGGGCCGAACACGCCGAAGCCCGCCGCGTTCACCAGCACCGCAACCTCCGGCTGCTCCTGCTCGAGCAGGGTGCGGTAGGTGGTGAAGCTCGCCGTGTCGAGCAGGTCGAGCGCGATGGGGCGAATCTTGGCGCGAACCTTGTCCGAGAGTGCCTGCAGGCGCTCGGTGCGGCGCGCAATGACCCAAATCTCGTCGAACTGCTCGTCCTTGTCCAGCGCATAGACAAATTCGCGCCCCATACCGGAAGACGCCCCGGTGACAACTGCAATTTTCATAGTGTACCTCCCCCGGCGCAAGCGCCGATTGTTTCGAAATTTGAAGTATATGTCAGTGTACCACGCCGGGCGGGAAAATGCAACCCGGTTGGAAAATTTGCGTTTTTGCGCCGGAAAGCACTTCACAAACGGCAATAACCGTAGTAAGATAAAAAGACATCTGCCGCAGGCCGGCAGACAGGACGAAAATGCCCGGCGGCATGCCGCCGGATGAAGCAGAGGGAACATTGATGAATTATCGCATGGTTTGGCAGGTGCTTGGCCGTGTTCTGTGCATTGAAGCCGCGCTGATGATCCTTCCGATGGTCACCGCGCTGTGCTATGGCGAAACGCCGATGCCCTTTCTGATCTCCGCCGCCGCAACGGGGCTGGTCGGGCTTGTGCTCTGGCGGGTGCGCGCCAGAAATGCCGCGATCACCGCGCGCGAGGGCTTTCTGATCGTTGGGCTGTCATGGGTTTTCATGGCGCTGTTCGGAGCGCTGCCGTTCGTGATCGGCAGGGAGATCCCCAATTATCTGGACGCGCTGTTCGAAATGGTCTCCGGTTTGACGACGACGGGCGCGAGCATTCTGACCGACATCGAAGCGCTGTCGCACGGCGCGCAGTTCTGGCGCCTGTTCGCGCACTGGATCGGCGGCATGGGCATATTGGTATTCATCATGGCCATCCTGCCGATGGCCGGCAACCGGTCGATGCACATCATGCGCGCCGAGGTGCCGGGGCCGACGGTCGGCAAGCTGGTGCCGCGCATCCGCAAGACCGCGCGCATCCTGTATCTGCTCTACATCGTCATGACCGTGGTCGAAACGCTCCTGCTGCTGTGCGGCGGCATGAGCTTTTTCGACGCGCTGGTGCACTCGTTCGCCACGGCGGGCACCGGCGGCTTTTCCACACGCGCGCTGAGCATCGGCTACTACGACAGCACCTACATCGACGTGGTGACCAGCACGTTCATGATCCTGTTCGGCGTGAACTTCAGCCTGTACTTCCTCGTCATCATCGGCGACGTCCGCGAGGCGCTGCGCAGCGAGGAGCTGCGCTGGTATCTC
Source organism: Oscillospiraceae bacterium (assembly GCA_018265835.1). Classification (GTDB taxonomy): domain Bacteria; phylum Bacillota; class Clostridia; order Oscillospirales; family Oscillospiraceae; genus CAG-103. Next base: position 59,161 of record JABLYK010000001.1, on the reverse strand, counting down.
GTCATCATCGCGTTCGCCGTTGTCACCATCGCGCTCAACATCACCGGACAGTACGGCAGCATTTTCACCGCGCTGCGGTACTCCTATTTTCAGGTCGCATCCATCATCTCGACGACCGGCTTTGCCACGGCGGACTTCACGCTCTGGCCGCAGTATTCGCAGACCATACTCGTGCTGTTGATGTTCATCGGAAGCTGCGCCGGCAGCACCGGCGGCGGTCTGAAGGTGTCGCGCGTCATCATTCTGCTCAAATCCGCGGCCACGGAGGTCAAGCGGATGCTGCGCCCGCGCTGCGTGGAGCAGGTTCGGCTCGACGGGAAGCCGGTGGATCAAGATACGGTGCACAAGGTGCTCTCGTTCTTTTTCATCTATCTGCTGGGGCTGCTGCTGGCCGTGCTGATCCTCTCATTCGACGGATTCGATTTCGCAACAAATTTCAGCGCAGCGCTCGCGTGCCTGTCCAACATCGGTCCCGGACTGTCCCTTGTCGGCCCGATGGGGTCGTATGCGATTTTCTCCCCGCTGTCCAAGCTCGTGCTCATTCTGGCGATGCTGCTGGGCCGGTTGGAGATCTACCCCATTTTGCTGCTGTTCGTTCCGGCAATGTGGAAAAGAAGATAATCAAAAACCAGGCCGGGAGACAACATCTCCCGGCCTGTCTTTTTTAAAAGATCCCCAGTGATTTGAACAGAAAAATCCAGACGCAGAACGTGAACGCGCTGGCCGCAGACGTCACAATGACAATGTCGCCCGCAAGCTCCTCGTCACCGCCCATCTGCTGCGCCATGGTAAACGAATTGACCGCCGTGGGCGAGGCAAAGATGCCGAGCAGCGACACGAACTCCACGCCCCGGAAGCCCAGCAGCGCAGCGGCGGATAACAGCACCGCCGGCACCACAACGAGCTTTCCGAGCGTGACAGCCGTCAGCTCGCGGCGATACTGCCGCAGCCCGTCAAACCGGAAAAACGCGCCAAGCAAAAACAGCTGCAGCGGCGTTGCCGCGCCGCCGATCCCCTTGACCGCCGAAACGAGAAAGCCCGGCAGCGTGACCCTCAGCAGCTGCGCAAGAATGCCAAGCACGGAGCCGATGATGAGCGGATTTTTCAAAATCTGCACCAGCACCTTCAGCGGCTGGGGCCGCCCGCTGCGAAATACCTCCAGCACCACCACGGACAGCATATTGAAGATCGGCACGATCACGGCGATGAGGATGGCGACCGGGCCAAGGCTTGCATCGCCGAGCAGGGCGCTTGCGATCGGAAGACCCATAATGACATAGTTGCTGCGGAAAAGCCCCTGAATCATGACGCCGCGCCGCGCCGGCTCCTTTTCCGTGCGCAGCACGAAGCCCACAGCGCACGCAAACACGATCAGAACGCCGCACACCGCATAGAGCATCAGCCTTGGCCGGATCGCGGAAGCGAGATCGGAGCAGTAGATGTTGTAAAACAGCAGGCACGGCAGGAACACGCGAAACGCGATCTTATTGATTCCAAACACATCCTCGCGCTTCAAAAGCCCCAGCCGCCGCGACAGATAGCCCACCGCCATCGTCAAAAACATCGGCAGAATCGCGTTGACCGACAGCAGAAAGTTTTCCACACATCCACCCCCATTCGCTTGTCGCATCCGGTTCAGTGTACCGCAAACCGACAGAAAACGCAACCTGTCCGGTTGCCGTGCGGCAAGGGATGTGGTATAATTTTAAATCTGATCTTATCTGGGGAGGACAGCGCGCATGACCATCGAACAGGCAATGGAATTCATCTCGGGCGTCTCATGGCTTGGCTCCCGGCCGGGTCTGGAGCGGGTGCGGCAGCTTTTGTCGCTGCTCGGCAATCCGCAGGACACGCTGCACTACGTGCACGTGGCCGGGACGAACGGGAAAGGCTCCACCGCCGCGATGCTCGCGTCCGTCCTCCGCGCCGCCGGATACCGCACGGGGCTGTACATTTCGCCGTTCATCGAGCGGTTCAACGAGCGGATGCAGGTCAACGGCACGCCCATCACCGACGCGGAGCTGGCCGCCGTGTGCGACCGGCTGCACCCGTGCGTGGCGGCAATGGCCGACCCGCCCACGGAGTTTGAGCTGGTCACCGCCGCAGCGTTTTTGTGGTTCGCCGATCAGCAGTGCGACATTGTGGTGCTGGAGGTCGGCCTCGGCGGACGGCTCGACGCGACGAACGTCATCCGCGCGCCGGAGTGCGCCGTAATCACCAACATCGGGCTGGACCACACCGCCGTGCTGGGCGACACGGTCGCGCAGATCGCGTTTGAAAAGGCCGGGATCATCAAGCCAGGAACCCGCGCCGTTTCCTATCAGCAGGCGCCGGAGGCCGCCGCCGTGCTGCGCGATGCGTGCCGGGAGCGCGGCGTACCGTTGACGGAAGCGGACTTTTCCGCCATCGAGCCGCTGACCGACTCCGTGGACGGGCAGACCTTCCGCTACCGGGGCGGCGCAGCGCTCTCGCTGCCGCTGCTCGGCGCACACCAGCGCAAAAACGCCGCCGTCGCGCTCGAAGCCGTCGGCGTGCTGCGCGACGCAGGCTGGGCGATCCCGGACAGCGCGGTGCGCGAGGGACTGCGCACCGTCTCGTGGCCCGCGCGGTTTGAGATTTTGCAGCGCGCGCCGTGGTTCGTGCTCGACGGCGGGCACAACCCCCAGTGCGCCGAGACGGTCGCGGCGAATCTGGAGCGATACTTTCCCAAAAACCGAAAAATTCTTCTGGTCGGTCTGCTGGCCGATAAGGATTATACTGCAATGACGGACATTCTCGCGCCGCAGGCGGCCGCGTTCGTCGCCGTCACGCCGGAGAGCGAGCGCGCCCTGCCGGCGGACGCGCTCGCGGCGCATCTGCAGCGGTACGGCAAGCCCGTCACATCCTGCGCCACCGTCCCTGACGGGGTGGCGACGGCACTGTCAATGGCGGGCGCGGACGGCATAGTCTGCGCGACCGGCTCGCTCTACATGGCGGGCGAGATCCGCCGCTGCTTCCGAAAGGAGTGACTCTCATGCGAATCATGGGCATTGATTATGGCGACCAGCGCATTGGGCTGGCACTGTCGGACGAATCGGCGATTTTGTGCGGCCGCGCGTGGACGCTCAACGAGTGGAATCTCGACCGCGCCGTCGCGCGCATCGCGGAAGAGGCACGCGCCAACGGCGTCGGCCTGCTGGTGCTCGGCCTGCCGAAAAACATGGACGGCACGGAAGGCCCGCGCGCGGAAAAGAGCCGCATGGTGGCGCAGCGCCTGCGCGAGGCCACGGGGCTGGATGTCGTGCTCTGGGACGAGCGGCGTTCCTCCATCGAAGCGCACAGCATCCTGCGCGCCAACGGAAAAAAGGAGAAAAAGCACCGCCAGTCGGTGGATGCCGTGGCTGCAAGTCTCATTCTGGAGGGGTATCTGGGCGCGCACGGGAAGGACGGCCGGCCATGAAGCGCGCAGTCTGCGTCCTGCTTGCGCTGGCACTGTGTCTGCCGCTGCTCGCCGCCTGCGGAGCGCCCGGCAGCACGCGCGGCGTGCAGCTTGCACCCGGCGCGTCCGAGCGGTTTTCGGAGGCAGAAATCCGCAGCGCCATGGACTGCGCGATGACGCGCTTCCGCAAGGAGTTCGGCGGCTGCACCCTGACGCGGCTTGCGTACAGCGAGGCGTATTGGGAATCCTACCTCGCGGGCAGCAGCACAGTGGGCGACAGGAACACCATCGTCCTGCTTGCGGACTATGTCGAGACCGAAACCAACACGCCGCACACCAGCCGCCCGTGGGTGCTCACCCGCGCGGACGCAGCCGCCGCGTGGAAGGTGCAAAGCATGAAATGAAAAACCGCACGCACCCGAAGCCTTCCCCTTGAGGGGAAGGTGGCACGCGAAGCGTGACGGATGAGGTGTCCGAATGCGTCCCCTCATCAGTCGGCTAACGCCGACAGCTTCCCCCAGAGGGGGAAGCCTTGGCTGGGATCGCGGCTCCTTGGCGAAAATGAAAAACCGCACCCTTGACAAATCCGGGCGCAGCAGTATAATAACAGATAGAAAAGGGCATTGCCGGTAAGCGGTTTGCCCCGTGGCTTATTTTCTACTTAATCCATAAGCAGAACCGTCACTTGGCCGAGTGGCGGTTTTTGCTTTTTACCCTGATCGTCACAGTCCAGCAAAGGATATGGAACGTCAATGTAATCGGCACATGTCTCACCCCCTTTCGGGTGGTGTGGCAAACCGCCTACCGTATCTGGCAATGTCCCGGCTCCATACGGAGCCGGGGCATATGGTAGCAGAAAAGTCGAAATCTGTCAAATCAGAAACCGCACCCGCCGTCTGGCAGGTGCGGTTTATTTTGTATGATTCGGGGGCGTCAGGCTGATGTTCAGCAGATCGCCCGGCTTCATCTCCAGCGCATCGGCGATGTTATAAAGAACATCCAGAGAGAACGAATAGGCGACACCCGGCGCTTCGATGGAACTCAAATGCGAGCGGCTGATATTTGCCCGCTCGGCCAGCTTTTCCTGAGACAGCCCCTTCATTTTGCGAAGTGCCGCAATCGTGATTCCGAGTTCGATAAACCGATCCCGATTTTTAAATTCCACATCTTTGCCCATCATGCCGCGTGTCCTTCCTGATTCTCACGACATTATTATATGTTTTTTGAAAAAAGTAGTCCGTTTTTGTTAATGACCAATTGACTAAAATTTTGGGCAAAAGTATAATATAATGGAAGATTGCCCAACAATGAATCGTTTTATGAGAGCGGAGGAATCACTTATGAAAATCGAACGGCACTATTAGACGGAGGATCAAGCGCTCCTGAAACAGGCCGAGGAAAAGCTGAACGCGCACTATGAGGGCATGACCCCTGCGGATATTCAGGCGGAAATGCAGCTTCTGATGAAGTTGGTCGGCGCACCGGCCACGGAGGGTAAGGATACGCTTTCGCACATTCGGCAGGTGCCGAACCAGCAGAAAGCAGAGCACTTTGCCGCGTTCCGGAATCAGGCGCTTTACCTTGCGGAATATCTCTGTGCCGATCTCGTCGCCGAGGACGATGACATGCGCGGCTCCATCCGCTTCGAGCTTGACCGCATCGTCATCAACGGCATGATGGATGCGCTCGTCCTGTCCACCCTCGGCAGTCTGATTGTGCAGGCCGATGAAGCCTGTCTGGATGCGACAAACGGTCTGCTCCATCTCCGGCTCTCCTACCATCTGTATGACGAGGTTTCAGAATGACAAAACGCCCGCGGCAAACAGCGGTTTGCCGCGGGCTTGCGTCTGTCCAAAAAGCAAGCTTTTTGGACAGAACGGGATCGCGCTTCGTTCCCCTGCAAATCCGAAACCATGTTTCGGATTTGGAAGGAAGAAGGCGGGAGCGGATATGGAGTTTTCGGCTTCAGCCGGAAATGGAATGGAGCGAGCAGCTTCTGACGCTGCTCAGTATGCGACGCCCCAGTAGATCATCGTCTTGGCGGGCTTGCCGCAGACGGGGCACACGTCGCCGAGATGCTCCTGCTCGAACGGGATGCAGCGGCTGGACATGCCGGCCTGCTCCTTCATGGCCATCTCACAGGCGAGATCGCCGCACCACATGGTCTTGATAAAGCCGCCGTGCTCCTCCTGAAGCTGCCTGGCCTCCTCCAGCGAGTGCGCGGTGTAGATGTGCTCGTCCAGATTCTGCTTTGCCTTGTCGAACAGCCCCTGCTGCACCACGTCCAGCAGCTCCGGAATGCGCTGCTCCAGCTCGTCAAGCTTCACAGCGGTCTTCTCGCGGTTGTCGCGCCGGACGGCGACGCACTGGCCGTTTTCGATGTCCTTCGGGCCGATCTCCACGCGCAGCGGAACGCCCTTCATCTCCCAGTTGGCAAACTTCCAGCCGGGGCTGTTGTCGCTGAAGTCGCCCTTCACGCGCAGGCCTGCGGCCTTCAGGCGGGAAACGAGCTCCTCTGCCTTTTCGGTCACGCCCGGCTTGTGCGCCGCGATGGGCAGCACGACCACCTGGATCGGCGCGATTTTCGGCGGCAGGACAAGCCCGTTATTGTCGCCATGCGTCATGATGATGCCGCCGATGATGCGGGTGGACATGCCCCACGAGGTCTGGTGCGGGTAGCTCAGCTTGTTTTCCTTGTCGCTGAACGTGATGTTGAACGCGCGGGCAAAGCCGTCGCCAAAATAGTGGCTGGTGCCGGACTGCAGCGCCTTGCGGTCGTGCATCATGCACTCGATCGTGTAGGTGTTCACCGCGCCGGCGAACTTCTCCTTGTCGGTCTTGTTGCCGCGGATGACGGGCATGGCAAGGTAATGTTCGCACGTGTCGGCGTAAATTTCGAGCATTTGCAGCGTTTCCTTGCGCGCTTCCTCCTCCGTGGCGTGCAGGGTGTGCCCCTCCTGCCACAGGAATTCGCGGCCGCGCAGGAACGGGCGCGTGGTTTTCTCCCAGCGCAGCACGCTGCACCACTGGTTGTACAGGCACGGCAGGTCGCGCCAGCTATGCACCACGTGGCTCCAGTGGTCGCAAAACAGCGTCTCGGACGTCGGGCGGATGCACAGCCGCTCCGGCAGCTCCTCGCTGCCGCCCATCGTGACCCACGCGCACTCCGGCGCGAAGCCCTCCACGTGGTCCTTTTCCTTCTGCAGCAGGGATTCCGGGATCAGCAGCGGCATGGACACGTTTTCATGGCCGGTCGCCTTGAACTTTTCGTCGAGCACCTTCTGGATATTCTCCCAGATGGCATAGCCATACGGGCGCAGGATGAACAGACCCTTGACGCCGGAATAATCGACCAGCTCCGCCTTGGTGCACACATCCGTGAACCACTGGGCAAAGTCTACCTCCATGTCGGTGATTTGCTCCACCTTTTTCTCTTTTGCCATCGCGCAACGCTCCTTTATGTTTCGCCGGCAGGGCGGGCGCCCAACCGTATCGTTTGGTGTAACTTATTTATTTTAGTAAAACATCTGCCCCTTGTCAAGCACTGCGGGGCGCAATAAGAAACCACCGGCTAAGCCGCTTGTTTTTTTGCCTGTGCAGCGCGATGCGTTCGACCGGTTTCCCCTCCAATTTGCATTTTCGCACTTGACCGTATCGAAAAGGTGCAATATAATATTTGAATTAGAGGTATCCCATGGAGGTGACCGTTATCAACAGACAAAGCTACATGGCTGAGATCAGCAGTCTTCTCGGCCTGATTACCGATGACAACACCCGCGTCGCGCTGATTGAGAAGATGGAACGGATGTTCGATGCCGCGCCGGACGAGGAACGGCTGATTCAGGAGATCGGTAACCCGACGAAGGTCGCCGTTGCGCTGATTCGCTATGCTGACAGCGGGAAAATCACCCCAGCCGCCGCGCCCGTGGTCGCACCGGAGTCGGTGCAGCCGCCGAAGCCGGAGCAGCGCATTGATGAAACCCAGTATCCCCCGGCCCGGAATGTGATCCTGGATACTGCCGGTGCGCCGGAACAGGCAGAGGACGACGCTGCGGACGATGGCTATGATTTCGAAGACAGCGGTTCGTATGAAGACGACGGCTACTACCCTGAGGAAGATAGCCAGTATCAGGACGACGGCTCCTTCTCCGGGGAAGACGGCCAGTATCAGGACGACGGCTATTACCCTGAGGAGGACGGCCAGTATCAGGACGACGGCTATTACTCCGAAGAGGACGGCCAATACCAGGACGATGGCTATTACTCCGAAGAGGACGGCCAATACCAGGACGATGGCTATTACTCCGAAGAGGACGGCCAGTATCAGGACGACGGCTATTACTCCGAGGAAGACGGAACGGAAGAAAACCCGTTCACCGAGATGTTCGACGAACTGGAGACGGAGACGGTCACAAAGACGAACCCGTTTTTGGCGATTCTGTATACGATCGGCGCGATCATCGTCGGCGTGCCGGTGTTTGTTGTGCTGCTGGCGCTGAACCTGTGTTTCTTCGCCATCGGCGTGGCTGCGGTCGCGGCCGGCGTCGGTCTGATCGGCACGGCGTTCATCGGCCTGTCGGTCGTGGCGGACATGCTCATTCTGCTCGGCGGCGGCGCGTCGGTGTTTGCCGTTGCGCTGGTGCTGCTGTGGTTCTCCATCTGGTTCTTCATTCAGGTCACGATTGGCTGGATCCGTGCGCTCGTCCGCCTCGGAAAGCGCTGGTGCTGCAAGGAGGTTGAAGTCGCATGAAAAAAGCGTGGAAAATCGTGTTGATTACCGCGGTCTGCATTCTGATCGTCGGCGAAATCGCGCTCGGCGTCGGTCTTCTCACCGGCGGCAACCCCGACCGCATCTGGAATGCCGCGTATCAGTACTATGACTTTGACACCATCTTCAATCTGCTGGGCTCCGTGACAGACCTGATCTCTTCGTTCGGGCTTTGATGGATCCCACAAAAAACACCGGCTCTGTCGTTCAGACAAGAGCCGGTGTTTTTTACCGCTTGAACAGCAGCATCCCGCCGGTCATGAGGGCGAGTCCGCACCACTTCGTCCAGCCGAAGGGAAGCTTTTCGGAATCCATCAGCCCAAAGGCGTCGATTCCGGCGGCGGTGAGCAGCTGGGCAATGAGAATGACGGAGATTGCCAGCGTCGGGCCGAGCTTGCCGATGCCGAGCATGACGGTGACCGTGATGACGAGCGCAAGAATGCCCCCGCACCAGTAGAGCTTGTTCACCGAGCCAAGCGCAGCGAAGCTCCCCGTGCGCCAGAACAGCAGCACCAGCACCGAAAGCACCGCCGCCGTAACCTGCACAAATGCGTTGGCCTCCATCGTGCCGATCTGCGCCGACAGGCGCGTATTCATCACGCCCTGAATGCTCATGGCTGCACCCGCGAGGATGCAAAGGAAAAAACCGCCCATACGAAAGTTGTCCCTCCAATTACGACGAATAGCTTGCGCAACCGCCCGCGATATGATATAACAAAAGTGGTGCGCGGGGTGGGCACAGTTGCTTTCCCGCTGCGCACAGACGCGAAAGAGGGGGAGTGACCATGCCCGCAGGAAGCAAGCCGAAATACTATCTGGTGGAAGCCAGCGTTCTGCCCGAAATTTTCGCCAAGGTCATCGAAGCCAAGGAGCTACTGGAGACCGGCGAGGTCCGCACCGTGGCGCAGGCCGTGGCGCGGGTAGATATCAGCCGCAGCGCGTTCTATAAATACAAGGACTATGTGTCCCCGTTTCAGGACATGTCACGCGGGCACCTCGTCACGTTCAATCTGGAGCTGCGCGACCGGCAGGGCGTGCTGTCTTCCGTCCTTGCTATTTTTGCCGGAAACGGCGCAAATATACTGACGATCAACCAGAGCATCCCGACGAATGGCGTCGCGCCCGTGACGATCACGGCGGCGACGGAGAATATGTGCATCACCATGGAGGCGTTTTTGGCTGCGGTCAAAGCCATCCACGGCGTGCTGCGCATCGACCTTGTGGCCGGATAAATACGAACGGGCGCGCGCTCGTCCTCGCAAGCTCCGCATCACTCGTCCTTTCAAAACCGAAACATCGTTTCGGTTTTGTGAGGAGAAACGGAAGAGCGGCCGTGGAGCTTTCCGGCTTGCCCGGGAAGTGGAATGGCGCGAGTCCGTCTGGACGATATCCGCTTCCGCCTTCTTCCTTACCCCCGCAAGTCCAGCTTGCGGGCGGAGGGGGCTGCGAGCCTTCTTTGACAAACTGAGCGGCCGGAAATCTGCCTGACGCGGACTTCCGGCCGCGTTTTTGCGCCCCGCATAAAAAAGTTGGATTTTATTTGGACTTATAACAAATTTTTAATGATTTGTATGGTATAATGATATACTAAGTGAAATTTGTCTTGAGAACAGGAGGAATGCTTATGAGCAAAGCGATTCTCTTTTTTGCCGACGGGCTGGAGGAATGCGAAGGCCTTTTGGTCGTCGATCTGCTGCGCCGGGCGGGAATCACGGTGCAGACCGTTTCGATCTCCGGACGCGCGGAGGTAACCAGCGCCCACAATGTGACGCTCCGGTGCGACGCCGTGGCGGAGACTGCCGGTCTCACGGACGCGGACGCCGTGGTGCTGCCCGGCGGGATGCCCGGCACAACGCACCTCGCCGAAAGCGCGCTGGTCGCGCGCACTGTGCGCTCATACGCTGCGCAGGGCAAACTCGTCGCCGCGATCTGCGCCGCGCCATCGGTGCTCGGCGGACTCGGTCTGTTGCAGGGTAAGCGCGCCACGGTCTATCCGGGCTTTGAGGACAAGCTCGCCGGCGCGATTGTGACCGACGGGGAATTCGTCACGGATGGCAACATCGTGACCGCCTGCGGCCTCGGTGCGGCGATTCCGTTCGCGCTGGAGCTGATCCGTCTGCTGGAGGGCGACGCCGCAGCCGCACAGGTTCGCGCGTCCATCGGCTACCGGCACTGAAATCTGAAAACTTTGATACCAGACAAGGAGGATACCATCATGGCTGATTACGTACTGAGCTGCTGCTCCACCGCCGATCTGACCAAGGAGCACTTCGAGCAGCGCGACATTTCTTATATCTGCTTCCACTTCGCGCTGGACGGCGTGGATTACGACGACGATCTGGGGCAGTCGATCCCATTCGACAAGTTCTATCAGGCGATGGCCGACGGCGCGGAGACCCGCACCTCGCAGGTAAACGTCTCGGAGTTTGTGGAGTACTTCTCGCGCTTTGCCGAGCAGGGCAAGGACATTCTGCATGTGTGCCTGTCCTCGGGCATCTCCGGCGTCATCAACTCTGCGCAGAGCGCCGCCGAGCTGGTGACGGAAAAGTATCCCGGCCGGAAGGTCTATATCGTCGATTCGCTCGGCGCATCCTCCGGCTACGGCCTCATCATGGATCGGCTCGCCGACCTGCGCGACGGGGGCATGGACATCGACACACTGCATGACTGGGTCGAGGCAAACAAGCTGAAGCTGCACCACTGGTTTTTCTCCACCGACCTGACGTTCTATGTCAAGGGCGGCCGCATTTCCAAGGCAGCCGGTGTGTTTGGCGGTATGCTGAACATCTGCCCGCTGCTGAACATGGACAATCTCGGCCGGCTCATTCCGCGCTCCAAGATTCGCGGCAAAAAGCGCGTGATTCAGGAGATCGTTGACCGCATGGAGGAATGCGCGGACGGCGGGCGGGACTACTCCGGCAAGTGCTACATCTCCAACTCCGCGTGCTACAACGACGCGCGCGCCGTTGCAGATCTGGTCGAGGCGCGGTTCCCGAAGCTGGACGGCAAGGTGGAAATCAACCACGTCGGCACCACCATCGGCAGCCACACCGGCCCCGGCACCGTGGCGCTGTTCTTCTGGGGCAGCGAGCGCGTAAACTGAATGGGGGGGCGGCTTCGGTCGAAAGCGGAATGAAGTGAGCGTCTTCTGACGGAGCGGATGGCAGGATTTCTGTGAAACATTTTCAGGCGCAACGCCGTCCAACAGACAAATCATTTTTGGAGGAACTGTCATGAAAAAGACCTTCACCGTTCTGGCGCTGACTGCCGTGCTGCTGCTCAGCGGCTGCGGCAAGGCCGCCGGCCCGGCAGAGACGGCGCCCCCGGTTCCGTCCCCGGCGGTACAGACGCCGGAAGCCACTCCCACCCCCACGCCAACGCCGGCAGCCGACGTGCGTACCGCAGCAGACGCGCTGGTGGCCGCCATGCAGCAGGGCGACTTCGCGGCCGTCGCGCAGTACGTTTCCCCCACTAAGGGCGTAACGTTCACGCCGTATTCCTTTGTTGACCCGGGCAGCGACCGCTGTTTCACGGCAGCGCAGGTGGCCGCCTTCGGCAGCGACAACACCACGTATCTCTGGGGCGCTTACGATGGCAGCGGCAACCCGATGCAGCTGACGCCGCAGGAATATTGGAACGAATTCGTCTGGAATGCGGACTATACACAGGCGCCGGACGTAACCGTCAACGGCATCGCGCAGAGCGGACTTGCCATTGAAAACGTGACGGAAGCATACCCGGACGCGACGTTCGTCGAGTACCATTTCGGTGGTCTGGATGAAAAGGAAGAGGGGCTGGACTGGTGCGCGCTCAAGCTCGTGTTCGAGCAGAGCGCCGGGCAATGGCAGCTGATCGGCGTAATTCACAGTCAGTGGGTCATTTAACCCGTCCTTACACGCTCCGGATTGCCCGCTCCGTGTAAACGCACTCCGCCGCTCGTCTTTTCCAATCCGCCCACAAATTTGATTTTTCGACAGACGCAAGGGCGCACCCCGTAGGGTGCGCCCTTTTTTCAGGTCCAAATTTTGTCTGGCCGGAGCGACTGCCAAATTTCCATGTCGCCGTCGCGGGTATAGTCATGGGAATTGGTTGCCTCCTGCACGGCAGCATAGTACCACTGGTTCGGGTCGGCATTGTCCGGCCAAGTTCTCATGCCGTCCAGCAGGTGGTCGCGGTCCGGCGTGCGGCCAAGCAGCCGGTTTGTCATGGTGACCGCCTCGGCCCGGGTGATGCTCCGCTGCGGGCCGAACGTCCCGTCCGGGTATCCGTTGATCAGGCCGAGCGCAGCGGCTGCGTTGATGCGATCCCGCGCCCAGGAGCCCGCAATGTCGGAGAACCGGTCTTCGCCGTCCGGCACGGCAGTCTTCAAAAAGCGCGTCACAATGGTGGCAAACTCCGCGCGGGTGATCGGCTGCCCCGGGCCGAAGCTTCCGTCCGGATAGCCGGTCAGGATCCCGATCCCCGTGAGCGACGAAACTGCGACGCTGTACCACATGCCCGGCTCCGTATCCGTAAACCGGTTCGTCTCGCTCCGGCAGAAGTCACGCGCCTCATCCGTGAGCAGCCGGAAGAAGAGCACAGCCACCTCTGCGCGGGTGATGTTCGCGCCCGGCTGAATCGTCCCGTCCGGATAGCCCAGGATGTATGCAAAATGTTCCTCCGTCTCCAGCGGCGGCGGGGTCGGGTCTGCGGTCGCGTCGGCTGAGAATACCCATACGATGTGCGCCGCAGCCTGCTGAAAATCGTTGCCCATCGCGGGATCGACCGCAATCGTAACGGTCAGCTCCAGCGGCGCTTCGCCGGGGCGGACCGTGCCGAGCAGCACAGCGGCGCTTTCGCCGAGTTGGTTTGCCGCGGCGCCGCCCGCAAGCGGCACCGTGGGCGCATCGGCGCTGGCGACTGTGATGGAAATATACCGCAGCACATCGTCATACGTCAGGCCGCTGTCCGCCTTGGCGGGGGCGTCGCCGTCGATCTCTGCACGCAGATAGATCTGCGCGCCGGACGGGTCGTTCGTACCGGCGGCCTGCACGCGGATGTTCTGCGTAAGCCGGTCGCCGGGCATACAGCCCTTGAACGCGGGGAACAGGTCGGTATCCGAGCCGCCCCCGGTGTTGGAAAAGGCGAACTGCGCATCCGCTCCGTCGGTATACGTGACGGTAGGGACCCGCTCCTGTGCGGCTGACCAGAGTCCAAGCCCGGTGGCCAGCGCTGCGATCAGCAAGGCGGCGGCGATGCGCCGGAAGCGTTTGTGTCTCATAGCGCGCCCCTCCTTACGACCCCGGCGTCAGCACGCCGGTTTCCGCTACCGCCGCGCCCCACGCCTGCTCGACCGCTTCGGCGGGCACGCTCTGCACGCCCTCGGCCAGCACCTGCACCTGGAGCGTGCCGCCGCGCAGCGCTTCACAGCGCCCGAACAGAGCCGCCGTGCATGCGCCAGGCGCGACCGGGCGCGTATAGTAATAATACCCGTCGCCGCCGCGCGTCCAGCCTTCGGCTGGCTCGGTGATCGTGTAATCCGCGCCCGGCTCCGGCGTTTTGGCGGAGACGTTGCCCTGCGCGTCCAGCAGGTTGACGACGACGGCGGCGCGGATATACGCCGTCACGCCGCCGGTGTTCTCCACGCAGACGTTCTGCTTCCCCGCACCGGCGCCTTCCTCCCGCACCGCCGTGGAGACGGCAGCGGGGGTGATCGTGTTCGTCACCGTGCCGGAATTCGACGTGAGCCATGCGTACACGCCGCCGCCCGCGAGCGCGAGCAGCAGACACAGGCAGAGGATGCGAATGGTTTTCCGTTTCATTCTGCGCTCCTTTCTCAGCCCGTCACAAGGCGGCTCACGGCAAAGCTGCCGCCGGTGAGCCAATGCTGTGCGGTGCGGCTGCCGTCTACCGTGACCGCCGCGCTGTCCTGCCCGAACGCGCCGGCGAGCGTGGCCGCCGCCGGTTCGCCCGGCGTATAGCGCCAGGACCAGCCTGCGTCCTCTGTGACGGTATAGCTGCCAACCGGCAGGCCGGTGACCGTCACGCTGCCGTTGCCCTGCACGGCAACCTGCAGGGACACCGCTTCGGCGCACACGTTGCCCGCGCCCCGCACGCGGAGGAGGAAGGACTGGTTCCCGTCCTGCGCGTCCCAGCCGCGCTTCTGGATCGTCAGAGAGCAGGTGCGCACCGTGACGGTCGCGCCGGCGGACGCCGTGGCGGTCTTACCGCCGCTGGACACCGTGCAGTCGATGGTATAGGTTTTGCTTGCATACTCCGGCGTGATGACGCCGTCGTGAAACTGGTCATTCGCATCGTCCGCCGCCCAGACCCACGCGCCGGAAGTCTCGCCCGCGCGGACGGTATACGTGCCGACGGTCTGCGCGCCGTCGCGGATGGTATAGGTGAGATCCGCCGTGTTGTGCACGCCGTCCAGCCCCGCATTGAGGTCGGGCAGGAGCGTGTCCAGCCGCAGCGACTCGCCGAGATACAGCGTCTGATCCGCCGTCACGGGCGTGACCGGCCGGAGCGGAACATCCACAGTCGGCACCTCGAACGAATCGACGCAGTTGCCCTCGGCGTCATACACGCCGGAGGCCGGGCCGTTCGTCGCCACGCCACCGCCCATCAGCCCGTCCTTCGGCAAGACGGTGAACGAGATGATCAGCTTGCGCCCGTAGAAATCGCCCGGCTGCGTCACGCTCCCCTCCGTGCGCCCCTGCTCCGCGACAAAGTTGCGGTTGAAATCAAAGCCCGTGACGCGCACCGTGTTGTTCTCCAGCGTAACTGTGGGGTCAAACCCGGTGATGGTGGAATCCGTCCAGCGCAGCGCACCGGTGGAATAGTCCGCGTCCTGCGTGGTGACCGAGATGCTGCCCGCGCCGGCGTCCGCCGGGAGGGTGAACGCGTCCGAGATTTCATCCAGCACCACGGCGCTGCTGTCGAGCGAGACGGCGGTTCCGCCGGTCTGGCTGGCGATTTCCTTAAAAATGTCCTCCAATGCCGCAGTATTGCCGGCTGAGAGATAGTAGCTCCCCTCTGCCGCGCGCGCGCCGAGCGCGACGGAATATTGGTAGTTTTCATACAGCGCGGTCGCCTCAGGATAGTTGGAGGACACCGCGTTCATGAACTGGTTGGCCTGCCCGGTCACATCCGCGGGGTCCGCGCCGCTGAAGATGCCGACCGTATACACCGTAACGCCCCCGGCTTTGAGCGACGACGCAATCTGGATTGCTTCCGCCGCGCACCGCCTCGTGCTGCTGGTTGCCCAGTTTCCGGTGCCGGGATCGCCGTCTGTAAACGCGATGACCACGCGGCTGCGCTGCTCGCCCGGCACGGCGGCCTCGCCCGCCTGAAACAGGCCTTCCACCAGCGCCAGCCCCTTGTTGATGTACGTGCCGCCACTGGCGTTCAGCGTCCGCTCTTCTATGGCGGTCAAATCCGTGGACAGGCTGCGAACGGTTCGCGCGCCGGCTTCACTCGAGAAGCCGATCATCCCCACCCGGTGCGGCGTGACGTCGGGGGAGAGCTTGCCGTTTTCCACCGCAATCTGCGCCAAAAATGTGTTGACCGCAGAAACAAGCGCCGCTTTGCGCGTCTCCCCGCTGCCGGCAAAGGGCTCGGCCATACTGCCGGACTCGTCCAGCACCAGTACGATGTCGCACGGCGTGGACACGCGCTGTGTGATAACCTGCCCGCTGGCATACGCCTCAAGCGTGATGCGCACCGCGCCGGTCTCCGCGTCGTATTCGGACGATTTGGAGAGGACAAGGCCGCTGTCCTCGTCCGGCTGCGTGCCTGCGCCAAGAAAAACCGGAAGCGACAGCAGCAGACAGAGGCACAGCGCAAGAGAACCCATGCGTTTTTTCATCTCACGCGCCCTCCTTCCCGGCGGTTTGCGGCGCAAACTGCGTTTCCGCCCCAGCGGACGCCGCAGGGCCGGAAACCGCCCAAACGCCGGCGGTCTTGCCGTCCTGCGCGTATTGCTCCAGATTGCGCGTCTGCACGGCCTCCGCCGTCAGGCGCAGCCGCAGCGACGCGCCCAGATAGCTGTCGTCCATCGCGTCGGAAAAGCGCACGGTCTGAAACAGGGCCGCCGTCGCCGCGCCGGGCGCGACCGCTTCGTTATAGTAATAATATCCGTCGGCGCCCGGCGTCCAGTCCGCAAGGTTCAGGTCGAGCGTCACGAACCCGGCGGGAAGCTGCATCGCCGCACCGCTGCCGTCGAACGTCTCCAGCTCCAGCTTCACGCGGGTATAAAACGCACTTTCACCGGTGTTTTCCACAAAAACCGTCTGCACAGCGCTGCCGCCGGGCAAAACGGCGGCGTCCCCGGCCGGTTCACCCGTGCCGGTCTCGTTGTGCAGCGCAAGACGCACGGAGCCGAGCGTAATCACGCTGTCCGCCCGACCCTGCGCCGAAAAATACGCCCACGTCCCGGCGGCGAGCACAGCCGCCGCCAGCGCGAGCACAAGAATCAACGTCCATCTTTTCCGCATCCGGAGTCCCCCCTCACGCCGAAAAGGCGCGGTCAAAGCACGCCTGCACTGCGGGCAGGCCCGCCGCGTCGATGTGATCCGCGCCCTCCGGCAGCACGCCCTGCGTCTGCATGGCGTAGGCCGTGACGGTGACGGCGTGCGGCGTTTCCCCGTCGCCGTTTTTCGTCCCGCCGCTGAGTGCGATCGCGTCAAACAGCGCATCCGTCGCCGCGCCGGGAAGCAGCGGCTGCGCGTAGTAGAAATATCCGTCCCCGCCGTCAAACCAGCCGTCGCCCAGTTTGCCGGTCTCTCCGTCCGTGCGGTAGGTCAGCGCCGCGCTTTGCGGCCACTCCACCCGGACGCGCACGAGGCAGGGCGTAAGCCCGGTATTCGTCACAGTCGGATCCTTCGCCGCCGGGACGCCCGGAACCAGCTTCGCGCCGTCCGTCCAGCCCGGCTCCGTCAGCTTGATCTTCACACTGCCGACCGTGAACGTGTTCTGCGCCGTCTTCTGATCGGTAAAATAGGCAAGGGAAGTCCCAACCGCTGCAATCGCGGCCAGCAGGACGGCAATTGCCGCCAGAAACACGGTTTTTTTCCGCATAGCCTTCGTTTCCTTTCTCACGCCGGGAAGCCGAACGCCGCGAGCGCCTGCGCGTCCGCCGCCTCCTCGTCCAGACCGTTGGCCTGCACGGCAAATGCCGTGACCGTGATCTCACCGTCGAGCAGCGGCAGCTCCGCCGCCGTCACCGTCCCGGCAATCGTCACACCGTCAAACACCGGGAGATCGTCGCCCGCGTGCGCCGTGCCCGCATAGCGGTACACCGTGGCGGCGCCCGCCGTCTGGAGCGCGATCCAGCCTGCTCCCAGGGTATAGTCCGCGCTGCCGGGCACAGCCGCGTTCAGCGCGTCCTGAATCATCACATACACCCGCGCGTCCTCGCTTCCGGCAGCGACGTGCACAGTCGGATCCTTCGGCAGCACCGCGCCGGGGTACACGCCCTCATAAGCGTTGTGCCGCACCCGCGCATTCGTCGCGCGCCACGTGGAGGCCGCCTCGTCCTTCTGCACCTGCGCCTCGTCGAGCGTGATGGACACATTGCCCACAGTGAAGGTGTTCACCACAGGCTCCGTGCGGCTCGTCAGCCATGCGTAGGTCCCGCCGGCGGCCAGCGCCGCAGCGAGGACGACGGCCAGCGCCGCCAGCAAGAGCGTTTTCTTTTTCATTCCCGTGCTCCTTTCCGATCGGACGCTTTCCGGTCCGCCCTGTCCGCCGCGCGCAGCAGATCCGGTAAAAACAGCAGCAGTACCAGCGCTGCGCCCAATGCGGCGGCGAGATACATGCCGGGCGGATGGGAGATCCATTGCGATACATAGCCCAGCCATGGGATGGCAAACACCGGCTTGCCGACGAGATTTTCAAACGCGACGGGCGCGGCGTCCGGCGTTTCATTTGCGTCGCCCTGCGTGGTGAACTGCCGCCGCCCGGCGTTAATGGCGACGACGCGGTGCGTGGCAAGCTCCAGATCCTCATTCAGCACGAACGTGATCGCGTCGCCCACCTGCACGTCGGACGCGTCGCACGTTCGCACATACAGCAGCGCGCCGGTGGGGTAGACCGGCTCCATGCTGCCGCTGAGCACGCAGTACGGCGTAAGCCCGAACAGGCGCACGAGCGCCAGCAGCGCCCCCAGCGCCACGGCGAGCGCGACCAGCGCGGTTGTACACACGCGCCAGAGCTTTTGGACTTTTCCGGACATGGGCGGCTCCCTTCTCACGCAGGCTCGACCTGATTTTATCAGTATACCATATCTTTTCGTCCCTGCCAACGCCAAAGCCGCAGCAGACGTGTATTTTTATGGAATGCAGCAGCGCCGGAGCAATTGCTCCGGCGCTTTTGGCGATTGCTATTTCATTTTTCGCCCGTTGGCGATCAGCCGCACGGTGACGACGACGGCAGCCGCCAGGAACACCACAGACGGCCATGGCAGGCCCAGAAAATGCGGCAGGTTCGACAAACACACCAGTGCCGCGCACAGCAGCAGAGAGCAATCGACCAGCGCCAAAATCAGACGGTTGAGCAGCTTGTACCGCCCGGTGTATTCGCTCTCCGAATATGCCTTTTTCCAGTTCACCACGATCTGCCCGGCCGAGGCCTTGCGCAAAAAGTCCGAAAGCTGCGACGGCAGCATCGTGAGCTTGTTGCCCGACCGCGCGAGCTGCTTTGCCAGCTCCTTGAGCTTGGATTCGACAAACTCCCGGTTGATCGTATTCTGCGCGACGTAGTGCGCCACGATCTCCAGAATGTTCACGTCCGGGTTGATGCCCGTAAGCATTCCCTGAATGACGATCAGACTGCGGCCCAGCATCGTCAGCGACGAGGGAACGGCCAGCTCGAAGCGGTTGAGCAGCTGGAAAAATTCCTCCACCAGCTCGGTCATGTCCATATCGGCCATGGGCATGGCCTCGTACTTTGCAAAAAACTCGCCGATGGCTTCGCTGATTTGCAGCCGGTCCGGCACATAGTCGCATTTTGCAATGGCCAGCAGCGCATCCGTAAGCCCCAACGCGTCGTTGTCGTTGATCGTCTGGATGATGGTGGTGTACAGATCCGCCTCCCGCTTGGAGAGCCGGCCCATCATGCCAAGATCGAGCCAGACGATCTTCCCGCCCTGCACGCGGATGTTGCCGGGGTGCGGGTCGGCGTGGAAGAAGCGGTACTGCGTGATCTGCTCAATGTAGTTATACACCAGCTTGGTGGCGATCTCCTCCAGGTCATAGCCGTCGTCGAGCAGCCCCGCCGCGTCGTCGATCTGATGGCCGCCGATGTACTCCATAACAAGCACGTTGCGCGTGCACCACTCGGTATAAGCCTCCGGGCAGTCGGCATACGCGACGCCGCTGTTGCACGCCTTGAACTCGGCAATGTTGCGCGCCTCAATGTTGAAGTCCATCTCTTCCTGCGCAGTTTTCCACATTTCCTCGAGCACCGCGCGAAAATCGAGCGCGTTGCCGATGGGCGTGTATTTCAGCAGGGTTGCCGCGCGCTGCAGCAGGCGCACATCGCGCTCCATAACGTCATAGAGCCCCGGCCGCTGCACCTTGATGACCACGCGCCGCCCGTCGGCCAGATACGCCTCGTGTGCCTGCGCGATGGACGCGGAGCCGAGCGGCGCCGGCTCAATGCTGGAAAACACCGCGTCCCACGGCTGGCCATATTCTCTGGACAGGATATCATACACCTGATCCATCGGCATCGGCGTCACATCCGAGCGCAGCTCCTCGAGTGCCTTGCAGTATTCCTTCGGCAAAATGTCCGACCGCATGGACAGAATCTGCCCGAATTTCACATAGGTCGGACCGAGATCCTCAAAAATTGCCAGGACCTTTTCCGGTGTCAGCCCCTGTGTGAGCTGGTGTTTGCGCAGGATTCCGACGATTTCGTTGAACCGTCTGGTATCGTCAACCTGCGTCGTGATCCGGCCGGCCATTACTGCTCTGCCTTTTGCAGCTCAAGCAGCTGATCCAGCAGCGCCTCGCGCTCCTCGGCGCTCAGGCTCGCCACGTCCACCGCAGGCTTTTTCTCCACTGCGGGCGTCGCTTCCTTCACCTTGCGCTTCAATTCCTCGTTGAGCGCGCGGCCCTTTTCCACCGTGACCTCGCCGCGCTTGACGCATTCGTCGATCAGCGAACCGAGCTTTTCGCAGCCGAGATCGGCCGCACCCACGCTCGCAACAATCAGTTTCCGCAGATAGCTTTCAACGTTTTCCATAATAGAGCACCTCTAATAAAATAATTTACGGATATCCTATCACAGGCGCCGTGCGCCGTTGTGACATCTCAAATCAGCGGCCTTCCCAGCCGCTCCGCCGCTAGAATACCGCAAAATCGCGCAAATCGCACGCGTTTTCGCAGAATTTCACAGAAATTTAACGTTCGGACGTTACGCCTGCGGCATCGTGGCGTCGATGCGCGCCATCACTGCGCGGTAAAACCGCCGCGTCTGCACAAAATTCGTGTTGAACACCCCGCCGATCATGGCCAGATGGTCGAGCTGCCGCGTGGGCAGCACGTTCCACACGCCGGGCGCGAACGACGCGGCATCGTCCGTCACATCGCGGCAGGGCGCGCCCTGCGGGCAGCGGGCGGAGACGGTGTTCACCAGTCCGTCGTTCGGCAGCCACGCCTTGTCGATCGAAACGCCGCCGGGCGTCGTTTGTCCATAATACCGCCCCATCGCCGATGCAAACGGGCGCAGCAGCGGCGTCATCCCCAGCCCCGGCTTGTGGTCATAGCTCACGAGACTCTGCACCGTGCGGCAGCCCGGCTCGGAGAAATAATAGACGTCCGGCTGCATGGCGATGCGCGCGTTGAGCGCGAGCGCGCCGTCCACGGACAGATCATCGAACGCATTGTCGCCGCGCGGGAGCCGGCGCGTCATGAGCATACGCAGTACCGCCTCGGTAAGCGTCTCTTCCGGGTCGCGCACGATGCCGAACTGGTCGAGCTGAAAATCATATACGCCCTTGAACGCCGAGATACCCAGCGCCATCGCCGCTGTGGAAACCACGTCGGTCAGCGCGCTCGTCGCATCCGGCTGCGCGGCGGTGAAGGTCGAGCCGTTGTGCGGCGCGGCCAGCGCCGTGATGGAATGCACCCACCCGGCCTTGCCGCCGGTGAACAGCGGGGACGGCTCCGTGCCGGCGCGTTTCGCCTCCTGCACCTCCCCGGCGCAGCCATTGGCAAGCAGCTCCAGCAGCAGGCGGCTCGTCGCCGCGCCAAAGCTGTGGCCGATGAGGTTGATCTTCCTGTCCGCGCCCCAGTCGGGGACGAGCGGCTGCGAAAACGTCATGCCGAAGCGGTCATGGCCGAAGCGCCGGGCGTGCGCCGCGCCGTAATCGACGGTCGTGCCGGTGAGCTGCGCGTACAGCTCGCACGCGCGGTCCCACGCGCTGGAAATCGGCCCGACGGACGCGGCATAGCATTCATATCCGCTCTCGTTCAAAAAGCGCGGCACATCGCCGGAAGCCAGCCCCCAGTAGGGCACCACCCTGTTCAGTTCGTCATTCCCGCCCCAGCCGAGCAGACCATGTACAAATATGTTGGGATACCGTGCCGGCGCGCCAGGTCCCCTGCCGCCGGGCAGAATGCATTCGCCCACATCAAGCAGACCGCGCAAAAGCGCTTCCGGGTCTTTCATGCCGCACCTCCGTTCCTGAATCTGTCTGTTCTCAATATACCATTTTCCATTGGATTCGTCAACGGACCAGAATGGCGCGGTTGGGGCATCTCCCGCTGCACGCAGGCTTCATCAGCTCCCATGTTTTGCAGCGAAAACAAGTTCCGCCGCCAAGCGAAAAGGGATGAAACTCCGTGAAATTTGATTTAAATGGCTAAAAAATGAGTGAAAAATCGTGCACATTTCCGAAAATTCCGAATTCCGCCAGATCCGCCATTGACTTTTGCAGTGCAGGGGAGTAAAGTGTAGGCATCTACCAAGGGAGATGCCGAAATGAAACACATCCGCTTTGCCTCTGCATACCGATTTCGCTATTACTTTGAGGAGTAATGGCTGTTTGTGCTGCGGAGACAATCGGAGCGATATTCCGGAAGAACTTGCTTCAACCAAGCTGCACAGGCAACCGCTTCTGTGCAGCTTTTTTGTTGCGACTCCCGACGGGAACCCGAATTGGGGAAACCATTGAAAATGGAGGACTGCAAAATGAAAAAGATCACCGCACTTCTGTGCGCCGTACTGATGCTGCTGTCTCTGGCAGCGTGCGGCGAGAAGGACCCCGGCAACAGCGACGAGGCAAAGGACACCTACGTCGTCGGAATCTGCCAGCTCACCCAGCACGAGGCGCTGGATGCCGCCACGCAGGGCTTCATTGATGTTCTGACCGAAACCTTTGGCGACAAGGTCACCATCGAGAACAAGAACGCTTCGAACGAAAGCGCAAACTGCGCCACCATCGTGGACGGCTTTGTGACCCAGGGCGTGGACCTGATCCTTGCCAACGCGACGCCCGCACTGCAGGCTGCCGCAGCCAAGACCAGCGACATTCCGATTCTCGGCACCGCTGTTACGGAATATGGCGTCGCGCTGGACATTGACGGCTTCGACGGCACCGTCGGCGGCAACATCTCCGGCACCTCTGACCTCGCCCCGCTGACGCAGCAGGCCGAGATGGTCACCGAGCTCTGCCCGGAAGCCAAGAACGTCGGCATCCTCTACTGCTCCGGCGAAGCGAACTCCGTCTATCAGGCCGACGTGGTCAAGGCTGAGCTGGAAAAGGCCGGCCTGACCGTGAAGGTCTACACCTTCGCTGACACGAACGACGTTGCGGCCGTTACCACGACTGCCTGCAACGAGAACGACGCGCTCTACATCCCCACCGATAACACCGCCGCCTCCTGCACCGAAGCCATCAACAACGTCGCGCTGCCCGCCGGCGTTCCGATCATCGCCGGTGAAGAGGGCATCGTCAAGGGCTGCGGTCTGGCCTCCCTGTCCATCAGCTACTACGAGCTGGGCCGCACCACCGGTGAAATGGCCGTGAAGATTCTCAAGGGCGAGGCCGATATCTCCACCATGCCCATCGAGTACTACCCGAACCCGGTCAAGAAGTACAACGCCACGCTGGCTCAGGCGCTGAACATCACCATCCCCGAGGGCTACGAGCCCATCGCGGAGTAATATCTCCAATTTCCGCACCGTGGGGGAGCCGTATCGCGCGGCTCCCCTGGTGTATGCCTGATTTCCGCTTGCGCTGCCGCGCAAAAGCGATTACAATGGGCATTGTCCGCTGCTGCGGCGCTCCGCGTCGGGCTCGGAGGAACGGCTGAGGAAGCGCCGTTCCCCTGCGCCTGACAACCTTAGATTAGACAAAGCGAGGAATCCCTTTATGAACATTGCGGCATACTTTGCCTCTTTGAGCCTGCCGAATCTCGTGTCCCGGTTGCCGGGCGGCGTGGCGCAGGGCATCATCTGGGGCATCATGGCTCTGGGCGTATACATCACCTTCCGGCTGCTGGACGTGGCCGACCTGACGGTGGACGGTTCGTTCACCACCGGCGGCGCTGTGACCGCCATGCTGATTCTGTCGGGCTGCCCCGCGTGGGCGGCGCTGCTCGTCGCCATTCTGGCGGGGCTTCTGGCCGGGCTGGTCACAGGTCTGCTGCACACCAAGCTCGGCATTCCGGCCATTCTGGCCGGGATCCTGACGCAGTTTGCGCTGTATTCCATCAACCTGCGCATCATGGGGATGGCCGCAAACAAGCCCGTAAATCCCGACCGCTATTCGCTGCTTTTGACGCTGCGCCACATCCCTACCGCGATTCTGGTCGGGCTGATTCTCGCGGCGGCGCTGATCGCCATTTTGTATTGGTACTTCGGCACCGAGCAGGGCAGCGCGCTGCGCGCCACCGGCTCGAACCCCGCCATGAGCCGCGCGCAGGGCATCAACATCAACTCCATGAAAGTGCTGGGGCTGTCGCTCTCAAACGGCGTGGTCGCTCTCTCCGGCGGGCTGATGGCACAGTATCAGGGCTTTGCCGATATCAACATGGGCCGCGGCGCGATCGTCATCGGTCTCGCCGCCGTCATCATCGGCGAGGTGCTGTGCGACGCGATCTTCCGCAAGGGCTGCAGCTTCCACACACGGCTGAGCTTTGTGGTACTCGGCGGAATCGTATACTACCTCGTCATGGTCATCATCCTGTGGCTGCGGCTCGACTCGAACGATCTGAAGCTGTTCACCGCCGTGCTCGTGGCCGTGTTCCTCGCCGTGCCGTATCTGCAAGCGCAGCGGCGCAGCTCGTTCAAGCTGGCGGGCAAGCGCAGCGCGCTAAAGCAGGGCGGGCAGAAAGGAGCGCAGTGACATGCTGGTTCTCAATCAGATTTCCAAAACGTTCAACCCCGGCACCATCAACGAAAAGAAGGCGCTGCGGGAAGTTGACCTGCACCTGAAGCCCGGCGACTTCGTCACCGTCATCGGCGGCAACGGCGCGGGAAAATCCACCATGCTCAACGCCGTGGCCGGCGTCTGGCCCGTGGACAACGGCTCCATCCTGATCGACGGCGTGAACGTCACCGGAATGCCGGAGCATCAGCGCGCGCAGTTCATCGGCCGCGTGTTTCAGGACCCGATGACGGGCACCGCACCGAACATGCAGATCATTGAAAATCTCGCACTGGCCACGCGCCGGGGCAAGAAGCGCGGCCTGCGCTGGGGCGTCACCAAGGCAGAGCACGAGGAATTCGGCGAGAAGCTGAAAATTCTCGGTCTCGGTCTGGAAGACCGCATGACCGCAAAGGTCGGCCTGCTCTCCGGCGGCCAGCGTCAGGCGCTGACGCTGCTGATGGCCTCCCTGCAGAAGCCGAAGCTCCTGCTGCTCGACGAGCACACGGCCGCGCTCGATCCCGCCACCGCCGCGAAGGTTCTGGAGCTGTCCGACCAGATCGTGCGGGAGAACCGCCTCACCACCATGATGATTACCCACAACATGAAGGACGCCATTGAACATGGCAACCGTCTCATTATGATGAACGAGGGCAAGATCATCTTCGACGCGGAGGGGGAAGCCAAGAAGAAGCTGACGAAAAAGGATCTGATGGATAAATTCGCCGAGATCGCCGGCATGCAGCTGGACTCCGACGAGATTCTGCTTTCCTGAAACAATCAAAACCCGGGCACGCCGATCGGCGCGCCCGGTTTTTTGTTTAAATCCTCTGCCGCATGGGAACAATTGCGGCAAGGGAGATGATCGTATGCAGGAATCCAAACAGCCGCAATTTGAGGGCTGGTATTTCAAACACCAGTGCGCGGGCGAGACCGTAGCGCTGATTCCGGGACGCGCCGAAAGCGGCTCGTTCATACAGGTGGCCGCAAACGACCGGTCGTGGAATTTTTCCGTACCGGCGCTGCACGTCGGAGCGGACATTCAGGCAGGGTCGTGCCTGTTTTCGCGGTCGGGCGTCATCGTAGATCTGCCCGGCATCCACGGTCAGATTCAATACGGCTCGTGGACGCCGCTGCACTCGGACATCATGGGGCCGTTCCGCCATCTGCCCATGGAGTGCCGCCACGGCATTCTCAGTATGCGGCACACGCTGACCGGCTCGCTGGAGCTGGAGGGGCGCACGATCCCGTTCGACGGCGGCCTCGGCTACATCGAAAAGGACGCCGGCACGTCGTTCCCCTCGCGCTACCTGTGGCTGCAGGCAAACGACTTTTCCGATCCGTGCAGCATCTCGCTCGCCGTGGCGCGCATCCCGCGCCCGCGGCCATTCACCGGCTGCATCTGCGCCATCGTCTACGGCGGGCAGGAATACCGGCTGGCAACCTACCGGGGCGTGCGCGTGCTCGCCGCCACGCCGGAGCACATCCGGCTCGCGCAGGGGAATCTGCTGCTGGAGGCCGATCTGGAGCACCGTGACGACGGGCCGACGCTGCGCGCGCCCGACGAGGGGCGCATGACGGCCATCATCCGCGAATCAAGCGCCGTCACCGCGCACTTTCGCTTCTGGCAGCGCGGGCAGCTCGTCTTTGCACTTACCAGCACCGCCGCAAGCTTTGAATACCGGGACAAACCATAAAACCGGGCGGCGCGAAACGAAACGTTTCGCGCCGCCCGTCTTTTTAAAATTCCGTTGGTTCAAACGCCCTGTCGTTGAATTGCCACAGCTCCGTGAAGCCGCAGCGGTGGGCGAGGGCCTCCGCCTGCGGAAAGCCGAACGCGATTTTGTCCACCGTGTGCGCATCGGAGGAAATCGTGATTTTCCCACCCATCTCGCGCAGCGCGCGCAGCAGCGGCTCGCTTGGATAGAACGCCGTCCGATAGCCTTTGGCGACCGCGCCGGTGTTGATCTCAAAAATCTTGCCCGCGCGCACCAGCCGCTCCATGGCATCCAGCGCCGCCGTCTGATAAGCGCGGCTGTCCGCATGGTATAACGGATCCGGCTCATCAAACTTCGTGAGCAAATCAAAGTGCCCGACGACATCCGCCTCCGGCAGCGCCGCAATGCGCGCAACCGCCGCAAAATACGCCTGCGCGGCGGCATCACTGTCGCCGTCAAACACATCGTGCAGCATCTGCTGCGCAATCGCGCGCGTGTGATCCACCGACCAGCGGCGCCCATCCGCCACCAACTCGTGCACGGACGCGATGACATAGGCAAAGCCGCCAAAATCCGGCTCCGAGCAGAGGTCATATTCCAAACCGCAGTACACCGCAATCTCATCTCGATACACAGCCGCGAGCCGCTGCATTTCGGCCTGAAATTCCGGTATTGTTTCCGGGCGCGCGCACCAGTCCTCTTCGCCGGGGATCGGGCTGTGCAGACTCAGACCGACGGCGTGAAATCCCGCGCCGATCGCGGCGCGCACCATCTCCTCCGGCGTGGCCGCGCCGTCGTCAAACGTGCAGTGTACATGCAGGCTCTGGCGCGTCATTTGACCATCTTCTCCTGCTTGACCTTGTGGTCGATCACGTGGCGCGAGGCCATCTCGCGGCGCAGATCGTCCGGGCCGATACCCATGTCCAGCATGAGCACCATGGCGTGATACATCAGGTCGCACAGCTCATACACCGTGTTCGGCACGTCTCGATCCTTCGCGGCGATGATGACCTCCGTGGCCTCCTCGCCGATTTTTTTGAGGATTTTGTCCGTGCCCTTCTCGAACAGGTACGACGTATAGGACCCCTCGACCGGGTTCTCCTTTCTTGCGCGGAGCATCTCCAGCAGTGCCTCGTAGGAGAACGCGGGCGGTTCTTCGCCGGTGTAAACCGGCTCGAAGAAGCACGACTCCGTGCCCGTGTGGCACGCGGGACCCTCCTTGCGCACCTCGACGACAAGCGCATCCCGGTCGCAGTCCGCCGTGATGGAGACGATGCGCTGCACGTTGCCCGAAGTCTCACCCTTGCGCCAGAGTTCCTGCCGGCTGCGGCTCCAGAAGCAGGTGCGCCCCTCGGCCATCGAAATGCGCAGGCTCTCCGCGTTCATGTACGCAAGCGTGAGCACCTGCTTCGTCTCAGTATCGACCACGATCGCGGGAATCAGTCCCCGCCCGTCAAATTTCAGTGTTGTAAGATCAATCATATCATTGCCTCCTCGGCGTTTCAAATGCCTCGCAGAGTTTCGCCGCCGGAGCGGCGAAAGAAATTTCAATCGTTTTTCCCGGCGACATGTGCGGCGGGAAAAACTCTTATCGCGGAGAGAACGTGCGCGCCTCTGGCGCGTGCGCTGAACGCAGCGCAAACCCTTTTGTCGAAAAACCTGTTTTTCGACAGGCTTCATTCCCTCCTGACCACGATGCCGTTTTCGGCGAGCGCCTGCTTGAGCGCGGGAATCGTGACCTCGCCAAAGTGGAAGATCGACGCGGCAAGCCCCGCGTCCACCTTCGGCAGCGCCTGAAACAGCGCGACGAAATCTGCAATGCCGCCCGCGCCGCCGGACGCGATGACCGGCACGTTCACCGCGCTGCACACCGCCCCGAGCATCTCCAGATCGAACCCGGACTTCACCCCGTCGGTGTCGATGGAGTTGAGCACAATTTCGCCAGCGCCGGAATCTACGCCGCGCCGGATCCACTCGATGGCGTCCATGCCGGTGTTCTCGCGCCCGCCCTTGGCGAACACGCAGAACTTCCCGTCCACGCGCTTCGCGTCCACGGACAGCACCACGCACTGGTCGCCATAGCGCTTGGCGGCCTCGCCGATGAGCGCGGGATTGCGGATCGCGCCGGAGTTGACGCTGACCTTGTCCGCGCCGCACTTGAGCACACGGTCGAAATCGGCCAGCGTGTTGATGCCGCCGCCGACCGTGAGCGGGATGAAGATCGTCTCCGCCACGCGGGTGAGGATATCGGTAAAGAGCGCGCGCCCCTCGGCGGAGGCGGTGATGTCGTAAAACACCAGCTCGTCCGCGCCGGATTCGGAATAATGCTGCGCGAGCGCCACGGGGTCGGACACATCATTCAATCCCAGAAAGTTCACGCCCTTGACCACCCGGCCGTCCTTCACATCCAGACAGGGGATGATGCGTTTCGTAATCATTTCGCCACCTCCAGCGCCTGCTTCAAATCTACCGCGCCGGTGTAATACGCCTTGCCGAGGATCGCCCCGTACAGCCCCGCTTCCCGCAGCGCGCGCACGTCCTCCAGCGAGGACACGCCGCCGGACGCGATGAAGTTCAGCGAAAAGCGCTCGTTCAGCGCCCGATACAGCGCGCGGTTCGCGCCGCGCATTGCACCGTCGCGCGAAATGTCCGTGCAGACGGCGGTCTGCACACCGATGCGCTCCAGCTCCGCGCAAAACGCCTCGCAGGAAACGCTGCTCGTCTCCGTCCAGCCGTGGGTGGCGACGAGGCCGTCCCGGCAATCTACGCCGACGGCAATCTGCTCGCCGTACCGCGCAACCATGCGCTCCAGAAACGCGCGGTCGCCCAGCGCCGCCGTGCCGAGGATGACGCGCGCCGCGCCCGCGTCGAGATACCGGGCGACCGTATCGTCCGAGCGGACGCCGCCGCCGATCTCCACGCGCAGGCCGCTTTCCCGCGCAACCTGCGCGACGATGCCGAAATTCGGCGTCGTACCGTCGCGGGCGCCCTCCAGGTCCACCATATGCACCCACTGCGCGCCCGCACGCTGAAACGCCGCTGCGACGGATGCAGGCGCGTCGCTGTATACCGTCATTTCGCGGTAATCGCCCTTCAGCAGGCGCACCGCTTTACCTTCATACAGATCAATCGCCGGGAGCAGAATCATACCGCCGCCTCCAATCCGCAGAACGCGCGCAGGATGTTTAGGCCCACATTGCCGCTCTTTTCGGGGTGGAACTGGCAGCCCATGACGTTATCCCGCGCCACCGCAGCGGTCAGCGCCCTGCCGTACTCCGCCGTGGCGAGCAGCGCGTCACCGCAGTTCGTGGCATAAAAGCTGTGGACAAAATAGACGCAGTCGCCCTCGCGGACATACCGGAACAGCGGGTGCTCCGGCTGCACAAGGTGCAGCGCGTTCCAGCCGATATGCGGCACCTTGAGCGTTTCGGGGATGTCCGGCGTCATGTCCACCACGTCGCCGGGGATAAGACCCAGTCCCGCGTGCTCGCCATATTCAAAACTGCGGTCGAACAGCAGCTGCATCCCCAGACAGATGCCCAGAATGTCCTTGCCCCGCCGCGCCTGCTCGCACACCACGTCGGCAAGGCCGGTCTCGCGCAGCTTCCGGGCCGCGTCCCCGAACGCGCCGACGCCCGGCAGGATGATCTTGTCCGCCGCGCGCAGCGCCGCAGCGTCGCCGGTGACGGCGGCCGGCGCGCCGATGCGGCTGAGCGAGCTTTTGAGGGAAAACAGGTTTCCCACGCCGTAATCTACAATTGCAATCATCCGAGCACCCCTTTGGTGGACGGCACGGCGTCCGCGCACGCGGGGTCGATCTCCGCTGCCGCGCGCAGCGCACGGGCAAGCCCCTTGAACACGGCCTCGATGATGTGGTGCGAATTCGTGCCGTCGAGCTGGCGGACGTGCAGCGTCAGCGCCGCCTCGCGCGTGAACGCGGCGAGAAATTCCCCGACCAGCTCGGTGTCGAACGTGCCGACCTTTTCCGTTGGAATGTCCAGCGCGCAGCGCAGGCAGCTCCGCCCCGAAAGATCGACCGCGCAGAGAACGAGCGCCTCGTCCATCGGCAGGCACAGGCTGCCGTAGCGGCGCACGCCGCGCCTGTCGCCCAGCGCCTGCCGGAACGCCGCGCCGAGCGCAATGCCGACATCCTCCACGCTGTGGTGGTCGTCCACATACGTGTCGCCCTCGCACGTAACGGTCAGGTCGAACCGGCCGTGCGCCGCAAACAGCGTGAGCATGTGGTCAAGAAAGCCGACGCCGGTGGCAATTTCGCCCTTCCCGGCGCCATCCAGATTCAGCGACAGGCGGATTTTCGTCTCCGCAGTGTCGCGCGTGATCGTGCTTTGTCTCATGGCGTTTCCTCCTTCATCAGCGCGTCCACGGCGGCGAGCAGCGCCTCCATCTGTGCGCGCGTGCCGACCGTGATGCGGCACCAGTCGCCGATGCGCGGCCTGTTCCAGTGGCGGATGAGAATGCCGCGCGCCTTCAGCCTGCGGTAGAGCGATTCGCCGCCGGCAAACGGCGCTTTCGCAAACAGGAAGTTCGCGGCGGAATCCAGAACCGCAAAGCCGCGCTTTTGCAGCTCCGTCCGCGTAAACGCGCGGTTTTCCATGATGATGCGCGCGTTTTCGCGGTAGTACGCGCCGTCCGCGATGGCCGCAGCGCCCGCAGCGGCGGTCATGCGGTTAACATTGTAGGGATTGGTGGAATATTTGATCGTGTTCAGGTCCTGAATGAGCGACGGGGCGCCGATGCCAAAGCCGAGCCGCGCGCCCGCAAGCGAGCGGGACTTCGAGAACGTCTGCGTCACGAGCAGGTTCTCGTATTTCTCCACCAGCGGCACGCACGATTCCCCGCCGAAGTCGATATACGCCTCGTCAATGATGACGACGTGCTCCGGATTCGAGCGCACGATCTCCTCAATTTCAGCGACCGAAAGCAGCAGCCCGGTCGGCGCGTTTGGGTTTGCGATGACGATGTTCTGCCCGACGGCGCAGTAGTCGCGCACGTCGATGGTGAAATCATCGCGCAGCGGAATCTCCCGAAACGGCATGGCGTTGACCGCCGCGAACACGGGGTAAAAGCCATAGGTGATGTCCGGGAACACGAAGCCGTGGCGCGCGTCGCCGAAGGCCATGAACGCGAAATTCAAAATTTCATCCGAGCCGTTCGTCATGAGCACCTGCGAGGGGGACACGCCGTACCGCTCCGCGACTGCCGCCGTGAGCGCGGCGGATTCCGGGTCGGAGTACAGCCGGAGCGTCTCCGCCGCGCGCGCCGCCGCTGCGGTCACGCCCGGCGACGGGGGAAACGGCGACTCGTTCGTGTTGAGCTTCACATACTGCAGATCGCGCGGCTGCTCGCCGGGGGTGTACGCCTCCAGCGCGTCGTATTTGCTGCTGAAAAACCGACTCATGCTTCGTCACCTTCAAACCGGATGCCCACGCTGTTTGCGTGGCCGTGCAGCCCCTCCTGCTCGGCGAAGCGCATCAGCCCCTCGCGCACGTCCGCGAGCGCTTCGCGGGAGTAGTAGGTATACTGCGACTTTTTGACGAAATCGTCCACAGACAGGGGGCTGCCGAAGCGCGCCGTGCCGGTGGTGGGCAGGGTGTGGTTCGGCCCCGCCATGTAATCGCCGAGCGCCTCCGGCGCGTGCTTGCCGAGGAAGATGGAACCGGCGTTTTTCACGCGGCCCAGATACGCAAACGGGTCGTCCACGCAAAGCTCCAGATGCTCCGGCGCGATCTCGTTCGCGCAGTCGATGGCGTCCTCCAGCGACTGCACGAGCACGATCTTGCCGTTGTTCTCAATGGACGCGCGGGCAATTTCCTCGCGCGGGAGCAGCGGAAGCTGGCGCTCCAGCTCCTGCGCCACGGCCTTTGCCAGCCGTCCGGAGTCCGTGACAAGCACGGACGTCGCCATCACGTCGTGCTCCGCCTGCGCGAGCATATCCGCCGCGACGACGGCGGGGTCGTTCGTATCGTCCGCAACGATGAGCACCTCGCTCGGCCCGGCGATCGTGTCGATGGCGACCTTGCCGAACACCTGCTTTTTCGCCTCGGCCACATACGCGTTGCCGGGGCCGACGATTTTATCCACGCGCGGGACGCTCTCCGTGCCGTAGGCCAGCGCGGCCACGGCCTGCGCGCCGCCGACCTTGAAAATCAGATCCACGCCCGCGATCTTCGCCGCCGCGAGAATGGAGGCGTCCACCTTTCCGTCGGCGTTCGGCGGCGTGGTGATGACGAGCATGGAGCAGCCCGCGAGCTTCGCTGGGACGCAGTTCATCAGCAGGGACGACGGGTACGCCGCCGTGCCGTTCGGCACATACAGCCCCACGCGCTCGATGGGCGTGACCTTCTGGCCGAGGACGACGCCGTTGGGCCGCGTCATCACAAAGCCCGGCCGAATCTGATTGCGGTGGTATTCGGCGATGTTCTCCGCCGCCTGCCGCAGCACGGCGCGGTATTCCTCGCTGACGGATGCATATGCTGCATCGACCTCCTCCTGCGTCACGAGCAGGGAGTCGAGCTTCGCGCCGTCAAATTTCTCGGTGTAGCGCAGCAGCGCCGCGTCGCCGTTTTTCTGCACATCGGCAAGGATGTCCGCCACCACCGGCCCCACGTCCGTGAACAGGGGGGAGCGGATGAACAGCGTCTCGTTCGGCACCTCGCCGTATTGAAAGGTTCGGATCATAGCGTTCTCCTTCAGCCGCCCAGCGCGGCCAGCTTTTCGCACATCGTGCGAATCTCCTGATATTGAAATTTGTATCCGGCCTTGTTCGCAATGAACCGCGCGCTGATCGGCACGA
This sequence comes from Oscillospiraceae bacterium, assembly GCA_018265835.1. Classification (GTDB taxonomy): domain Bacteria; phylum Bacillota; class Clostridia; order Oscillospirales; family Oscillospiraceae; genus CAG-103. The sequence continues at coordinate 26,086 of JABLYK010000001.1, read as the reverse complement.
TGGTTTCCAGCGGCGCAAGGCCGTTTTCCTGCAAGGTTTTGCCGGTCTCCACAATGTCCACAATCACGTCGGACAGGCCAAGCAGCGGCGCGATCTCGATGGAGCCGTTGAGCTTGATGATGCTGATTTCGCGGCTGCGGGCGCTGTAGTAGCGCTTGGCGATGTGCGGAAACTTCGTCGCCACGCGCAGCGTTTTCGACGCATCGTCCCGGAAGTCCCGGAAGCCCGCCACGCACATGCGGCAGTTGCCGATGCCAAGATCGAGCAGCTCATACACGTCGGGCGCGTATTCGAGCAGGATATCCTTGCCCGCGATCCCGACGTCCGCCGCGCCGCGCTCGACGTAGATCGGCACGTCCGAGGGCTTGACCCAGAAGTAGCGCACACCCAGCTCCGGGTTTTCAAACGTGAGCTTGCGGTTCTCTTCGCGCACGGCGGGGCAGGCATAGCCCGCGCGCTCCATGCGGTCGTAGGCAATCTCGCCCAATCTCCCCTTCGGCAGCGCAATGTTAAGCATCCTCGGTCACCTCCCCGCCGCGCACGGTCAGCTTCTGGCGGAACGTCAGCCCGGCAGGCGCCGCGCGCTCCACGCGCACCGACGCGCCGCGCCGCACCAGCGCCTCCGCCGTGCGGATCGCCAGCGGAACATCACTGTCCGCCGCGTAGACGACGAGCGTATCCACATCGTACGCCGCGCGCTCCTCCTGAAAGCGCTCCAGCCGGTCGAGATACACCGCAAAGCCGATCGCGCCGCCGCGCTTACCCATCCGGGTCATCAGCCGGTCGTACCGCCCGCCGGAGAGCACCCCGGCGGCCACGCCGTCGAGAAAGCCTCGAAAGACGATGCCGTTATAATAATCCACATCGTTCACAAGCGAAAAGTCCAGCCGGATCCGATCCAGCGGGCCATAGAGTGCAAGCTGCCCGGCCAGCGTGCGCAGCTCCTGCACCGCAGCGCGGCTCTCCGCCGGCAGCGGCAGCGGCTCCACGACGCGCAGCATCTCGTCCAGCGGGCCATAGAGCGACACCAGCTGCTGCAGCAGTGCCGTCTGCTCCGGCGATACGCCCAAATCCGCGCACAGTCCGCGCAGCGCGTGCGCGTTCTTCGCAGCGACCGCCTCGAAGATGCGTGCGCATGCCTCCTGATCAACGCCCGCCGCAGCGAGGATGCCAGAGACGACGCCGACGTGCGACACGTCCAGCACGCAGCGGTCGCTGATCGTCTCCAGACTCCGCGCCGCGAGCATCACGACCTCGCCGACGGCGTAGCCATCCAGCGCGCCGATGCACTCCAGCCCCATCTGGGGGATTTCGCGGAACCCCTCCCCGTCGCCGGGGACACGGTAGACAGTTTCGTTATAAAACACCTTGCGCAGCCCGGGAACATCCGTCGTGTTCTTCACGATGGAGAGCGTCACGTCCGGCTTGAGCGCCAGAAGACGGCCGTCCGTATCGCTGAACGTGAGCACCTGCTGGCTGGGGAGGAACTTTTTGTTCTGCGCATAAAGATCGTATTCTTCAAACTTGTTGACCTTGAACGGCTGGTAGCCATAGGAGCGGTACAGCCCGCGCAGCGCGTGCATCACGCGCTCCTGCGTGTTGATCTGCCCGCCGCTCATGTGTTTTCCTCCAGCTTGGGCAGCCGGTCGAGCATGAACCGGTAGCCGCCCGCGCCGTATTCCAGGCAGCGGTTCACGCGGCTGACGGTGGCCGAGCTTGCCCCGGTATGCTCCACCGTGGTCAGATACGAATCGCCCCGGTCAAGCCGGCGCGCGATCTCCAGCCGCTGCGCCAGCGCCTGCACCTCCTTGATCGTGCATAGATCTTCAAAATACCGGCGGCACTCCTCCTCATCCCTCAGTTGTAGGATCGACTGGAACAGCGCGTCGATCTGCGCCGTTTTCGGCAGACTCATTGCGACACCTCCGCACAAGAATAAAGACACGCGTCATGTTGGCGGTATTTTAGCACAGCAGCGCACTAAAGTCAATCGACGATTGCACGGTTTTCAAAATAAAATCCACCCTGTGCTTGTGCAGTTTTTCAGCCGGCGGCGTTTTTGCGCACGGACATTGACTTTTTCGACAAAAAACGATAAGGTAGTGCAAACTGAGACACCGGAGGCTTCCATCATGCACATTCCAAAGGGCGCAAGCCAGACCTGCGAAATCATATCCTTTGCCGACGCGCTGCGCGACGAGACGCCGCGCGATTACGACGCGGCGCGCTGGCTGTACGTGCCGTCCTATTACACGGAGTACCGATATATTCTCGGCACGCGCGGGAGCAATCCGCTCATCTGCATCGGCATCAACCCGTCCACCGCGCAGCCCGGCGATCTGGACAACACGCTCAAGAGCGTGGAGCGCATCGCCCTGCGCAACGGGTACGACAGCTTCATCATGTTCAACGTCTACCCCCAGCGCGCGACCGATCCGAACGCAATGGATCAGACCTTCAACCGCGCGCTGCACGCGGAAAACATGGCGGCGTTCCGCTATGTTCTGTCGCTCTATGACGCGGCGCACCGCCCCGCCGTCTGGGCGGCGTGGGGCACGCTGATTGAAAAGCGCCCGTATCTTTCCGAGGCGCTGCGCGACATGATCGCCGCCGGTGAAGAATATGGCGCCGAGTGGCTCACCTTCGGCAAACGCTCGAAGGCCGGGCACCCGCACCACCCGCTGTATCTGCGCATGGACAGCGCACCGGAGCCGTTCGACGTGCAGGCCTATTGCGAGACGCTGGCACGCTAAGCACAAAAAACGCCGCAAATGCGGCGTTTTTTTGTTTCGATTGGTCAGCCCGCTTTTTCGGCGGCGCCTCGGATTGGCAGCGTGCGCTCGGCAATCGTCACGCCGGACGCATCCTCATACCAGGCGCGCAGCGACACTTCCGGGAGCGATTCAAAATCCTGAACCACAAGCCGCACGCCATCCGGCAGCCCCTCCTGATGTACCGCACTGAGCGACATCCGTACCGGCGTTCCGTCCTCCGTGAAGCCCATCAGCTCCAACTTCAGTCCATCCGTCAGAGTCCGGTTGTCCACCCAGATGCTGCCGGACGGATATGCGCCATGCGCGGTACCTGAGACGGAAATCCGATCCAGCGCTGCCTGATAGTCCTGTTGGGTCAGCATCGTTTCCGCCGGCGCTTTCGTCTGCCCGGTGCGGGCAATGCCGTAGCCCAGCGTCAGCCCCAGAAGCAGGCAGACGCAGGGGATCAGAATATTCCAAACACGTTTCATCATGTCCATGCTCCTTTCACGCTGTCAGGTTGTATGGCCCTTTTTTTATAAAATTTATCATGTTTTTCATTTCTGTGTCAAGTAATCCTGGAATTTTCATCTGTACGTACAACGAAACCGCACACAAAGTGTGCGGTTTCCACAAAATCCAACCCCCTGTTTTTCAACGGCCGTTCACAGCACGACCATGCCCACCGTACCGACCACGATGAGCGCAAGCCCCACGGCGGCGCGTTTCGTCAGCCGCTCGTGGAACACGACGGCGGAAAACGCGATGCTGACGAGGATGCTCAGTTTGTCGATCGGCGCGACGATGCTCACATCGCCGAGCTGCAGCGCCCGGTAATAGCACAGCCACGACGCCCCCGTTGCAAGGCCGGACAGGGCAATGAAGCAAAGCTCCCTGCCCGTGGTGGCATACTTCGCGCGGCCGCCGGGCTTGACGGCGACGACGACCCACGCCATCACCAGCACTACGCAGGTGCGCAGCGCCGTGCCCAGGTTGGAGTCCACGTCCTCAATCCCGATCTTGCCGAGCACGGAGGTCAGCGCGGCAAACACGGCGGACAGCACTGCAAACAGCAGCCACGCGCCCTGTTCGGTTTTTGCCTCCGCGTCACGCTTTTCGATCATGAGCCACGTGCCCGCGCCAATCAGCACGGTTCCGGCGAGCCGGACGGCCAGATCATTCGTCTCGTGCAGGATGACGATGGAAAATAAAATCGTCAAAATGGTGCTGGACTTATCGACCGGGACGACCTTGTTCACGTCGCCGAGCTGCAGCGCGCGGAAGTAGCACAGCCATGATGCGCCCGTCGCAAGGCCGGACAGCACCAGAAACACCGCCGTTTTTGTCGAAATGTCCCGCAGACCGCTCTGCGCGCCGGTGATCCAGACCATCACCCACGCGAACAGCAGCACGATGATCGTGCGCAGCGCCGTGGCAAAGTCGGAGTTCGTCTTCCGGATGCCGCATTTGGCAAGGATGGAAGTCAGCCCCGCAAACAGCGCTGACAGGCATGCAAATACAAGATACATACTGAAACCCTCTCGCTCGTGGACAGTGCAGCCGCACAGCCGCCAATATCGCTTATTACCAATATCGCTTATTATAATTCCAGAAGAAATGATTCTCAATATCAAATCTGCTGACGAAACCAATGCGTATACGGGTGACGTAAAAATGAAAAACTAAGGCATCCACAAATGGAGGTCTTTTACGATGAAAAATACACTTGCAAAACGGATTCATAAAACCCAGCCCGTAACGGGCATCAAAGAGGCGCAGGCCATGCGCGCCGCATTGGCCTATGCCGGCGTCGCGCCGGAGCACGCCCGGTTCACCCATGTACTGCTCTCCGGTGACGCGCTTGGCGCGGTCTACGAGCTGGAGTTTCAGAATCTGCTCGCAGACGCCAGCCACTGCAACCTGTCCTATTGCTGTTATGTGGACGCCTTCACGGGCGAAGTGCGGGGGTTCATGGGCATATCCGAACCCACCCCAACCGTACAGCCGACGATCTCATGATGCAGCAAAAGGCCGGAAGGAGCATTCCTCCCGGCCTGAGTCTGTCGAAAAACTGCTTTTTCGACAGAGGGAGAAAGCAGCCCGCTGCAGCGCACCCGCTGCGCGCGCACGTTTGCGGGCTGAGCAGTATTTTTTCCACCGCACATGTCGCTGGAAAAAATCATTGGATTTCCTTTCGCCGCTTCCGAGCGGCGAAACTCTGCGAGGCTTTTTCGACAAGCTGAGCAAAAGGCCGGAAGGAGCATTCCTTCCGGCCTTTTGCGTTCAATATCGTGTCTCCCACAGGATCAGCCCTTGCGCCGGGGCAGTTTTTCCGGCGGCGGTGCGGTCTTTCGCGGCGAGGATGTCCGTCATTTCTGCCGCGCTGCGCTCGCCGAGTCCAACCTCCAGCAGCGTGCCGGTGAGAATGCGCACCATGTGGTACAAAAAACCGTCGCCGGAAAACGCAAGCTGCACCTCGTCGCCCACGCGCGCAACGTCGATGCGCTCGACCGTGCGCACGGCGGACTTTTTCATGTGCCGGTTGGCGCAAAACGACGTATAGTCGTGCGTGCCGCAGAGCGCTTCGGCGGCGCGCCGCATGGCTGCGAGATCGAGCGGCTGCGGCAGGACGTAAACGTACTTCCGCTCAAACACGTTCGGCGTCTCGCTGTTCCAAACGCGGTAGACATACGTCTTGCCCGTGCAGGAGAGCCGCGCATGAAAGCGCGGCGGCGCTTCCGTCAGACTGAGCACGCCGATGTCCCCCGGCAGGCCCGCGCGCAGCGCATGGAGCAGTTCGTCCGCCGTCATCTCCGTTTTCGCGCGAAACGACGCGGTCTGCGCCCGCGCGTGGACGCCCGCGTCCGTCCGGCCGGAGCCGGTCACCTCGACCGGCTGCGCCAGAATGCCGCCCAGCGCGGCTTCGAGCTTTTCCTGAATGGTGTTGTGCGTGTTGCCCTGCCGCTGCCAGCCGTTGTAGCGGCCGCCGTCGTAGCACAGGGTCATGCGGAAGTTCGGCATCGTCTCGCCCTCCCATGCGTTTTTTCCATTGTACCGCAGCCGCCGCGTGTTTGCAATCCGGCGGCTTGTGTGGTAAACTGTTCCCATTGAAACCTTACAGGAGGCGCAGCCATGAAGGCCGAACAGGACTATCAATATCCCGTCGAGATCGGGATCTCCATGATGAATGAAAACGAAGCGCTCACGCCGGGCGCATATCAGCAGCTCGCCATGCAGGTAGTCGAGCCGCATCTGTTCAACATCGAGATGGATGAGCAGCGTCTCATTACGCAGTACAACGTCGCGTGGGTGCTGATGTCCATGAGCTTCGAGCTGCGGCGGCCAATCCGCCCGCGCGAGCGGCTCTGGGCGCGGACGTGGAACTCCGGCGGCAGCTGGCTGCTGTTCCGCCGCGAGCTGGTTTTTTACGACGCGCAGGGCGCGCTCATTATGACCGGCGCCACCTTCTCCACACTGCTGGACCTTGGCAAGCGCCGCGTCTGCACCGACCCGGAGATGATCGCGCGCTTTGCGCTCCCCACCGGGGAGCAGCTCATGCAGGCGTCCGACCGGCTCCGCCTGAAAACGCCGGAGCAGGAGCCGGTGGAGACACTGACCGTCCGCCCGAGCTGGATTGACGGCGTCGGCCACGTGAACAACTGCCGGTACGGCGAGTTTCTCTACGACGCGCTCACCGACGCGCAGCGCGCGCAGATGGCAAATCTGAAGCGGCTGGAGCTGTACTTCGTGAACGAATCGAAGCTTGGCGACCAGCTCGCCCTGCACCGCATCGACGAGCCGCAGGGCGCCATCGTCACCGCCACCCGCCCCGGTGCGGTCCGCCCCTCGTTCACGGGGAAGGTCGTGTTTGGATAAGCGAATCGCAAAGCGCCTCCGCTCAAATGAGCGGAGGCGCTTTTTTCACAGGCCGTTACCGGATGCCGTACCGGGATGCAAGCGTATCCCGGATTTCATCAAACGGCCGAACCGGCAGCGGGCAGTCCGGATGATCGGAAAGGCATTTTTCCATCCAGACAACGTGATACCACCTGCCGAATTTATACCCGCAGTTGTGGAAGGTCCCGGCGAGCCGGTAGCCCATATGCGCGTGGTACTGGGCGCTGTTTTTTGTGAGGTATTCGTCCTCTTCGGCCGGATAGCCGATGCAGGCGTTCAAATTGATGATGTTTTGCAGCGCCAGCGCTTTCTCCAGCGCCTCGTACAGCTCCCTGCCGCACCCGCACTTCCGCGCGTCCTTTGCAATGTAAACAGTGGTTTCGACCGCCCAGTCATACGCTTTCCGCTCATGAAACGCGCCGGCATACGCATATCCGACGATCACCCCGTCGCGTTCCGACACCAGATACGGATACCGGCTGAGGGTATGCCGGATCCGGCCTCGGAATTCCTCGACCGACGGCACAGTATATTCAAAGGTGATCGCCGTGTTCTCGACATAATATGCATAGATCTCCAGCAGCCGCTCCGCGTCCCGTTCCGTTGCGATTCGAATCATGTTCCGGTCTCCGCCTTTCCGCACCAAGCTGGACGATGGTCAAAACCGCACCGTTCTCGGCGCGGCGGTAAACGAGCTGAACGTCGCGGTCGCGTCCTTGAGGTAGAACACCTGCGTGTTGCCGTCGTCCGCCTGATACATCGCCTGCAGGGACGGATAGTGGTCGAGCATGTCCTGCCGCGCTTCCACGCGGTCGTCCTCGACGGCGGTCGCCGAAACGCGCAGCCACTGTTCGCCGTCAAACGCACAGATTTCGAGCTTCGGGTTCGCGGCCAGCTCCTTCGACACGGCCTTGACCTTGCCGGTCTGGATGTACAGCCTGCCCTCAAACACGTTCACCGTGCCGAACGGGCGCACGCGCGGCTGGTCGCCGTCCGCCGTGGCGAGATAATAGGTTTCGCACTTTTTCAGAAATTCATAAACTTCCTGCATTTCGATTCCTCCTGAACCTTACTTTTATGCGTTCTTCGCTTTCCGCATCCCTCGCAGAAGATGCGCGATCGGATTCCCCTTGAGCTTGCGGTACGGCTTGCCCCGCAGCAGGAGCTGGTTCACCTGCAGCGTGTTCAGCTCAGTGCGGTCGATCTCATACGGATTCTTCGACAAAATGACCATGTCCGCGAGCTTGCCTACCTCCAGACTGCCGCGCTCGGCCTCGTCAAAGCTCGTGTAATAGCCGTTGTACGTGCACATGCGCAGCGCCTCATACAGCGAGAGCGACTGCTCCGGCTGGCTGTGGTTGCAGGCTCTGTAAATCCACTGGATGGGGTCGGGATCCGTACACGGGCCGTCCGACCCGGCGCTGAGCACGATGCCGCGATTCGCAAAATCGCGCAGCGGGTTCAGCCGCGCGCTGCGCTCGCCGAGGATCTCTTCCAGATAGGCGTCCGGTTCCTGCGGCCAGTTGATAAACGCGCTCTGCACCGGCAGCAGGATGTGGTACTGCCTGCAAATCTCCATGCCCTCGTCCGTCGGCAGGCAGGCGTGGATGATGGCGTGGCGGTGATCGGCGCGCGGATAGTCGTCCAGCGCGGCCTTCAGCGCGCGCGTCGCCTGATCGAACGCGGCGTCGCCGATGGCGTGCATCTCGATCTGCAGCCCGGCGCGGTTCGCCTGCTTGCAGAACGCCGTGACCTGCTCGTCGCTGTAGTACAGCACGCCCTTGTCATCGCTCATTTCATACGGTGCGCGCAGCGCGGCGTCCCTGGAGCCGAAGCAGCCGTCCAGCGCCGATTCGAAGCAGCCGCCGATGCGCGGCAGGCGGCGTTTGACGGCCTTGTTCACGTCCATCGTCTGGAAATACACGCGCATCTGCATACCGTTGCCCAGCCCGCCGGCAAACCAGCGCTCCAGGTCCACGTCCAGATCCCGGACAAACCCCACGCCGCTGACGCTGTGGATCATGCCGATCCCCTTCGAGGCCATGTAGTCCGCCGCGTGCTGCATATTCTGCACAAGCTTGACCGGCGACACGGAATTGGTCACATAGTCCGAGACCGCGAAAAATGCCTCCTGATTCATCTCGCCGGTGTCCGCATGATACCCGCGCAGTTTGGAAATTTTCTTTTTCAGCCGGTTCAGCAGCACGGTGTTGATGACGCACGCATGTCCGTCGTACTTAATCAGAAACAGCGGCTTGTCCGGGCAGACGCTGTCCAGCTCCTGCCGCGAGACGAGCTTGCCCTCCGCCACGGAGTACGGCGACGCGCCGAAGGCGATTACCAGCTTTTCCTGCGTGCGCGCAATGTGTTCCCGCAGCATCTGCAGGATCTCCGCGTTGCTCTTCGCCTCCATCACGTTCAGCCCGGCGTGGAACGTCGCAAAGCTGGCAAAATGGATGTGACTGTCCGTAAAGGCGGGAATAAGCGCCTGCTCGCCCAGCTCGACCAGTTCAGCCGCGGCATATTTGCGCGGCTTCAGGTCGCCGACATAAACGATCCGTCCCCGATCCTCCACCAGATACTTTGCGACGGTATTCTTCGCGTCGCAGGTCAAAATCGCGCCGTGATACAGTTTCATAAGCATCCTTTCTCCGTATGGGTTCCAATCGTGACTTCCACCAGATATTTTTCGAGCAGGCGCAGCGGGTGGTACGACTCCTTCGACTTGCGCACCCCCTCGTCGCCGGCATCCTCCTCGCGGTTGATATACTGCACGCCCTCTGTGACAAAGCGTTTGGCAAACTCGTTCACCAGCGCCTGATACACGCCGTCATAGGCGATGTCCGCTTTCTCCACGTGGATGATGAGCGTGTCGCCCATGATCTCGCCCGCAGAGAAGCCGACGATTTTCCCCCCGGCGCGCAGCAGGCCGCCGAGCGGGGCATAGTCAAAATAATGCGCCAGAAAATCGCGCACGCACCGCTCCTCCACCTGCGCAGTCTCATTCTCCTTGCGGTAGCGCGCGGCGAACGTCTCGAAAAAGGCGCGCAACTCCGGGAGGTTGTCCGCCGTGATGTCCTCAAACTGCCAGTCGGGATACAGCCGCTGGAAGCGATGGATGTGGTTGCGCTGGCCGTTGTAGCGCCGGCCACGGAACTGCACCATGTCCTGCGCGTCGTAGAGGTAATCGCACCAGTCGCGCAGAAGCGTCGCCTCCACGTGCGCATAACGCGCGCGCAGCGCGGCAAGCTCCGGCTCCGTCACCGGGAAAAAGCGCAGCGGCTGCCCGCTTTCCCGGCAGGTCTGCTCCAAAAATGCGTAAGCGCGCTCCACGTTTGCGCCGGCCGGCGGGGTATACACCGTGCCAATGCCCGGAAATTCCTCGCGCAGGAGCAGGGTATCGTCCAAAATCAAATACGCGTCCTGAAAATACGGCTGCCACAGTACAGCCGCACCGGCAGAATCGTTGCACAGGCGCGTGCCGCGCAGGGCAAAATAGCGGTTGAGCAGCGCGATGTCCCGCGTCGTAATTGCTTGAAATGTTTCCATAAACCGAGAAAATTACGCCTCCGCCTGCGGTTCCGCCGTCTGCTCATTCGCCTGCTCCATCAGCTTCGCCTTCAGCTCCTCGAAGCAGCCGCGTACAATCTGATATTCCGCTTCATCCTCCAGCGGCCAGAGCTGCGGCTCGCCCGCATCATTCGCCGTGTAGCGGTTGGCAAACAGCTGCTGCGCGTCGCCCTCGCCGACGGTGAACACAACGTAGGATCTGCCGTTTGCTTCGCAGTCATAGGTGAACAGCACCTCACAGCGCACCGGCTTACCGTCCTCGCCCGCGACGGCAAACGTTCCGTTTTCAAACATATGGTCGTTCTCCTTTGTTTCGGTCTTTTTCACAGGATCGCCGTTATCATAGCACATTCCGCCCCGCTTTTCCACCACGTTTTCCTGCCGGGCGCAGCCGCCCTGTTCGCTCTCCATTTTTCTTTTTTGTATAAAAATTGGATAAAAATCTGTGACTTTCTCTGAAAAATCTGAAAATTGTTCAATTTATTTGCCAACAAATTGTTGATTATTGCTCGTTTGAGTGCTACAATGTATGTCAAGAATTCATCAAAGAATTTGGAGGAGGCTGGACACATGGAAGAAAAACCCGTGGATCGCAGAGTGCGCAAAACGAAGCGGCAGCTTCGGCTGGCGCTGATGCAGCTCATGTCGGAAAAAAGCGTGAAGGACATTTCCGTACGCGAGCTGGCCGCCATTGCCGACATCAACCGCGGCACTTTCTACATTCACTATAAGGATGTATACGACCTGCTCACCCATCTGGAGAACGAGGTCGCGGAGGGACTGACCTGCGTCTGCCGGAAGCACAGCGCCAAGGATACCAGCGGCAAAACCTTCCCGTATTTGTCCGATCTGTACCAGTTCGTCGCGGAAAATTCGGACATCTGCCGCGTACTTCTGGGCAAAAACGGCGATATCGCGTTCACCGACCGCATCTGCAACATTCTGCGCGATGAGTTCTTGTATGAGTTTATCTCCATTTTCTATCCGAGCAGCGAAGCGCTGCTGGACTATTTCTGTTCGTTCATCATCTCCGGCAACATGTCTCTGGCGCTGCGCTGGATCAACACCGGCATGAAGGAGACGCCGGAGCAAATGGCCGTCCTTGCCGGCGAGATCATCATGCACGGCGTCAAGGTGCTGGAGACCAAGCAGGCACAGGCGTGATCCGGTATTCAAAAACACGCAAAACCACCATCGGAACCGCGGTTCCGATGGTGGTTTGTTTTACGGGCTTATCACCTAAGACGGACTCAGTCCGCCTCGCAGCCCAGCATGATGTTCAAAATAACGCGGTCGGTTTCGCGCATACCCTCGCGGGCGAGCACGCCGATGTTGGCGATGGTGCCCTCCACGCCGCGGGTGACGATGCCGTCGCCGCCGCGGAAGCGCCGGCCTTCCTTCGCCATGGCGTAAGCCAGCAGGCCCGCCTCAACTGCCGCCGCGATCTTGGCCGCGCACGAGGGCTTGGCGCCGTCGCACACCGTGCCGGAGATCATGCCCATGGCGGTCGTGACCGTCTCGGCAATGACGTCATAGCTTTCGTCGTGGAGGTAGGCAATGCCCGCCGCCGCGCCGATGCCGGCGCTGACTGCGCCGCAGAACGCGGACAGACGGCCGATGCCGGTCTTCTGGTGGATGGTGATGAGGTCGGACACCGCCACGGCCCGGATCAGCTTCTCGCGCGGGACGCCGAGGTGCTTTGCATAGCGCACGACCGGCATGGAGGCGGTGATGCCCTGATTGCCGGAGCCGGAGACGATCACAACCGGCATCTCGCAGCCGCTCATGCGGGCATCGGACCCGGCGGCGGCGTAGGCGCGCGCCTCAGTGCGGATGTCCTGCGAGCCGGACAGCAGCGTGCAGCCGACGGCCGCGCCCCACTTGCCCGAAAGCCCCTCCTCCGCAATGGCGGAGTTGCAGTCGATCTGGCGGCCGACCACGCCCTCGATGCGCGAAAGCGGCACCTGACCGGCGAACTCCAGAATCTCGGCGAGGTTCAGCACGCTCTTGTCCTGCAGATTGTCCTCTGCGGCGGCGACGAGCGGCTTGTCCAGCAGCACCTCGCCGTTTTTCTCCATATGAATGATGTTCGTGTGGTTGTTTGCAATGCGCACAATCGCCCTGTCCGCACCGCGCGTGCCGGTGAGCCGGATGTCGAGCATACACGGCGTGTCCTCCAGGTACGCGGTCGTGATGGGCGTCTGCGCGGCGTAGTCCCGGATGGTCTGCAGCTCCGCCTCCGACACGTTGGAGATGACCTGCAGCTCTGCATCCTGCCGCCCGGCGATGACGCCCGCGGCCACCGCTGCGTTGACGCCTTTCATTCCGCCGGTATTCGGCACGACGACGCTTTTGACGTTCTTCAAAATGTTGCCGCTGACCTCCGCCAGCACGGTTTCCGGCGCGCCGCCGAGCGTTTCGCGCAGCTTCGCCGCGCAGTACGCAATGGCAATCGGCTCCGTACAGCCGGTGGCGAGCATCAGCTCTTCCTCCAGAATCGCCACATAGGCGTTCATGTTCGCTTCTGTCATAACTCGCATTCCCCATATCTTTCCCTGATTGGCCAAAAATGTCCGTTTTTCGGCAAAGATATTATAGCATGGCGCCCTGATTCCATGCAATCATTGTCTTTCTAATAACTTACGAAAATGCGCCTGCGTTTCCCGATAGATGTCCTCTGCGTCTTCGCCCATGCAGAACGCGCCGTCCTCATACAGCACGCGCCCCGCAACCATGGTGAGCTTCACATTTTCCTTGGAGCCGCTGTAGACCAGATTGCGCGCGGCGTTGTGCACAGGCTGCATATTCGGCCGGTGCAGGTCGATGACGATGAGATCCGCCTGCTTGCCGGGCGCGATGCAGTCGCAGTCCAAAAGCCCCATCGCCCGCGCGCCGCCGGCTGTCGCCATCTCCAGCACCGCATCCGCCGGGCACGCGGCAGCGTCGCCCTGCCGCAGCTTTTGCAGCACGGCGGCGAGGTACATTTCGCGGAAGAAGTCGAGCGCATTGTTGCTCGACGGGCCGTCCGTGCCGATGGCCATATGGATGCCCATGGCGCGCATGGTCTCCAGCGGCGCGACGCCGCTGGCAAGCTTCGCGTTGGAGCCGGGATTCGTCACGACCCAGAGCCCGCGGTCGCGGAAGATCTCCAGATCGTGCTGCGTCATATGCACGCAGTGGAACCCGCCGCCGCCATAATCGTAGTGCCCCAGAGACTCGAACAGCTCCGTGGGCGTTTTGCCGTAGCGCCCGATGCACTCGGCCACCTCGGACACCGTCTCGGAATTGTGCGCAAACACCGGCGCGTGCAGCGCGCGCGCCACCTCGCCCGCCTCGCGGAGCTGGTCGAGCGGCGTGGTGTACTCCGCGTGGACACCGAGCTGATACGACACGAGCGGGTGCAGGCTGTTGTAGCGCCGATACTCCGCTTCGAGCTGCTTGCCGGGGCCGCCCCCGCCGCACAGCACCGTGCGAAAGCCGCAATCGACGGCCGCCTGCGCGATCGCGTCGCGGAAGTAGTACATGTCGAACGCCGCGGTGATGCCGCTGGTGAGGTATTCGAGGATGGACAGCTTCGTAAACACGTAGACGTCCTCCGGCGTGAGCTTGTCCTCCAGCGGGATGATCTTGCCAAAGAGCCAGTCCTGCAGCGGCAGATCATCGGCATAGGAGCGCACGAAGCTCATGCCCGAATGCGCATGCGCGTTTTTGAAGCCCGGCATCAGCAGGTTGCCGCGCAGGTCGATCTCGCGCTCAAAGGCGGGCGCGTCCGCTTTCGCCGGGCCTACGTAGGCGATGGCGCTGCCGTCCACCCAGACCTCGTCCGCCGTAATCGCCGGCGCGCCGGTCATGGTCAGCGTCCGGCCGTGAAAGAATCGAATCATGGCTGTCCCTCGCAGTTCAAACTTGATTTTTTTATTATACCGCCGCCGGGGCAGCTTGGCAATCAAATTGCAGTTGAAGAATTCAGGCTCTTCCGGTATAATAAGGGGCGACACTGACAGACGGGAGGTCTTTTCATGACCAAAACAACCATGCGCATGGACGACAATGCATTCGACCGGTTTTACAAGCGTTTTCGGAATCAGGCGAACCGCGCCATGGCCAGCCACTTCGGCGCAAAAACGGCGGACGCCGTCACCTGTGTGCCGGACTTTGTCTACCTGCTGTGCAAGCTGATGGGCGACCCTGACGTGCCGACCGGCCGGAAGCTCGATCTTCTGGCGTCGGTGCTGTACATTGTGTCGCCGTTCGACCTGTTCCCCGACTCGGTTCCGCTGCTCGGCGTGCTGGACGATGCATACGTCGCCATGCTGTCCGTGAGCAAGCTGGTGCGGGACGTGGACCGCAGGGTGCTCATGCGCTACTGGCTGAGCGACCCGCGCATTCTGGACAATGCCCGGAGCTGGCTGCAGTTCATCGACCTGAAGTTCGGTTCCGGCCTGCTGAAAAACATCATGGCCTATGTGAAATCATAAGGGCTTATCAAGATGGGAAACGGCGCAGCGTTTGCTGCGCCGTTTCCCATTTTGGTCTGCTCTCAGGAACGCCCCTGGTATTCACTGCGAATGATCTCGTCGATCTCCTCCGGCGTTTCCTGACACCCGCCCGCAAGCCACTTCTTTACAACCGCGTTAAAGCCGCTTTTGAAAAACTCGATGTGATATTCAATGTGCCGGTTATCAAAAAAGTTTGCCGCCTGATGCGTATCGTATCGAAAGATTTGCTCCTGATTGTCGTAGCCCAGCTTAAAATAGGTCCGGTAAAACAGCTGGTTCTCCTGAATGTGTCTGAACAGCTTCAGATAATCATTGCTGTTAAACCCCTGTGTCCGTTCCGGCTCATAGAGGCAGCCCAGGTCCTCCTCCAGCTGCTCGCGCACCTTGTCGGCCAGATCATACAAATCGACAAAGTTCGCATAAAACGTGCTTCGATTCAGACCACACGCCTTACAAATCTCAGACACGGAAATTTCCGACAGCTCCTTGGTCTGCATCAGCTCCAGAAACGTTTTTTCGATACGTTCGATGGATTCCCGCCGTCTCCGGTTGTTTTTCGTATTCATGTTCGACCTCTTTATTATTCCAATACTTGTTTGTAATTTGATGATTGTTTCTTCTTCCGCATCCAATTATACTATATTCAGGCAAAAAAGCAGCAACTGTTGTGTTATTGATTTTGGAGGTGTAGTCATGAAAAAGAGCAGTTTTGTTGCGCTGGTTCTGGGAACCGTCAGCGGCGTACTGTTTGCGCTTGGTTTCTGCATGGCGCTCATTCCGGAATGGAACGCGTTCAAGCCGGGCATTGTTTTTGGCTGTGTCGGGCTGGTGCTGGGGCTTGTTACGCTGTTCGTCTGGCGCAGGATGGAGCACAAGGCGCCGATCCACATTTCGGGGAAAACGGTGCTGACGATTCTCGTCGGCGTCGTCGGCGCGCTGGCCTTCGGCGTCGGGATGTGCTTCTGCATGGTCTGGGGCAAGATGATTCCCGGCATCGTGATTGGCGTGGTCGGCATCGGGATCCTGCTGTGTCTGATCCCGCTGACAAAAGGGCTCCGGGACTGAGCCGGGCCGCACCGGGAGATGCGCATCCAGCAATCGCTCGTTCGCAGGGCGGAAAAAACAACGTTTGGACGCCGGATCGTGCATGAGCGGCGATACCGGATGGTTCTATCCGCAGCCTTTGGCTTCTGTCTGAACCTGCTGTACGCCCTCTATCATGGCGTGCTCGGAATTTATTCGCAGTCCATCTGGTTTCTGAGCATGTTTGCGTACTACGTCATTTTGGGCGCTGTGCGGTTTTCTGCCGTGCTGTGCGAGCGCAAAAACAGCGGCGCTGCGTCCGCCGGGATTGAGTATTTTGTCCTGAAGCTCTCCGGCATCCTGCTCACAGTCCTGAGCTTCGTTTTGAGCGGCGTCATTTATCTGAGCCTGTCGCAAAATATCGCCACAAAATATGATTCCATCCTCATGATTACCATTGCGACCTACACGTTTTACAAGATCACAATGGCGGTCATCCGGGCAGTGAAGCAGCGTCACGACCCCTCGCCGCTGCTCGCGGCGATCCGCAGCATCGGGTACGCCGAGGTCGCCGCATCCGTGCTGACCTTGTAGCGGTCAATGCTCGTTTCCTTCGAGGGCATGACGGAGGAAAACGCGCGCCTGATGAACGCTCTGACCGGGGCAGCCATCTGCCTGTTCGTATTGGTACTCGGAATCACAATGATCATCAAATCGACAAAAAGAAAGGAACTCTCAGAATGGCAAGATCCAAACTTGTAAAAGCAAATGAGAAAATCGCCGAAAAAGTGGTCGGAACCTTTGAGACGATTGAAGGCGCCGTCGTGGGCGGCTATACGAAAATCGAAGATGCATTTGTCGGCCGCTATTTAGCCAAAGACGGGGAAACGGTCGAAGAAGCCAAAAAGCGCTTAAAGGCCGAGCAAGAAACATAATATCCGGTAGATCAAATGCCCTGACACAAGCTTGCGTCAGGGCATTCTTATTTTTGTCGTTTTCGATCAGTCAAACCATCCGAAGACGTCGAGCTTCTTCCAGAAGGACTCTTTCGGGGTAAAGACCGCAGCGTAGTCGATGGCCTCAAACGCCGGCTCCCAGACGACCTCCGCTTCGTCCATCCAGCCGTTGAGCAGGGCGTCGTAGTTCGCCGCGGCCGCGGCATAGCGCAGCGTCTGCGCCGTGCCGTCGGAGCTGACGCTCACAACGTCGTCCGGCGTGGTGGGCAGGCGCAGGATGACATGGTAGCCCGCCGTGGTCTCCACAACGTCGGACACCTCGTATTCCTCCAGCGCCTTGCTGGCAGTTTCAAACGCCTCGAGCATCTGGCCGGACGTGAAGCAGTAACCGTTGGGATAGCTCGCCAGGCCGGGGTCCTCGCTGTTCTCATTCATCAGGGTGTCGAACAGCTCCACGCGCTTGGTCTGGTCAGTTTCCGCCTTGAGCTGCGCGGCAGCCGTCTCCGCCTGCTGCTTTTTCGCAGCCTTATCCTCGTCGGAGAGCGCAGCGCCGCTGTCGTCCGTGGTCTTGAAGAGGATGTGCTTGACCGTGACATATTCGTTCTCCGCAAGGAACGCGTTCAAATCGTCCTCGCTCAGGCTGCTGCCGTCTTCCCCGTAGATGTGATCCATCAGCGCAGTATAGAGGTACTGAATCTTGTTCTGATAGTCAAACAGGTCCAGATCGACGTAATAGCCCGCGAGATAGTCCTCCAGATCCTGCTCCGTGCCGTCCTCGCCAACCACCTGCTGGATGGACTGCGTCTTGACCGTTTCCAGATAGGCTTCGCCTTCCTCGCCGAGCGTCACGCCGTTTTCCGCCGCCTTGGCCTCGATTACGTGGTACTGCTTGATGCTGCCCATCGCCGCCTCCGCAACCGTGCCCGACACGGTCTGGCCGGTCTGCTCGTCATAGATCGCGTTCCAGTCCGTGATCTCGCCGAAGTAGTTTTCATAGCTCGTCGCAGCGGTGCACAGCCAGTAGGCATATTCGTTCCAGTACACCGGGGTGCCGTCCACCGTCATGACCTGCTTATTGGGCTTATAGGCCTTCACCGCGGCGGCAAATTTGTTGGTAGAGGCATCCGCTTTGTCCTCCGTAGAGCTGCGGATTTCCGTGGAGCCGCAGCCTGCGAGGCAGCCGAGCAGCAAACACAGCGCCAGCAGCAGCGCGATTTTTCTGGTTTTCATAGTCGCTTCTCCTTTTCTGGTTGGTTTTCCGGCCGGACGTCGGCCCACGCGGAAATGAATTCCCGCGCCTGCTCGATGACCCGGTTTTTGGTTTTCAGCCGCAGGATGACGCCTGGCTTCTGCCCGGCGTCCACCTTGAGCCGCCCTTTGAATTCCGGCCGGGCATACAGCGCGGACACGCGCTGCATGTCGAAGTCGGAAAGTAAAAACTTCAAACAGCCGTTTTTCTGCGAAATGTCGGTAACCCCGGCCTGCCCGGCCTCGCCGCGCAGCAGCGCGACCTGCAGCAGACTGTTGACCGACGGCGGCGGATCGCCGAAGCGGTCGATGATCTCGTCCATGAGATCGTCCGCCTCCGGTTCCGTGCGCACAAGCGCGATGCGGCGGTAAAGATCCATGCGCTGCTCCTGCGAGGGGACGTAGTCCTCCGGAATGTTTGCGGAGACCGCCAGATCCGCCGAGCACTCGGCGCGCACCTGCGGCTTTTCGCCGCGCTCCTCCAGCACGGCCTCCTCCAGCAGCTTCAAATACATATCGTAGCCGACGTCGATGAGGTGGCCGGACTGCTCCGCGCCGAGCAGATTGCCCGCGCCGCGAATCTCCAGATCGCGCATGGCGATGCGAAAGCCGGAGTTGAATTCCGCAAACTCGCGGATGGCGCTCAGGCGCTTTTCCGCGATCTCGGAAAGCTGCTTGCTGCGCCGGAATGTGAGATATGCGCTCGCCCGGCGGTTCGAACGGCCGACGCGCCCGCGCAGCTGGTGCAGCTGCGCAAGCCCCATGCGGTCGGCGTCCTCAATGATCAGTGTGTTGACATTCGGGATGTCGATGCCCGTTTCGATGATGGTGGTGCAGACGAGAATCTGCGTTTTGCCCTCCGCCACGCTCTCCATGACGTTGGACAGCTCCTCCTCGTTCATCTGCCCGTGCGCGACGGCGACCGTCGCCCCGTCGAGCATTTTTGAAATTTTCAGCGCCGTGCGCTCGATGTTCTCAATCCGGTTATGTAAGTAATACACCTGCCCGCCGCGCTGCAGCTCGCGGCGCATCGCGTCGCACAGGACGTTCCAGTCGTGCTCCATGACGAAGGTCTGCACCGGCATACGGTCCTGCGGCGGCTCCTCGAGCGTGGACATGTCGCGGATGCCGGAGAGCGCCATATTCAGCGTGCGCGGGATGGGCGTGGCCGACAGCGTGAGCACATCGACCGTGCGGCTCATCTCCTTGATGTGCTCCTTGTGCGCCACGCCGAAGCGCTGCTCCTCGTCCACGATGAGCAGGCCAAGGTTTTTGAACTCCACCGACTTTTGCAGCAGCTTGTGCGTGCCGATGACGAGGTCGCATGCTCCGGTTTTCAGGTCTGCAAGCGTTTTTCGCACCTGCGCGGGGGTACAGAACCGCGAGAGCACCTGAATTTCGACCGGGAAGCCAAAAAAGCGCTGCACCGCCGTCTGATAATGCTGCTGCGCGAGCACCGTCGTCGGTACTAAGATCGCAGCCTGACGCCCGTCGAGCACGCACTTCATCACGGCGCGCAGGGCAACCTCCGTCTTGCCGTAGCCCACGTCTCCGCAGAGCAGGCGGTCCATCGGTGCGGGCTTTTCCATGTCGGCCTTAATCTCCGCAATGCAGCGGAGCTGGTCGTCCGTCTCCAGATAGCCGAAGCGTTCCTCAAACTCCGTCTGCCACGGGGAGTCCGGCGCAAAGGCATGCCCCGGCGTTTTCGCGCGCTCCGCGTACAGGGCGGTCAGGCCCTTCGCCAGGTCCCTGGCCGCGGCCTTGGCGCGCGTCTTGGCGCGGTTCCAGTCCGTGCCGCCCATTTTGGAGAGCTTGACCGGGTGATCCTCGCCCGCGCCGATGTATTTCGACACCATGTCAAGCTGCGTCGCCGGAACGTACAGACTGTCCGACCCGGCGTAGCAGATTTTGATATAGTCCTTCACCGCGCCGTCCACCGGCATCTGCACGATGCCCGCGAACCGGCCGATGCCGTGATACTCGTGCACCACAAGGTCGCCCACGGAGAGATCGGCGTAGGAGCCGATCTTTTGACGGTTGGACATGGCCTTGTGTTTCGATCTTCGCAGGCCGCCTGCGGCAATCTGCGTATCGGTGAGCACCGCAAGCTGCGCGTGCGGGTACTCCATGCCGGCGGAGAGGCTCCCCGCCGTGATGAGACACGTGCCCGGCGCGGGCAGCGCGTCGGGGTGCTCCAGCGCCTGCGCGTGCACGCCGCGCCCGTTGAGGAAGTCCCTTAAAAGCTGCGCGCGTCTGAAATCTCCGGCAAGCACAACGACGCGAAAGCCCAGCGAGAGGTAGTGTGCGATATCGTCCGCCGCAGTCTGCACGCTGCCGCCGTAGGACGGGAGCTGCTTGACCGTAACGCCGCAGATTGCGCGCGGCTCCAGCGGATAGCGGCCGACTGTGAAGCTGTCCGCCAGAAAAACCGGCCAGTCCGGCAGGCGGTGCAGCGCGTCGCCCCACGGGAGATAAAAGCTGTCCGCCCGCGCGGCCATCGTGCCGCTGCCAACGAGCAGGGAGATATCCTCCGTGAGCTGCTTTGTATACTCCTTCGCCCGGTCGGCGCAGCGCGCCGGCTGCTCCATGAGCACCACCGCGTCTTCGGGCAGATAGTCGAGTACAGTCGTGAACGAATCATACAAAAAGCCCATATACCGGTCTGCCGCCGGGAGAGACGCGCCCCCGCGGAGCTTATCGCCGTCCTCGCGCAGGGAGGCGGAGAGCTTCGCCGCCAGATCGGAGTTCTTGCGCTTCGCCGCCCGGTCAGCCAACTGAAGCAGCTTTTCTCCAAGCGCGGCGCTGCCGCCGGGGTACATCGTCAGCAGCGTTTCCGCTGCGGGCAGGATCTGGCACGCCCGGATGGACTCCGTGCGCCGCTGGCTCTCCAGATCAAAAAAGCCCATGGAGTCGATCTCGTCGCCCCAGAACTCAATGCGCACCGGCGCGGTGTACGCGGGAGAATAAAAGTCCAGAATGCCGCCACGGCGGGAAAACTGCCCCGGCCCTTCCACCTGCTGCGTGCGCACATAGCCGCAGCGGATGAGCGCATCCTCCACGTCCTCCGGCGGGAGCGTGCCGCCGTCCTCGATCGTAAAGGAGACCTGCAGGAGTTTTTCCTTCGGAATCGCGCGCTGCAGCAGGCCGGACACCGTACACACCGTCATGCCGGCTTTGCCCGCAGCAAGCCCATACAGCGCGCCCAGCCGCTTCTGCTCCGTCTGGCGGGAAACGCTCTCTGCCGTGTAGAACGTAAAGTCGCGCGCAGTCAGAACCGGTACCGGCTCCTCCAGAAGCGCGGCAGCGTCCTTGGAAAACGCCTCCGCCGCCGATTCATCCGGGCAGAGCACGAACACCGGACGCTGCGTTTCCGCGCGCAGCACTGCGGCCAGATGCGCGCGTGCGACCGCAGGCAGACCGGAAAAAAGCGCAGGAAGCCGTCCTCCCTCCAGCAGCTCCGGGAGGGAGGCGGCTTCGTTTGCATGAAACAGCTCTGTCGCCTGATGAATGAGTAGCACGAAAATACCGGCCTTATGTTTGAAATCAAAAAATGGATCGTAACAGCTTGCTATTATACCAAGGAAACGCCCAAAAAGCAAACGAATCATGGCCGGTTCGGAAACGCAGGTTTCGATCATACATTATTTAATATTATGTTTGCGGATTTCGGTTGCAATACAGTGCCGTTTTTGGTATAATAACGCTGTTATCTACACTGCTTTTTGTACCCGATGATTCGGAGGTTTCCCGTTATGAATTCACTGAACGATATCTGGGCAAGCGTGATGGAGATCCTCTCCGGCGAGCTGACCCAAACCGCAGTCAACACCTGGTTTTCCGACTGTACGCCTGTGGAGATTGGCGACAATACGCTGGTGCTCCACACATCGTCCGACTTTAAGCGCAGCATCATCAAAAGCCGCTTTGAGGAGACCATCTGCGCTGCGCTGTACGAGCTGTTTTCCTGCCCGTTCGAGCTGGTCGTGCTCGCGGGGGAGGACGAACTTCAGGAATACCGCGAAAAGAAGCCCTCGTCCGAGGATATGCCGGAAATGGACGGATATACCTTTGACCGGTTCGTGGTCGGCCCGTCGAACAAATTTGCGCACGCAGCTGCCATTGCCGTGGCGCAGAACCCCGGAAAAATCTACAACCCTCTGTTTATCTACGGCAATTCCGGTCTCGGCAAGACGCATTTGCTGCTGTCCATTGGACAGGCCATCCGCCAGAGTACGCCGGCGGCCAACATTGCCTATGTCAAGGCGGAGGACTTCGTCAATCAGATGATTCGCTCCATTCAGAGCGGCGCGACGGAAGCCTTCCGGCAGAAATATCGCAACGCCGATCTGCTGCTGATGGACGATATCCAGTTCATCGCCGGCAAGGAGAGTACGCAGGAGGAATTTTTCCATACGTTCAACTGCCTGTATGAAGCGGGCAAACAGATCGTCATCACGTCCGACCGGCCGCCGCTGGAAATGGTGAAGCTGGATGATCGCCTGCGCACCCGCTTTGAGGGCGGCCTGCTTGCCGACGTGCAGCCGCCCGACGTGGAAACGCGCATGGCCATCATCCGCAACAAGGCCGCACAGTTCGGCATGATGCTCTCGGACGATGTGGTGAAGTACATTGCCGAAAACATCACCTCCAACGTGCGTCAGCTCGAAGGCGTCGTCAAGCGCCTGACCGCCTACCGCGACATTCTCGACGACACGATTACGGTCGATTCCGTTAAGCGCGCGATCAAGGATGTCATCCGCACCGGCGCCTACATTCCCACGCCGGAGGTCATCATTGAGGAGACCGCACGGTACTATCAGCTCACCGGCGACGATCTGCGCGGCCAGCGCCGCAGCAAGAACACCGCCATGGCGCGGCAGGTCTCCATGTATCTGATGCGAAATCTCACAAATCTGTCTTTGCAGGATATCGGCTCGGAATATGGCGACCGCAACCACTCGACCGTGCTCAGCTCGATTCGAAAAGTGGAAGATCTGCTCAAATCCAACCCCGACATGGCCGGAACCGTTCGGGATATTACAAGCAACATCAACTCCAAAAACTGATTTTCAACATACGCCCGTTACTTTGACGTGCAAATGCGGTTGAAAGCTGTGGAAAGTGAGTTTTACAGGTTTTAGGCTGTTGAAAGTCTGAAAATTCTCCACATTTTTTTGCACCGCACTTTTTCTGATTTTTCAGGCCGTTCGGCCTGTTTTCCACAAAAAAAATACCTACTGCGACTACTACGAAAAAATATCCTTTCTTTCTTTCAGAAGGACCGTGAAAAAGGAGGAACTCCCATGAAATTCTCGTGCGACAAATATATTCTGCAGCAGGCGGCACTGTCCGCCGCCAGAGCGGCCGCGGCCAAAAGCCCGATTCCGACGCTGGAGGGTCTGCTGCTTCAGGCCGGTACCGATGTGCGCATCACCGGGTATGATCTGAAAAAGGCCATTTATACGAACATCGAGGCCGATGTGGCGGAGAGCGGCAGCATCGTGATCGGCGCGCGTCTGTTTTGCGAAATGCTGCGCCGGATGCCGGACGGGATTGTGACCATCACGGCGGAAAACGGCACGGTTGACGTGAAATGCGGAAAATCCGCGTTCAACCTCGTCGGTATCAGCGCGGACGATTATCCCGATCTGCCGGTCGTCGATCCGGAAAACGGCGTTTCCCTGCCGCAGAACCTGCTGAAAAAGATGATTAACGAGTGTTCCTTCGCCGTGAGCACGAACGAGAGCCGCCCAGTCTACATGGGCACGCTGTTTGAAATTGAAAATAACGTGCTGAGCATGGTATCCGTGGACGGCTACCGGCTCGCCCTGCGCCGTGAGACGGTCGAGGGCTACGGCGACGACTGCAGCTTCATCGTGCCGGGCACGGCGCTGAATGATCTGGAGCGGCTGTGTGCCGACAGCGACGAAAAGGTCGTCATGTCCGTCGGCGGTAAGCACATCTCCTTCTCCGTTGGAAATACCGTGATTCTCTCCCGCCGTCTGGAGGGTGAGTTCCTCAACTACAAAAAGGCAATCCCGGAGGCGTTCCGCGTGACGGTGAAGGCCGAGCGCACAGAGCTGCTGCAGGTGGTCGAACGCGTGGCGCTGATTGTGGACGACAAGAATCGCACGCCGCTGCGACTGACTTTCAACGACGGCGCAATTGACTTTGTCTGCGCCACACCGCTGGGCAAGGCGGAGGATAGCTGCCCGTGCGAGGGCGCCGGCGGCGGACTGGAAATCGGCTTTAACGACCGGTATCTGTCTGATGCGCTGAAGGCTGCCCCGGCAGACGAAATTCATGTTTGCCTGAATACCGGCTCGTCCCCGTGCATCCTCGTCCCGGCGGACGGCAGCGACACGTTTACGTATATGATTCTCCCCGTGCGCCTGCGCGCAGGACAGTAATTCCCCTTTTCGGACTGAAAAACGACAAATATGGAAAAAATTAAAATTGCAACCGAATTTATTAAATTGGATGCGCTGATGAAATTTGCAGTGCTGGTTGGCTCCGGCGGCGAGGCCAAGACCGTCATTGCGGACGGGATGGTATCCGTCAACGGCGCGGTGTGCACCATGCGCGGTAAAAAGATCCGTCCCGGCGACACGGTGGAGTTCGCCGGAAACACCCTGGTCGTGGAGCAGGACTGATGGAGATTCAAAAAATTGCGCTCAACGGCTTTCGCAACTATGCGTTTGCGACGGCGGAATTTTCGCCGGGTACAAACGTCATCTCCGGCGAAAACGCGCAGGGCAAGACGAATCTGCTGGAGGCTGTGTATCTGCTCACCGGTGGGAAGAGCTTCCGCACCCGGTTTGACAGGGAACTGATCGGCTTTGGCTACAGCGGCGCGGAAGTGCTTGCGGATGTGATGGCATATGGCCGCAGTCAGACCGTGAAGATCGCGCTGCGGCAGGGTCAGCGCAAGCAGATCTTTCAAAACGGCGTGAAAAAAACGGCCACAGAATTGTCCGGCAGCTTTGCCGCGGTGCTGTTTTGTCCGGACGATCTGAATCTCATCCGGGACGGCGCGGCGGCGCGCAGGCGGATGATGGACATGGCCATTACGCAGCTTCGCCCCGGCTACGGCGTGCTGCTGAGCGAATACAACCGGCTGTACGAGCAAAAATCGAGCATCCTGCGCGACTGGCACGAAAAGCCCTCCCTGCTCGACATGCTGGACGATTTCTCCGACCAGATGTGCCGTGTTTCGGCCAAGCTCATTCGCTACCGGGCAGCATTTGCCGCGCGGCTGGATGCGGCAGCCAGGCCAATCCACAGCGACTTTTCCGGCGGGCGGGACACGATGACGATGCAGTATAGAACCGTGAGCACCGTGACGAATCCGCTCGGCGCGGAAAAAGAAATTTACTACGAAATCTGCGACCATCAGGAGCAGCACCGGCGCGCGGAGCTGGAAAGCGCCCAGTGTCTCACCGGCGCGCACAAGGACGATCTGGAGATCTGCATCAACGGCAAGGCCGCGCGCGCGTTTGCTTCACAGGGGCAGACAAGAACCGCAGCCCTCTCTCTAAAACTCGCGGAGCGCGAGATTTTCCACGACGAGTTCGACGAATATCCGGTGCTGATGCTGGACGACGTGCTCTCGGAGCTGGACGC
This sequence comes from Oscillospiraceae bacterium, assembly GCA_018265835.1. Taxonomy (GTDB): domain Bacteria; phylum Bacillota; class Clostridia; order Oscillospirales; family Oscillospiraceae; genus CAG-103. The sequence continues at coordinate 517 of JABLYK010000001.1, read as the reverse complement.
GCAGCGGCAAGAATTTGTATTGAACCGCATCGGCGGCGGACAGACGCTCATCACCTGCTGCGAGGACGAACGCATTGCAGGCCGCACGGGCGGCCGGGTGCTGACGGTCGAAAACGGGAGGATTCGCTGATGTATCTGCATCTCGGCAACAATGTGATCGTGCGCAAAAAGAGCGTGATTGGCATTTTCGATATGGACACTGCGACCTATTCCAGACGCACGCGCGAGACGCTCTCCAAGGTGGAACAGGCCGGGCAGCTTGAAAACGCGGCGGAGGATCTCCCAAAGTCCTTCGTGGTCTGCTCGCTTGGAAGCGGCCAAACCTATTATCTCTCCCAGCTCAGCTCTGCAACGCTGCAAAAGCGCAGCGGCGGCAGCGGGCTGGAGAATCTCTGATAGAAAAAATCCTGAAACGGAAGGTACTGAACCATGCCAGACATTACAGATAAAATCACACAGGAATATGATGCAAGCCAGATTCAGGTTCTGGAGGGGCTGGAAGCGGTCCGGAAACGTC